>NZ_BAABFC010000001.1:0-515844 GCF_039540575.1 Pseudaeromonas paramecii
TGGTTTGGTTGGCGCCTCCAATTCTCCGGGAATGCCCCGAGTGAACAACCTACAGAGAGATCACAGCTAGGCTTGAAACAGAAGCAAAGCCAGCTCGGAGTGACCTATGGGGCGACATGCTGTGGTGCTGTTGCGGGGAGTCTCCCGGGATGCCCGCCACTGGCAGCAGTGGCCGGTGTCGCTGACGCAGGCCTGGGGGCAGGCCGTCTATTGCCCGGACATCCCGGGCAACGGGCGCCTGTGGCAGCAAGTTTCCCCCTGCCACCTGGCCGAACTGGTGACCGCCTTGCGGGCACAACTGCCGAACGCTGCCCAGCCGCCCTGGCATATCGTCGGCCTCTCCTTGGGGGGGCTGGCGGGTCTGGGGTGGGCCCAGGCGTTACCCCATGAAGTGGCCTCCCTCACGCTGATCAATACCTCCCTGGCCGGACTCAACCCCTGGTATCAACGGCTGCGGCCCGGCGCCCTGCTGCGGTTGCCCTGGGCCCTGTTGCTGGGCGCCGTTGCCCGTGAGCCCATGCTGCTGGCCATGACAGTCCAGGATCCCCTGGTCCGCACCACCTGCCTGCCGCAATGGCAACGCTGGGCCAAGGCGATGGGCACCCGGCGAAGTAATCTGTTGCGTCAGCTGTATTGCGCCGCGCGGGCCGCACCTGCTCGACCCGCCTGCCCGACATTAGTGCTGGCCAGCCGGCAGGATAGACTGGTGTACTGTGCCTGTTCAGCCCGGCTGGCGGCATACTGGCAATTGCCGATCCGCTGGCACGAACAGGCTGGCCACGATCTGCCGCTGGACGCTCCCGACTGGCTGACGGCGCAACTGCTGGCCTGGTGGCAGCGCTGCGAGGCGTCGGCAGCGCCATAGCCTGCCCGGCGATGAAATGGGGCGGCAAAAAAACGGGAGGCCATGGCCTCCCGTCTGCTGTTATCTGACTGACGCGCCTGTGTTAGAACAGGGTGTCGCTCAGCTTGAACATCTCTTCGTCGAACGGACGCTTCATGTTCTCGATGCAGTCGATGATGTCGTGGTGCACCAGCTGGTTCTTCATGATACCGACACAGCGGCCACCGTGACCTTCCATCAGCAGCTCGACGGCATAGGCGCCCATGCGGCTGGCCAGGATACGGTCGCGGGCGGTGGGGCTGCCACCGCGCTGGATGTGGCCCAGAATGGTGGCGCGGGTTTCCAGGCCGGTGTGGGCCTCGATTTCCTTGGCCAGGGCGTTGACGTCGGTGACATGCTCACAGATGGTGACCATGGCATGACGCTTGCCCTTGGCAATGCCGTTGTCGATCTGAGCGATGAGATCGGCCTTGTTGAAGCCCTTCTCCGGCACCACCACAAACTCGGCACCGCCAGCAACGGCGGCGTGCATGGCCAGATCGCCGCAGTGGCGACCCATGACTTCCACGATGGAGATCCGCTTGTGGGAAGTGGAGGTGTCACGCAGACGGTCGATGGCTTCCATCACCACGTTCAGGGCGGTGTCGAAACCGATGGTGAAGGAGGTACCGGCGATGTCGTTATCTATGGTGCCGGGCAGGCCGATGCAGGGGTAGCCCATCTCGGTCAGCTTCTTGGCACCCATGTAGGAGCCGTCACCACCAATCACCACCAGGGCGTCGATGCCGTGTTTCTTCAGATTTTCGATGGCTTCGCGGCGGACGGATTCTTCCTTGAAGGCGGGGAAGCGGGCAGAGCCCAGGAAGGTACCGCCGCGGTTGATCACGTCAGAGACGCTGTGGCGCTCCAGCTTTTCGATCCGGTCCTGGTGCAGACCCAGGTAGCCGTCCCGAACACCGTAAACTTCGATGCCCTTGGACAGCGCAGCACGCACCACGGCACGGATGGCCGCATTCATGCCCGGTGAGTCACCGCCGCTGGTCAGGACGCCAATTTTCTTGATCATAGTGTGCCTCTATAAGTCGTCAGAACGTTAAAAAAGTCGGCGCTTGGCCGTCGGTTCACGCTGGATGTCGATCTGCAGTCTAGCTCGGCGTGGCAGAGCTGCCGCTTCTTATAATGCACTGCCTTGTCCCGGCAGGATCCAGGGGGCGACGGTCAGCGAGCTCAAAGACAAGGGTGCCCACAGGCACCCTCGTTTGTTTCTATTACTGCTTGGCGCCAGCGATGATTTGAGCAAAATCATCCGGCTTCAGGGAGGCGCCGCCCACCAGACCACCGTCGATGTCCGGCTGACCGAACAGGTTGGCCGCAGAGGCGCCGGTCACGGAACCACCGTACAGGATCTGTACCTTGGCAGCCACGTCGGCGTCGAAACCGGCCAGGTAGCCACGGATGTGGGCGTGAACGGCCTGGGCGATTTCCGGGGTAGCGGTCTTGCCGGTACCGATGGCCCATACGGGTTCGTAGGCAACCACGGCCTTGGCGAAGGAGGCGATACCGCAACGGTCGATCACGGCCTTCAGTTGCTCTTCAACCACCTGGTTGGTGGTACCGGCTTCGAATTGTTCCAGGGTTTCACCGATGCACAGTACCGGTACCAGGTCGGCAGCCTGGATGGCTTCGTACTTGGCGGCTACCACGGCGTCGGTTTCGGCGTGCAGGGTGCGGCGCTCGGAGTGACCCACCAGGGCGTACTTGCAGCCGAATTCCTTCAGCATGACCGGGGAGTTTTCACCGGTGAAAGCACCAGAGGTGTGAACGTCGGCGTTCTGGGCACCGTATTGGATACGGCTGCCTTCAGCCAGCTTCTCGACCAGGCCCAGGAAGATCACCGGCGGGCAAACGGCCACTTCAACGCCTTCTGCCTTGGCGGCCGGTTCGATCAGCGCCTTAACCAGGGCTTCAACAGAGGCTTTGGTGCCGTTCAACTTCCAGTTACCCATGACCAATGGTTGTCTCATTCTTTCATCCTCCAGATGGTATTAGCTGCGGGCCATTATAAGAGCGAAGTCTGGCCCCGGGTAGTCGAAGGCCTTTGGCGCTTCGAAATTTTTTTGGTTTTTTACTGATCCAAGTCAGTGTTTGTCTTGGACAAAGCTCAATCTTTGGACTGTCCCCGCAGACGGGTCCATAGCAGGCCGATCCGCTCATGCACCCCCAGGGTGCTCAGGTAGAGGAAGCGGCTGCTGGGTAGCTGAGAGTAGAGGGGCAGGGGACGTTGTGCCAACTTGGCCTTGAAGTCGGTGGGGGCGGCGGTGGGAGTGAAGCCCGCCCCGCGGGCCATGGCCATGGCTCTGGGCATGTGATAGGCGGAGGTCACCAGGGCCGCCGTCTTGCCGCCGTGCACCAGGCTGGCGTAATGCTGTATCTCGTCCTGGGTATCGAACGCATCCTCAAACAGCACCATCTGACTGCGAGGGATGCCGGCGGCCTCGGCGCGCTGGGCGTAGTAACCGGCGCAGGAGAGGGGATCGTCCTGGGTGTTGCCGGAGAACACCAGGGTGGCCTCGGGGTGCAGGGCCTTGAGACGGATGGCCTCGGCCACCCGGGCATTGCTGTCTTCGGTCCCGTAGCTCCAGGCGGGCACGGTCGGGTCGCTCACCTGGCCGTGGCCCAGCACCAGAATGTAATCGAGCCGGCCCTGGCCGGCGTAGGCCGGGTATTGCTGCTCCAGGGGGCGCAGCAGCGCCAGGCTGACGGGCCGCAGGGAAAACAGGCACAGCAGAAGTACGCCCAGCGTGATGAGCGTCTTGCCCAGGCGCTGCCGACGGGTCAGCCACAGCAAGAGTAGACCCAGCAGCAGCAGGGTCAACACCATGGGCAGCGGCATCAGCAGATTGCCCAGCACCTTTTTTAACCAGAACATGGCCATTCTCTCGACGACTGGAAGGGGTGCCGTTTTCAGGCCCCGGGGGATGTGCCAGAATAGCCGGCCAATCACCTCAGGGGAACCCAAGATTTTGCAGCGGGATCAGAGCCAAGCGAATAAAGCCCAAGCCGATCAGAGCTTCGATGGCCTGGCGCAGAAGTTTGCCCAGAACATCTATGGCACCGGCAAAGGGCGGATCCGCGCCGCCGTGGTGTGGCAGGATTTGCTGACGTGTCTGGCGCAGTTGCCCCAGCGTCCCCTGCGCATTCTGGATGCCGGCGGCGGCTTTGGCTTCTTCAGCCAACAGCTGGCGGCACTGGGGCACCAGGTGGTGCTGTGCGATCTCTCCGCCGACATGCTGGACGAGGCAGCGCGCCAGCTGGCCGAGCAGGGGCTCAGCGACCGGGTGCGACTCATCCATTGCGCCATCCAGGATCTGCCGGCCCAGCTGGAGGGTGAGTTTGATCTCATCTTGTGCCACGCCGTGCTGGAATGGCTCAGTGCGCCGCGGGACACACTGTTATCCTTGCTGGGTTTTTTGGCGCCCGAAGGGATCCTCTCCTTGATGTTTTACAATCGGCAGGCCCTGCTGTTTCAGAGCCTGGTGGTGGGCAACTTCGACTACATCCGGGCTGGCCTGGTCAAGCAGCGCAAGCAGAAGCTGACCCCCAGCAATCCTCAGGAGCCTGAGGCCGTCTATGGCTGGCTGACCGACGCCGGCATGACGCTCTTGGGCAAGACGGGGGTACGGGTCATCCATGACTACATGCGCCACAAGACGGATCAGGTGACCAAGTTTGACGATCTGCTGGCCATGGAGCAGCGTTACTGCCGCCAGGAACCCTTTGTTTCCCTGGGGCGCTATGTCCATGTGATGGCCCGGCGTCCGACGGCCGCCGCCTGGCCGCCGTCCGCGGCCACACAGAACAACACAGATAACCAATCGAGTACCAAGCGAGCATGACAGAGCAATCCCGCACCCTGCCCGAGCTGGTGGGCTGGGTCAGGCAGGAAGGGCTGGCGCTGAGCCTGCCCAACGACCGTCTGGCCTTTCTCATCGCCATCTCGGCCCTCTCCAAGGGGGATCTGAGCCAGGAGCTGACCGAGGCGGCCCTGCACGATGCCTTCGGCTATGTCAGCCAGGTGTTTGGCCAGGTAGACGAAACGGTCACCAGCCGGGCCAACAACGCCATCAACGAACTGGTGCGCCAGAAGCTGCTGTCGCGTTTCAACGCCGATCCCACCGCCGGCGAAAGCCTCTACCGACTGACCCGGCTGGCGGTGTCCATCGTCGACTTCTTCGCCGAACAGCGGGAGGTGAGCACCATCAAGCTCTCCTTGCTGCTGGAGCAGGTGGCCGGCGAGCTGGAGAAGAGCTATCGCTCGGCCCTGGCGGCGGACGACATCCAGCAGTGGAACCAGCAGGTCTACCCGCGGCTCAAGTTCTCCGTGGAGGAGATACTGGGGCGCATCGATCTCACCCAGCGGGCCATGGACGAGCAGCAAAACCACGTCAAGGCCCAGATCGCCGAGCTCTTGAACCTCAACTGGACCCAGGCCATCCACAGCTGTGAGCAGCTGCTGCACGAGACGGGCCAGACCCTCAAAGAGTTGCAGGACACCTTGGATGCGGCGGGCCATCAGCTGCAGGAAGGGCTGCTCAACATTCAGGAGGCCTGCCAGGGCCGCGACGAGCTGTTCCATGTGGCGGATCTGACCCACAGCCTGCAGGGACGGATCGACGCCATCATCAGCTGGGGCCAGCAGTGCATCGAGCTGTGGGCCCGCTACGACCGCCACGTGCACAAGTTCATCCGCACCGCCATCGACATGGACAAGCACCGCGCCTTCAGCCAGCGGCTGCGGGACTCCATCCGCGACTTCGATCAGCATAACTGGCTGCTGCGGGTGGCCCAGGAGCATCGGCTGCTGGAGCTGCGGGACGAGACTCTGGCGCTGCATGGCGAGGAGGTCACGGGCGAGGTGCCAGAAGAGCTGGAATACCAGCAGATGCAGGATCTGGGCAATGCCCTCACCGAGCGGATCCAGGCCCATCTGGCCGCCTATCGGGATGAAGGCAAGCCCTTGGATTTGGCGGAGGTGCTGCGGGAGTACCTGCAGGCCTATCCCCAGTTCCAGCACTTCGACGTCACCCGCATGCTGGTGGACGAGGCGGTGCGCCTGGGTCATGCCGAGGCGGAGCTGGCGGGCTTCAAGCAGCCCAAGTGGAAACCCATCAACGAAACCGGTGCTAAGGTACAGGCCCATGTCATTGACCAATACTGAATTCCCCATGGGGCTGCGACTGGCCCAGGCCATTGCCAACCCCCTGTTCCCCAAGCTGGACACCGCCCTGCGTAGCGGCCGGCACATCAGTGCCGACGATCTGGACAACCACTCCTACCTGCTGGAGTTCCACAGCGAGCTGGATGTCTTCTATGCCCGCTATGCCGCCGAGCTCATCAAGGCGCCGGAAGGCTTCTTCTACCTGCGGCCGCGGCCCAGCTCCGACATCGCCACCTCTGTGCTCTCCGAGCTGGATATGCTGGTGGGCAAGGTGCTGTGCTACCTCTACCTGAGTCCGGATCGGCTGGCCAACGAAGGCATCTTCAACCTGGCGGATCTGCAGGAGGAGATATTGACCCTGGCGGACGAGCAGCAGCTATTGCGCATGGTGCACCAGCGCAGTGGCGGCTCGGATCTGGACAAACGCCGGCTGCTGGAGCGGCTGCGCACCACCCTGCGGCGCCTGAAGCGGCTGGGCATGGTCACCGCCCTGGGCACCGGCGATCGCTTTCGCATCAACGAGTCGGTGTTCCGCTTTGGCGCCGACGTGCGGGGTGACGAGGATCCCCGTGAGGTGCAGCTGCGGATGATCCGCGAAGGGGAGGCCATCCTGCACGATGATGAGCTGCCCACCAGCGAACACCTGCTGGATGAAACCGATGACGAGATGGAAGAAGAACAACTGGGGCTGGATGTATGAGCATGCGCGGTAAGATCAAATCCTTCACCATGGTGAACTGGAACGGCTTCTTTGCCCGGACCTTCGAGATGGACGCCCTGGTGACCACCCTCTCCGGCGGCAACGGTGCGGGCAAGTCCACCTCCATGGCAGCCCTCATCACGGCGCTCATCCCCGACCAGTCGCTCTTGCATTTTCGCAACACCACGGAGGCGGGCAGCTCCAGCGCCAGCCGCGACAAGGGGCTGTACGGCAAGCTCAAGCGCGGCCACTGCTACTCACTGCTGGACGTGGTGAACTCCCGGGATCAGCGCATCTGGGTGGGCGTCCACCTGGAGCAGGTGGCCAACCGGGACAACAAGGTCAACATCACCCCCTTCGCCCTGCTGGAGGTGCCGGACGAGGTGGCCCCCACCGACCTGCTGCTGGAGCGGCTGGATGACGGCAAGGCCAAGGTGCGGGCCTTCGCCGATCTGCGCAAGGCCGCCGCCGAGCTGGGGGCCCTCAAGGTGGCCAAGTTCAATTCGGTGACCGATTATCACAACTTCATGTTCGAGTACGGCATCACCCCCAAGAAGCTGCGGGATCAGAAGGATAGATCGCGCTTCTACCGGCTGATCGAGGCCTCCCTGTATGGCGGCATCTCCTCGTCCATCAGCCGCTCCCTGCGGGAATACCTGCTGCCGGAGAACTCAGGGGTGCGCAAGGCCTTCCAGGACATGGAAGCGGCCATCTACGAAAACCGCCGCACCCTGGACGCCATTCGCGAAACCCAGGGCCAGCGGGATCTGTTCCGCAACCTCATCACAGAAACCACCCACTATGTGGCGGCGGACTATGTGCGCAACAGCGCCGAGAAGAGCCGGCTCTCCGAGGGCGCCCTGCACTGGCGCCGTCAGCTGCAGGACAAGCACCGTCTGGTGCGGGAAGAGAAGCAGCGCGCCATCTATCTGGCGGATGAAGTGGAGCAGATGAGCGCGAGAGAAACCCAGCTCACCGACGAGCTGGAGGTGGCCTCCGAGCACCTGGCAAAGGTGATCAACGCCGTGGCGCTGAACGGCAAGATTGCCCAGTACGCCGAGGACGTGACGGACCTGAGCCAGCGTCTGGAAGAACAGCTGGCCATCAGCGAGGAGATCGCCGAGCAGAAGGCCGAGCTGGAAGGGCGCAAGGGCCAGGCCGAGGCGGAGGTGGACAGCCTCAAGAGCCAGCTGGCCGACTACCAGCAGGCCCTGGATGTGCAGCAGACCCGCGCCATTCAGTACCGTCAGGCTCGCCAGGCCCTGCAGGCCGCCCGGGAGTTGTGCAATCTGCCGCAGCTGGAGCCCGAGACCCTGGGCCACTTTCAGCAGCAGGCCAAGCACCAGGAGCAGGCTCAGACCGAGGCCTTGCTGGCGCTGCAGCAGCGCTTCAACCTGGCCCGCGCCGCCGCCGATCAGTATGAATCGGCCCTGGCCCTGCTCACCGGCATAATGGGGCCTGTGGCCCGCAGCGAGGCCTGGAGCCAGAGTCAGGCCCTGCTCAAGCAAGCCGACGAGGCCCGTCAGCTGCAGGCCCGTGGCCAGGCCATAGTGCGCACCTTGCAGGAGGCCGAGCGCAACCAGCAGCAACGCAGCCGGTTGCAGGCCGAGGTGAGCGAGCTGTCCCAGGCCCTGGGCCAGCCGTTGGCCAGCGAGGCGGATCTGGCTCTGGCCATCGAGCTGACCCAGGCGGCCCAGGAGGATGTGCAGGGCCGGTTGCGGGAGGCCGCCGAGTCACGCATCGGTGTTCAGCAGCGGCTGCAACCCACCCAGGAGCGTATCGAGACCCTGCGCAAGCTGGCGCCGGCCTACCTCATCGCCCAGGAGAAGCTCGACAAGCTGCGGGAGCTGTGCGGTGAAGCCCTGGAAAACCCCCAGGCGGTGAGCCAGGCCATGCACAAGACCCTGGAGGCCGAACGGGCCACCGAGGCCAGCAAGAACAAGCTGCATGAGCGCAAGCTGTCACTGGAGAGCCTGATCCGCCGGCTGCAGAACGTGGGCGGCGCCGCCGACGAAGGCTTGCTGCGCATCGCCGAGCAGCTGCACGGCACCCTGCTGAGTGACGTCTACGACGACATCAGCTTGGAAGACGCCCCCTATTACTCCGCCCTCTACGGCCCGGCGCGTAACGCCATCGTCGTGGCGGATCTGGACGCCGCCGTCACCACCCTGGGTGGCCTGGAGGATCTGCCGGAGGACATCTACCTCATCCAGGGCAATCCGGATGCCTTCGACGAGGATCTGCTGGAGGCCAGCGAGCGGGGTCAGGCCCTGGTGGTGCGCGCCAGCGATCGTCAGCTGCGTTATTCGCGCTTCCCGCACCAGCCGCAGTTTGGCCGGGCGGCCCGGGAGCAGCGTATCGCGGCGCTGGAGAGCGAGCGGGAGGCCCTCATCGAGGAGCATGCCAAGCTGGCCTTCGAGCAGCAGAAGCTCTCCCGCACCTATCACCATTTCAGCCAGTTTATTGCCGAACACCAGAACGTGGCCTTCCTGCCCGATCCCGAAGAGGAGCTGGCCATCAAACAGGCCCAGCTGCGGGAGTGGCAAGGCCAGCTGGAGCAGGCCCAGCAGCAACAGGGTCAGCTGCAAGCCGCCCTGCAGCAGCAGGGGCAGCGGCTCACCCGGCTGCAAAGACTCGAGCCCCAGTGGCACCTGCTGGCCCAGGGGGACTTGGATGAGCAGCTGGCTCAGCTGCGCGCCCAGCAGGCCCAGCTGGAGGAGGCCCAGCAGTGGCTGGCCCGCCACGGCGCTGCCCTGCTCAAACTGGCCGAGCAGCAGCACCTGCTGAAGGAAGATCCCCAGGGGATAGAGGCGCTGCAGGAACAACTGCAGCAGGCCGAGCAACAGCTGAGCCTGCTGCGTCGGCAAAGCTTCGCCCTGGACGAGCTGCAGGGGCGGGTGCCCCATCTGGCCTATGCCGATGCCGAGTCCATGCTGGGGGAAACCTCCCAGATCAGCGAGCGCCTCAAGGAGAAGCTGGCCCAGGCCGAGCTGACCCGCCGGCAGGCCGCCGAGCAGCATCAGCAGATCCAGGGCCGCTTCACCGAGGCCATGCAGGTGAAGACCGCCCTGCAATCGAGCTTCGAGGCCAAGCGCCAGACCCTGGACGAGTTCCGCCAGGAGCTCTGTGCCATGGGGCTGCAGGTGGCTGCCGACATGGAGGAGAAGGCCCGGGAGCACAAGCGTCAGGTGGAGGAGCAGCTGGTGCGCACCCGCACCCGCCGCACCCAGGCCGAGGCCCAGTTCCAGGTCTGCCGCCGGGACATCGACAGCCTGAGCCAGCGCCTTCTGCTGGAAGGCAAGGACTACAGAACTGCCCGCAAGGCCCTGATCCAGCACAAGGTGAACTGGAACGAGGTGGTGCGGCTGGCCCGGGACAACGACGTGGAGAAGCGCCTCAACCGCCGCGAGCTGGCCTATCTGGACGGCGACGAGCTGCGCTCCATCTCCGACAAGGCCCTGGGGGCCCTGCGCCTGGCGGTGGCCCACGACGAGGAGCTGCGGGACACCTTGCGGCTGTCCGAGGGCAATCGCAACACGGCCCAGAAGGTGGCCTTCTATGTGAAGGTCTATCGCTATCTCAAGGAGCGGATCCGTCACGACATCATCCGCTCGGACGATCCGGTGGAAGCCATCGAAGAGATGGAGATCGAGCTCTCCCGCCTGGCCGAAGAGCTGAAGCAGCGTGAGACTCACCTGTCGCTCTCTTCCACCGAGGTGGCGGCCAAGATCAACAACATCATCCGCCGGGAGCAGAACCGCATCCGGGTGCTCAACCAGGGGCTGCAGAACATCGCCTTCGGTCAGGTACGCGGCGTACGGCTCAACGTCAACGTGCGGGAGGCCTATGGCCGACTGCTCAGCGCCCTGGGGGAGCAGGCCACCCTGCACCAGGACCTGTTTGCCGACAACCAGATGAGCTTCTCCGAGGCCATGGCCAAGCTGTTTGGCCGCCTCAACCCCCACATCGATCAGGGCGAGCGTTCCTATCAGGTGTTGGGGGAGGCACTCTTGGACTACCGCAACTACCTGGAGCTGGAGATTGAGGTGCAGCGGGGCGTGGACGGCTGGCTGCGGGCCGAGAGCGGCGCCCTGTCCACCGGCGAGGCCATCGGCACCGGCCAGGCCATCTTGCTGATGGTGCTGCAAAGCTGGGAGGAGGATTCCAAGCGGCTGCGGGCCAAGGAGATGCAGCCTTGCCGCCTGCTGTTCCTCGATGAGGCGGCGCGGCTGGATGCCAAGTCCATCGCCACCCTGTTCGAGCTGTGCGAACGGCAGGACATGCAGCTGCTCATCGCCGCGCCGGAGAACATCAGCCCGGAGAAGGGCACCACCTACAAGCTGATCCGCAAGGTGCACGGCCAGCATGAACACGTGCACGTGGTGGGCCTGCGTGGCTTCGGCTACACCAGCGGCGACGAGGTGCGTCTGAACGCCTGATGGAGGGGGCCCGAGTGCCCCCTTTTTTTATTGGTAATGGGTCTGCAGCAGGGCAGGGAAGGCATGCACGAGGCACTGGAACACGATGGCACCCGTTTGCTGGTGGCGGCCCTGCTAGGGGAGGCGCCGGTACGGGTGCGCAAACGCTGGGCCTTGCTGCAACTGGCGCTGTGGCAGGAGCAGGGGCTGGCGGAGGATCTGGGGGAGGGGCGCTATCGCCTCACCCCTTTGGGCCGCCAACGGCTGGGCCAGCTGCAGACCGAGCAGCAGATCCTGTCCGCTGGCAGTGCCGAGGCGCGCTTGCAGGCCCTGGGGCTGGAGTTGCCGGCCCGCTGCCACCGTCAGGTGCTGGGAGCCTTGCTGCACGGCGATCGCCAGCATGCCTGGCCGGAGGTGGAGCTGACGGCATTGCGGGAGTCGGGGATTGAGCCCAGTCAGGATGGCCTGCTGCGGCTGCGATCCTCGGTGCCCTTCAGCCTGTTTTTCAGCGAGGGCGGCATGCTGGATGCGGCCCCCATTCTGGCCACCTTGGGAGAGCTGGCCCTGCCGGAGCCGGCCCTGGCTCGGCTCACCAAGCTGTTGTGGGCCCAGGCGCCGGCCCAGCGGGTGCTCACCGTGAGCCGGCGCAGCGGCTATGTCAGCCTGCCGCAGGAGACGGGCCAGCTGCTGTTGCTCTCGCCGCCCGAGTGTCCGGCGCTGGCGACCCGCTTCATGCAGGCCATGACGCCGGGGGTGGCCTGGGGGCAGGTAGGGGATCTGCATCCCCAGGCCCTGGCCCAGGCCCAGAGCCTGGCCGAGGCACTGGGTCGCCCATTGCGGCTGGCCCTGCCGGCGCGCTGGCCCGAGTTCGTTCGCCACTATGCCCAGCCCCTGCCAGAAGGGCAGCGCTGGTCGGCCACGGCCCTGGGCAGTGGCTTGGCGGCCTTGCTGGCGCCCCTGGTGGACAGTGGTAGCTGGTTGCCGTTAGAGGCCTATTGCCTGGGCCAGCAGTGGCAGCTGCTGGGTTGACCGCCCGGCAGGCAGACGTGATGAAAAGCATTTTTTGCCACCCGCTCGGGTGGTATAACAGGCGGGCCGTACCGAGTATCTCGGCTTGTGCCCGCAAGACGAGCCCATTCTCACCTACAGGACAGGGACTAACATGTTTGAGAAGGTAACCGCCGCGCCCGCGGATCCCATTCTGGGATTGACCGAAGAGTTTCGTAACGACAGCCGCACCGACAAGATCAACCTGGGGGTCGGCATCTACAAGAACGAAGCTGGCGAGACGCCGATCCTGCGTTGCGTCAAGCAGGCCGAGCAGATCCTGCTGGAAACGGAAAAGACCAAGAACTACCTCTCCATCGAAGGCACCGCCGAGTACGGCCAGCAGGTTCAGATCCTGCTGTTTGGTGCCGATCACGAGATCCTGGCCAGCCAGCGGGCCCGTACCGCTCAGGCGCCGGGGGGCACAGGTGCCCTGCGCATCGGTGCCGAGTTCCTGGCTCGCCAGCAGATCGCCCGCAAGGTGTGGATCTCCAACCCCACCTGGGTCAACCACTTCCAAGTGTTCGGCGCCGCCGGCATGGAGACCGCCGAATACCGCTACTACAGCCCGGTGACCCGCGGGCTGGACTTTGACGGCATGGTGGCGGATCTGAGCCAGGCCGCCCCCGGCGATGTGGTGCTGCTGCACGGCTGCTGCCATAACCCCACCGGCATAGATCCGACCCTGGAGCAGTGGGAAACCCTGGCCAAGCTCTGTGCCGACAAGCAGCTGCTGCCCTTCTTCGACTTCGCCTATCAGGGCTTTGCCAAGGGTGTGGATGAAGACGCCGCCGGCCTGCGGCTGTTCACCCGTCATCATCGCGAGATGCTGGTGGCCAGCTCCTTCTCCAAGAACTTCGGTCTGTATAACGAGCGGGTGGGCGCCTTCACCCTGGTAACCGACAGCGCCCAGGTGGCCCAGGTGGCCTTCAGCCAGGTGAAGACCACCATTCGTGCCAACTACTCCAACCCGCCGGCCCACGGCGCCGCCGTGGTGACCACTGTGCTCAAGGATCCGGTCCTGAAGGCCCAGTGGATCGACGAGGTGAAGGAGATGCGGGATCGCATCTGGAAGATGCGCGAGCTGTTTGTCGCCACCCTGAAGGCCGAAGGCGTGAGCCAGGACTTCAGCTTCATGACCGAGCAAAACGGCATGTTCTCCTTCTCCGGCCTGTCCAAGGAGCAGGTGGCGCGGCTGAAAAACGAGTTCGGCGTCTACATCGTCGGCTCAGGCCGCATCAGCGTGGCGGGGATCACCCAGTCCAACATAGGCCCCCTGTGCCAGGCCATCGCCAAGGTGCTCTAAGCCCGGCCGTTATGGAAGAACCCCGCCTGGCGCGGGGTTTTTTTTGGCAATTCCCTGCCTTCAGAGGGTTGATCCCGTCGTCCAATGGCGCAGGATAGGGCTTCCGTTAGCCTGGGTGAACCTACAAGGAGTCCCGATGAGCCTACCCTGCCTGGTGATTGGCAATTGCAACTATTCCAGCTGGTCCCTGCGTCCCTTCATGGCCCTGCGCCATGCCGGCATCCCGTTTGAACTCAAAAAACTCTGGCTGGATACCCCGGAATTCCACCCTCAGGTGGCAGCCCTGGGGGGCGGCCGTACCGTGCCTTTGCTGGTGCTGCCACAGCAGACCCTCTGGGAGTCGCTGGCCATCTGCGAATACGCCGCCGACGTCAATCCGGCCTTGTGGCCGGCCGATCTCCTGGTGCGGGCCCAGGCCAGGAGCCTGGCCTGTGAGATGCACGCCGGCTTCACGGCATTGCGCTCTGAGTTGCCCATGAATATCCGCGCCCGGCGCCGGGTCAGCCTGTCGGCGGCGGCCCAGGCAGATCTGGTGCGTCTGTTCACCCTGTGGCAGTCCTGCCGTGAGGCCCATGGCAGTGCGGGCCCCTGGCTGTTTGGCTCCTACAGCGTGGCCGATGCCATGTTCATGCCGGTGGCTTCGCGCCTGGCCACCTACGGCATCGACTGTCCGCCTGTGGCCGCCGCCTACCGCGACACCCTGCTGGGTGATCCGCATTTTGCCGACTGGCAGGCCATGGCCCTGGCGGAAACCCAGGTGGTGGCGATGGACGAGGCCGGCGAGCCGGTATAAAAAAACGCCGTCCTAGGACGGCGTTTTTGTTCAACCAAAAACCTGTGATTAGGCGGGCAGCCGATAGCTCATCACCATGGCTTCCATGCCTTCGGCCGAGTGCCGCAGGCTGTGGCCGGTCTGCCCCAGCTCCTTGGCCACGTGTTCCGTCTCTTCCACCGCATCGCGGATCACCACCAGGGCATCGGTGACCTGGTTGGCTACTTGGGTCTGCTGTTCGGCGGCGGCGGCAATCATGTCGCTGTGCTCGGCCAGCTCGCCGGTCTGGCGGGCGATGGCCAGGAAGCGCTCGCTGGCATCCGTCGCCTGATCCCGCGCCTGCTGGGCGGTGGCGACACTGGTCTGCATCTGGGTGACTGCCTGGCGAGTCTGCTGCTGCAGGGCGCCGATCATCTCATCGATCTCCCGGGTGGCCAACTGGGTGCGTTTGGCCAGCTGGCGCACCTCGTCAGCCACCACGGCAAAACCGCGACCGTGCTCACCGGCCCGGGCGGCCTCGATGGCAGCATTCAAGGCCAGCAGGTTGGTCTGATCCGAGATGCCGTTGATGGTGTCCACCACCGAGCTTATCAGGCTGACCTTGTCATACACCTGGTTCACCGAGTCAGCGCTGGAGTCCAGATCCCGGGTCAGCAGGCCGATGGCCTGAATGGTGTTGTCTATCTTGCCGACACCACCGTTGGCCAACTGATCCGTTTCCTGGGCACTGCAGGCGGAGTGTTGGGCATTTTGTGCCACTTCCTTGATGGTGGTGACCATCTCCTCCATGGACGCGGCCAGGGTATCCAGTCGCTGGCGTTGCTCCAGGATGGCACCGCCTACCTCCACCATGCCGTCGTTGAGCTGGCTGGAGGCGGCCGACAGGGAGTGGGCATTTTCCTGCTGCTGAGTCAGCAGACCGGTGAGCTGCTGCCGGGTGCTCTCCAGCGCACGGTTGATGGTGGCGAACTCATCCTTGCCCTCGGCGTGGATCACCTGGCTCAGATCCCGACGGGCGATGGCCTGCAGGCCGGCCAGGGCTACCTTAACCTGGGCCGCCAGGCTGCGGGAGAAGAGGGTGATGAACAGGGCCAGGGTCAGCAACACCACCAGCAGTATGCCGGCACTGTGCTTGAGGAAGCGGGCAAAGGCGGTATCGGCGGCATCCAGATAGACGCCGGCGCCCAGCACGAAGTCGCCCACCGGGTAGATAAAGGCGGCCTTGGGCAGCGACTCGCTGCTGCCGGGTTTGTTGTAGTGGTAATAGATCATCTCCGGCTGACCACTGCGGGCGATGCGCACCAGCGCCTGGTCGAGATTCTCTGTGTTGCCGTCCAGCAGGATGCCGGTGAGGTGCGAGCCGATGCGGGCATGATCCGGTGGGTAGACCCGCAGGGCCCCGCTACGGTCGGCCAGGAAGAAGTAACCGGCCCCTTGATCCCAGCGGGCGTTTTCCAACACCGGGGTGACGGTGGCGATGACGGTGGCTTCCGCCTCCTGGGGCAGGCTGGCCAGATAGTGGGCCATGGTCTCCACCTGGGACTGCAGGTCGTTTAGTATCACGGTGCGGATCTGCTGGCGAGCCTTGTCGGCTGTGATGGCATTACCGGCCAGGCTCAATACCATCACCAAGGCCAGCAACAGCCGCATCTTGCCGCTGAAGCTCAGGTGGGTGATCAGCCGCGTGAACAGGTTGCTGTTGGGTTGTCCGGCGGGGGCCACGACTCGGTCGGCCAGGTTGGCCTCCGAATAGCTATGCATATCAATACCTCATTTACTTGATAGAAAGGGGCCATCTAGCGACGTCCATCCCGCCAAATGTAAGAAATAATTAACAATTCCGGTCTTATGTTGCTGCCGGATCTCTGGGGTGACCTATTAGAGTAATTCCTCAACAATCGCGCAATGGGTTGGCAGTTTCTTTGGTTTTAAAAGCGGCAAAATTCGAGATGAACGCCAAATGAGGGGCTCTATTGAAACAATATACTGAGAAATCCAGATTTCTTTGAAACCGGATCCGTGGCAGTCATCGATCAGTGGCGAACGAATCTGTTGCCTGGGTGTTAATGAGGGAATGCGGTGGTGGCCAGGTGGGGGGGAGGGGCGGATTGGTCTTGCGCGTTGAATGAATATGCAGGGCCAGCCGGGCTGGCCCTGCATTGGGATCAGCGGGACAACTGGTAGCTCATCACCATCTGTTCCATGCCTTCTGCGGCCTGGCGCAGGCTCTGGCTGGTCTGTCCCAGCTCCTTGGCTACATGCTCCGTCTCTTCCACCGCATCGCGGATCACCACCAGAGCATCGGTGACCTGGTTGGCCACCAGGGTCTGCTCTTCGGCGGCGGAGGCGATCATCTCGCTGTGTTCGGACAGCTCACTGGTCTGCTGGGCGATGGCCATGAAGCGCTCGCTGGCATCCCCCGCCTCGCCCTTGGCCTGTTGGGCCGTCTTGACGCTGGTCTGCATCATGGCCACCGCCTGGTGGGTCTGCTGCTGCAGGGCGGTGATCATGTCGGCGATTTCCCGGGTAGCCTGCTGGGTGCGCTTGGCCAGCTGGCGTACCTCATCGGCCACCACGGCAAAACCGCGCCCTTGCTCGCCGGCGCGGGCCGCCTCGATGGCGGCGTTGAGGGCCAGCAGGTTGGTCTGCTCCGAGATGCCGTTGATGGTATCCACAACGGAACTGATGACGCCAACCTTGTCCTCCACCTCGTTCACCGATTGGGCGCTGGAGTCCAGGTTGCGGGTCAATAGCTCGATGGCCTGGATGGTGCTGCCGATCTTGCCGACGCCACCTCCGGCCAACTGGTCGGTTTCCTGGGCATTGACCGCAGAGTGCTGGGCGTTTTGCGCCACTTCGCGGATGGTGGTGACCATCTCCTCCATGGCGGCCGCCAGGTTGTCCAGCCGTTGCCGTTGCTCCAGGATGGCTCCCCCCACTTCCACCATGCCGTCGTTGAGCTGGCTGGAGGCGGCAGACAGGGAGAGGGCGTTGTCCTGCTGCTGATGCAAGAGGCCGGCGAGCTGCAGACGGGTACTCTCCAGCGCCTGGTTGATGGTGGCAAACTCATCCCGGCCGATGGCCAGGATAGGGTGACTCAGGTTCTTGTTGGCGATGGCTTGCAGCCCGGCCAGCGCCTGCTTGACCTGGGCGGAGATGGTGCGGGCAAACAGGCCCACCAGCAGGGCCAGGGCCACCAGGATCACCAGCAAAATGCCGGCACTGTGCTTGAGGTAGTTGAAGAAGGCCGTATCGGCGGCATCCAGATAGACGCCGGAAACCAGCAGGTAATCCCCCAGGGGGTAGACATAGGCCGCCTTCAAGATTTTGTGGCTGCTGCCGGGTTTCATGTAGGGGTAGCGGATCAGCTCACTGTGACCGGACTGGGCGATTCGTACGAAGGCCTGGTTGACGTTCTCGTCACTGTCTTGCAGCAGGACGGGGTCCAGGTAATTGCCCAGACGAGCGTGATCCGGCGGATAGACCAGCAGTTGGCCCTGCCGATTGGTGATGAACAGGTAGCCGCTCTTGCCTTCACCCCAACGGGCGGCCTCCAGCAGGGGCGTGGCCTGGGCGATAAAGGTGGCGGGATCCTGACTCAGCATGGGCGCCAGCAGCTGGCCATAGCTTTCCACCTGATTGACGAGACCGGCTTCAATCACCTCACGGATCTCCTCCCGGGTGATGTTGGCGGAGATCAGGTTGCCCAGGGTGGTCAGCAAGATGACAGAGCCCAACAGGATGCGCATCTTGCCATTGAAGCTGAAGTAGCTGATCCAGCGATGCAGCCGGCCACACTGGGGCTGTCTTGATGCCGACGAGAAGCTGAGAGTCGATGCGGCAATCGGTTGGGCAAAGGTATTCACGTTGGCTCCTTGTGGGGTCAAGTCAAGATCAGGCCGGGATACCCCGCCGCTGCTTGTTTGTTTTGTCTGAAATCTTGCATAAATAACCCCTTGGGTGACAAGGGGCGTTGTTTCAATTGATCGGCCTGACGCAAAAAAAATCGAGAAAAAACACATAATTGCGGGCCGACTCACACCCGTGGTACCCGGCATAGGATGCCGAGCACTGCTCCCCGCTGACCCTGGCTGCCTGCGCCGGGCGGGTGGCTACCCGGCTGGTAGGACCTGCTGACGAAAACTCGGACTCACAAGGGTCGTCTTGGTCATTGAGTGTGACCCTGGCTACAGCTTTGGTGGGCAATACATGACGGCGTGCCACGGCACTGCGATGCTCAGTAGTGTCATGGGCCCGGTAGCGCCTCCTGCCTATGGTTGCGTCTCGGGGCCTTTTGATCTCCAAACGGCCTCCTAACCCGAGCAGCTTGATCCAACGCCGATGGGAGAAGTTAAAAGCGAATGTTAGCCGTTCTTTTTTCAGGATTACTGATCCTGATCAGCCTTCTAGCTCTCTTGCTGGCGTTGTGGCGTCACAACCGACGCTTGGAGCAGGGTCAACGTCACATGCAGGCGCTGATGGACAGCATCCCGGATCTCGCCTGGGTCAAAGACACCCAGGGTCACTTTCAATTCGTCAATGCGCATTTTGGCAAGGCGTTTGGCCGCCAACCCCAGAGCCTGATTGGTCAGACGGATTATGATCTCTCCAGCTGTGGTCAGGCGGAGGCATACCTGCAGGATGACAGGCAGGTGATGGACAGCGGCACCTTGCTGCGCCGTGAGGAGATCATCACGGGGGAGGGCGGCAAGATCAGCTGGGCCGAGACCATCAAGGTGCCGGTAAGAGACCAGCAGGGACGGGTGGTGGGCACTGCCGGCACCGCTCGGGATATCACGGAGCGCAAGGCGGCCGAAGATCTCATTCGTCACCTGGCCATGCACGACTATCTGACGGATCTGCTCAATCGCCCCGGTCTGGAACAAAGCTGCCAGAGTATCTTGCAGCAGGCTCAGACCTCCGGGCAGGGGGTGGCGCTCTTCTTCATCGATCTGGATAACTTCAAGAACATCAACGACACCCTGGGCCACGGCGTGGGGGATAAGGTGTTGCAGGTGGTGGCCGAGCGGCTCAAGGGCTGCCTGGGAGCCTCAGATGCGGTGGGGCGGCTCGGTGGCGACGAGTTTGTGGTGATCCTGGGCGGTATCGCCAGCCGTTTGGCTGCCATCAAGCAGGGGAATCTGCTGCGACGCCAACTGGAGCAACCCCTGGAGGTGGACGGCATCGGCTATGAGTTGACCTGTAGCATGGGCATGAGCACCTACCCGGAAGATGGGCGCGATTATCATGCCCTGGTGCGGGGGGCGGACATCGCCATGTATCATGCCAAGAACCATGGCAAGGGCCATCTGGCGGAATTCAACGCCCAGCTGGGTGCGGACTCCCTGCGCCGCATGACCATGGAGCGCAAGCTCAAGGAGGCGATCCGACGGGATGAGTTCTTCTTGAATTTTCAGCCCCAATACGATCTGGCCAGTCGCAGCATCGTCGGCGTCGAGGTGTTGCTGCGTTGGCAGAACGAGGAGCTGGGGCTGGTGCCGCCCGGGCTCTTCATTCCGGTGGCCGAACAGTCACGCATCATACTGGACATAGGTCACTGGGTGCTGGAACAGGCCATGAGCCAGAATCTGGCCTGGGGCCGCGCCGGCTTGCCCATGCTGCCCATGGCAGTCAACCTATCGGCCTTGCAGGTGCACCAGCATGACTTCGACGAGCAGGTGACCAATCTGCTGCGCCAGCATGCCTATCCGGCCGACCGTCTGGAGCTGGAGCTGACCGAGAGCGTCATCATGGATAACGCCATCCCGGTGCTCCGACAACTGGAACAGCTGCGCAGCAGCGGGGTGCGCATCAGCATCGACGACTTTGGCACCGGCTACTCCAATCTGGGCTATTTGAGTCGTTTCCCGCTGGATGTGCTCAAGATAGATCGCTCCTTCATCACCCATATCCATGAGCAGCCCCAGCAGCAGCAGATAGTGCAGGCCATCGTTCAGCTGGCCCGTGCCTTTGACTTGCAGTTGGTGGCCGAAGGGGTGGAGCAGGAGGCGGAGCTGGCCTTCTTGTCGTCCCTCGGGGTGGAGCGGGTGCAAGGCTATCTGCTGGCACGTCCCTTGAGTGCGTCACAGATGGCCGAACTACTGGGAGGCCAGAAGGGCGTCGCATGAAGTGGGGCTTCTTTGATGCAGCCTTGCCGGAGGCCAGCCTGGCCCACGTGCTGGCGCTGGCGCAGTCGCTGGGGGTGACACAGCTGGAGCTAGGCTGTGGCGGCTATCCCGGCGAGGCCCATTGCCCCCGCCTGGCGCTACTGCGTCAGCCGGCCCGGCGACAGGCCTGGCAGCAGCAGATAGCGGCGGCCGGCTGCCAGGTAGGCGCGCTGGCCTGTCACGTCAACCCCCTGCATCCTGATCCGGCGCTGGCCCGCCTGCACCGTCAGCAGCTTAGTCAGGCCCTCGAGCTGGCGGCCGCGTTGGAGGTGCCGACCCTGGTGACCTTCTCCGGGGTCGGTGGCCAGGGGGCTGTGCCCAACTGGCCCGTGGTGGGCTGGCCCTACGAGTTTACCGATTATTACCAGCAGGTCTGGCAGCGGGAGCTGATCCCCTTCTGGCAGGCAATGAGCCGGCGGGCACAGAGCCTGGGGGTGCGCCTGGCGCTGGAGCTGCATGGCGGTTTCCTGGTGCATTCCCCGGGCACCCTGCTGGCGCTGCGAGAGGCCTGCGGCCCGGCGCTGGGCGCCAACCTGGATCCTTCTCATCTGTGGTGGCAGGGCATGGATCCCCTGAGCGCCATCGAGCTGCTGGGGGAGGCGCTGTTTCATGTTCACCTCAAGGATTGGCAGGCCGATCCCCAGTTGCAGGCACGCTGGGGTCTGCTGGACGGCCGGGATGAGCGGTTGGGGCCGCGCAGCTGGCGCTATTGCCTGCCGGGTGACGGCCATGGTGCCGAGTTCTGGCGCCCCTTCTTGCTGACACTCAGGGCCCAAGGTTATACCGGCATGCTGAGCCTGGAGCATGAGGCAAGCGATCGACAGCCAGAAGCCGGGATAAGGCAGGGCCTGGCCTGGCTGATGGGCCTCTAACGAGGCTCAATCTTGTGGTCCGACGCTATACTGATACTAATGATACTTCTTTACGTGTCTGCCAGGGCAAGCCTGTTGATCTGGCGCAAAAATGCCATGTGAGCCAGCTCAAAGATTATTTTTTCTAATCCGAAGCAGGAAAAATGGTCAATTGTGGGGCCTGAGGGGCGGGACTATAGTTAGCCCAACACCAAGAGGAGACACATCATGGCCACGCATACCGCTTCTCACCTCGCAACGGCTTCCCACACCAGTCTGCTGTCCTTGTTCATGACCTGGTACGAACGGGCGCGCAGTCGGCGTGAGCTGGCCGAGCTGCCCCCCTACCTGCTACGGGATATCGGTCTGACCGAAGGGGATCGCTACAGTGAGACCCACAAGCCGTTCTGGCGCGAATAAGGTCGGTTGACATGGGACTGTCGAGTGTCTGTTTACTGAGCACTAAGCCTTCCCTGTGGTGAGATGTTCCCGTGTCGGTCATGCCTTGAAAGAACCCCGCAGCTGCGGGGTTTTTTCATTCTGGGGCCAGCTGGCTGTCGAGCCACTGCAGTAGGACTCCCTTGGGCAGGGCGCCTTGCATCTGGCCCAGCAGCTTGCCTTGGCGGAACAGCATCAGGGTAGGAATGGAGCGGATGGCGTAGCGACCGGCCACCGCGGGTTGGGCCTCGGTGTCGAGTTTCACGCAGCGCAGACGTGGCTCCTGCTCCCGGGCCAGGGCCTCGAACACAGGTGCAAACTGCCGACAGGGCCCGCACCAGCTGGCCCAAAAATCCACCAGCACCGGCAGATCCGAGCCAATCAGGCGATCGAAGTTGGCGTCTGTCGCCGCCAGGGGCTGGCTGGCAAACAGTGTCTGCTGGCAGTGGCCACAGCGGGGGGCCTGGTGCAGGCGCACCGCCGGCAGACGATTGAGGCGGCCACAGTGGCCGCAGAAGGTGGTGATGGTGGTCATACCGTACTCCTATGGGCTTGCAGTTGCTGCTGCAGACGGCAGAGGTGGGCGTAGTGACCTTCCTGAGCCAGCAGGCTGGCATGGTTACCCTGCTCCAGAATGCGTCCTTGGCTCAGCACCAGGATCTGATCGGCCTCCACCACGGTGGAGAGGCGGTGGGCGATGACGATCAGGGTGTGTTGACCCCGCAAGCGGTTCAGGCTTTGCTGCAGCAGCTGTTCCGTGTAGGCATCCACGCTGGCGGTGGCTTCGTCCAGGATCAGTAGCCTGGGCTGACCGGCCAGGGCCCGGGCCAATGAGAGCAACTGACGTTGACCGGCGGAGAGATTGCGGCCGCCCTCCTGCAGGGACAGGGCCAAGCACTGGTCAACCGGCAGTTGCAGCAAGGCCGGCAACTGTACCGTCTCCAGCACCTGCCGGACACTGGCCTCGTCCAGTTCCCGTCCCAGGCGGATGTTGTCCGCCAGCGTGCCGGCGAAGATGAAGGGATCCTGCTGCACCAGGCCGATCTGTTGCCGAACCTGGCCCAGATCCAGTTCCTGCAGCGAGGCATCATCCAGCCAGATCCGCCCCTGCTGTGGACTGTAGAGTCCCAGCAGCAGGCTGATGAGGCTGCTCTTGCCACTGCCGGTGTGACCGACCAGGGCCAGCATCTGCCCCGGGGCCAGCTGGAAGTGGATGTCGCTGAGCACCGGCTTACCCCCCGCCTGATAGGCAAAGGTCACCGCCTCGAAGCGCACGGCGCCTTGCAGCTGGCAGTCACGGCCGTTTTGCCGCTCCTGGGGCGCATCCAGCAGGGCAAAGACCCGCTCGCCGGCCACCAGGGCCTGCTGCAGTTGGCCCACCATGTTGGCCAGCTCGTTGAGCGGTTCTATCATGCGGCCCAAATAACTCAAGAAGGCATAGATGAGTCCCACCTGCAGCGGATGGGGGCCGGGGCTGGCAAAGGCGGCCAGCAGCCCCACGATCACCAGCAATTTGAGCAGCTCGATGAGGGGCCGCAGCAGCAGGCCGTTCAGCCGCAGCTCCTGCATGCGCGCCTGGCGTTGCCGCTCGTTGAGCCCATCCAGGCTGGCCAGGGCGTGACGGCCCCGATTAAAGGCCCGTACCACCGCCATGCCCTGCAGGGACTCGTTAAGCTGGCCGTTGATCTCTGCCAGCAGCTGGCGGCTGGTACGCACCAGCGGCAGACTCCATCTTTGGTAGCCGACCATGATCACCAGGGTGCCCAACAGTAAGCCGCCAGCCAGCAAGGCCAGCCGCAGATCCAGCCAGGCCATGGCCGCCAGTATTCCCAGCAGTAGCAGGCCCTTTTGCAGGGTACGGCCAATGATCTGCAGATAGAGGGTCTTCAGGGCCTCGGTGTCGTTGGTGAGGGTGGAGATCAGCTGACCGGTGCGACTGTGATCCAGCCAGCTGCTGGGCAGCCGCAAGGTGGCAGCAAACAAGGACTGGCGCACTTGGGCCACCAGAGTCTGGGCCACTTGATTGAAGCCCAGCGCCTGGCGGTAGCCGGCCCAGGCACACAGCAGTTGCAGCCCCACATAGAGGGCCCCCAGCTGCAGGGCGGGGATCAGTAACAGGGGCGGCTTGAGCAGGTAATCGTCGACAAAATACTGGATGAGCAGGGGGCCCGCCACCTCTGCCAGGGTTGCCAGCAACAGCAGGCCCAAGGCCCGCATCAAGGGCCGCCAATGGGGCAGGGCATAGGCCAGCAGACGGCGCAAGGTCATCTTCATAGGACCACCTCCTCAACCAGCCCCAGGTCCGCTTGCAGCGATTGATAATCCCACAGTTGCCGATACCAGGGCAGGCTGGCCAGCAGCTCGGAATGTTGACCGCGGGCGCGGATCCGGCCCTGCTCCAGCACCAGTATCTCATCGGCCCCCTGCACGGCACACAGACGGTGGCTGGTGATCACCAGCAAACGGTGGGCACAGGCCTGCCGCAACAGGCTAAGAATCGCCTGCTCGGTCTGGGCATCCACGGCACTCAGGGCATCGTCTAGCACCAGTATGGGGGCATCCCGCAACAAGGCTCTGGCCAGGCACAGGCGCTGTTTCTGGCCGCCGGAGAGGGTGATGCCGCGCTCGCCCACCAAGGTGGCGTACCCCTCGGGAAACGCCAGTATCTCATGGTGCACACAGGCCAGACGGGCCACGGCCTCCAGCTCGGCCTGGCTGGCATCCGGCTTGCCCAGGGCCAGGTTGTCGGCGATGGAGGTGGAGAACAAGAAGGGTTCTTGAGGCACGTAGGCCACGAGGTCGCGCCATTGGGCTTCGTCCAACCGGCTGACCGCTATCCCATCTAGGGTCAGTTGGCCAGCGCTGGGATCTTCGAAGCGCAACAGCAGGCGCAGCAAGGTGCTCTTGCCGGAACCCGAGCGGCCCACCAGGCCCAGCATGCGGCCTGGACTGAGTTCTGCCTGTATCTGGCTAAGCCAGGGGTGGTCAGCCGGCCCGTGGCGGGCAATGTCCAGCCGCAGGGTGCGTCCCGGTGGCAGGGGGAGCGGATCTGTTGCTGCCGGCAAGGCCGGCGACAGGGCCAGCAAGGCCTCGATGCGACCGTAGGCGGCGCTGCCCTTTTGGATGATGTTCATCAACCAGGCGAGGGCGAACATGGGCCAGATGAGCTGCCCCAGGTACAAGGAGAAGCTGGTGAGCTGGCCGACGCTCAGGCTGCCCTGGGCCACCATGACACCGCCACCGCCGATGGCCAGCAGGTAGGCGCCGCCGATACACAGGTAGATCACGGGTTCAAAGCGCGCCTCGATCTGAGCCACCGCCAGGTTGGCATCCACCGCCTGCCGGTTGTGGCGGGCGAAGCGTCGCTCGGTCAGGGGTTCAACCGCGTAGGATTTGACCACCCGGATCCCGGTCAGGGCCTCCTGGCATTGATTGTTCAGCTGACCAAAGGCGGCCTGGGCCTGGCCGAACCGGCCATGCAGCCGTTTGCCCAGCCGGCTGAGCAGCCAGGCCATCAGGGGCAGGGGCGCCAGGGCCAGCAGGATGAGCCAGGCCGGATACTGCAGGAACAAGACCACCAGCACCAGGCAGCCCATCAGCAGGCCGTCCACCAGGGTGAGGACGCCGTCGCCGGCGGTCTGCTCCACCGCCTGCACATCGTTGGTGGCCAGGGCCATCAGATCCCCGGTGCCATCTTGCCCCAGACGGCTCAAGGGGAGGCGCAAGAAATGGGCAAACAGCTGCTGGCGTAGCTGGCAGGAGAGGCGATAGGCCGCCCCGTAGAGTTGCAGGCGCCAGCCGATCCGCAGCAGATAGATGAGCAGGCCTATGCCTAGCAGCAGCCCCAGCAGGGGCCACTGGGACGACAGACTGCCAGGCTCGGCCAGGGTCCGGTCGATGAGGGTGCCCACCAGGCGCGGGGGCAGCAGTTGGAGCAGGGCCACCACCAACAGCAAGGCGATGGCGGTGAGATAACGGCGCCATTGGGCGCGAAAGAACCAGGCTAAGCGGGCAAAAACAGACACAATTCGGCCCCAATCGCAAAACGACAGCCGTCAGTGTACCAGTGCCGGCGGCCAAGTGCAGGTCTGTCAGCCATTGTGTGGTCGGCCGGGCTCAGGGGGTCAGCAGGGCCCGACACTGGGCCGGCTGCGCGGCGGGCGCCTTGACAGTCTGGCTCCCCGTGGCGGGCTTGGGCGGGGCAAACCAGGAGAGCAGCTCCTCGCCACAGCCGTCACCGGCCGGCACCGGTGCCTGAGGCTGACAATCGTTACCGGCGGGGCAGCGCAGGCGCACATGCAGGTGGGCGCTGTGGCCAAACCAGGGCCTCAGCTTGGCCAGCCAGCCGCGGGGCTTGCCCTGCAGGGCCTGACAGGCGGCCAGCTTGATGGCAGGGTTGACGAAGATCCGCTCCACCCGGGCGTCTTCGGCGGCCAGTTGCAGCAGGCGCAGGTGCTGGGGCGAGAACTGGCGGTTGACCCGGTTGCGCCGGTCATCCACCAGGTCCAGCGGGGTAGGATCCTCGCGCTCGGCCCGGCTCAGCACAGACGGGGCGAAGCGAAACCAGATGTCGGCATCCAAGCCGCTTTGATGGCTCTTGTGGCCGCTGGTAAAGGGCCCCCCCCTGGGCATGGCCAGATCACCGACCAGCAGATCAGGCAGCCCCACTGTGTGGCTGCGGCGCGCCAGTTGCTGCAGGTAGGCGATGAGCACGGGGTGGCCGTAGTAGCGCCTGTGACTGGGACGCAGCAGCTGGTAACCGGTGCCGCGCTCCGGCAGGGGAATGGCGCCTTGCAGGCAGCCGGCGGTGTAGGTGCCGATGGCATCTGCCGCGCCCGGGGCAGGAAACGCTTGGCTGGCCCAGGGATTGCTGGCGGTGAGGGCGGCGGCGAGGATCCAGCTGATCATGAGGGCTCCTAGAAGTTGGGCGAAGGCAGGCCTGACTATACTGCAAGTAGCGTCGAGTGAACCACAATCCCAATGCCACAGACCCAAGGAGTCACCATCATGGCCGACCGTCTGGATGAACTGATCGCCAAAATACGTCTGCTGCAGGAGGAGATGGAACAGGAGTTTCACCTCAATCGCGAGCGATTTCACGTCATCATAGAGCAGAAGCGGGTGCGCTTTAGCGCCGAGGTGGCCACCCAGCAGCGGCGTTTCAAGCTGGGGCTGGCCCGTTACTTGCGGCGTGCCTCCTGGCGCGCCATGCTCACCGCCCCGATAATCTATGCCGGCGTGCTGCCCATGTTGCTGCTGGATGGCTTCTTGTGGCTCTATCAGGCCCTCTGTTTTCCTGTCTACGGCATCCCCAAGGTCAGGCGCAGCGACTACCTGGTGTTCGACCGTCAGGATCTGCCCTACCTGAACCTGATTGAGAAGATCAACTGTGGCTACTGCTCCTATGGCAATGGCTTGGCGGCCTATTTTCGCGAGATAGCGGCCCGCACCGAGCAGTACTGGTGCCCCATCAAGCATGCCAGGCGCATCCTGGCAGCCCATGAGCGTTATCCGCGCTTCTTCGAGTACGGCGATGGGGAGTCCTATCGGCTGGGCTTGTTGCGGCTGCGCAAGCAGATCCGTGCCGGCCGGGATCAGACACCGCCATCTCCTTGAGTCGGGGCCCGGCGGCCACTATGATGCGGCCTCCCGGAGGCGCCCATGTTGATCCATACCCTGAACGATTCCCTCAGCCTGCACTTCTTGAAGCAAGAGGATGCGGGCGCCCTGCTGACCCTCTGCCAGGCGGAGGGCTCCAGCCTGTCTGCCTGGCTGCCCTGGGTGGCCGAGCTGAACTCGCTTGAGGCCTGTGAGCGTTACATCCAGGAGGCGCAGCTGCAGTTTGCCCAACAGCGAGCCCTGCTGCTGGGGGTCTGCTGGCAGGGACAGCTGGTGGGGCTGGCGGGCTTCAACGGCCTGGTGCGCAGCCTGGGCCGGGGTCGCATCGGCTACTGGCTGGCGACGCCCTATCGGGGGCGGGGCATCATGACCATGGTGGTGACCTATCTCATCCGTCAGGGGCTGGAGGAGATGGGGTTGCAACGGCTGGAGGTGCATACCCACTGCGACAACGAGCCCAGCCGCGCCCTGTGTGAACGGCTGGGGCTGGTGCTGCATAGCTCCCGGGAGCCGGGGCTGGTCTGCTACCGCGCCGAGGCGGGGCGCTGGCGGGCACCCGACCTGCCGCCGGCCCGATAAGCCTCAGGTCCAGCTAAAGGGCGCGTCGCTCACCGGACTCCTGGCCTGCTGCTGGGCGCCGGCCTGCCACAGGGGCAGGAACAGGGCCTCCATCCGGTAGGCCCGCTCCAGATCGT
Organism: Pseudaeromonas paramecii; assembly: GCF_039540575.1. Taxonomy (NCBI): domain Bacteria; kingdom Pseudomonadati; phylum Pseudomonadota; class Gammaproteobacteria; order Aeromonadales; family Aeromonadaceae; genus Pseudaeromonas; species Pseudaeromonas paramecii. The sequence continues at coordinate 28,076 of NZ_BAABFC010000001.1, forward strand.
ACAGGCCTGCCGTTTGGGCCTGCTCCAGGGTCAGTTCGCCGCGCAGGTGCGAACACAGGGTGGCCACCACCCGCTGATTGGCCCGCAGCCAGATCTGCTGTTCGGCGGGCTCGCCGGCGGTCACCGGCAGATCGTCCACCATCAGGGGTTCCATCCACCAGCCGCGGCTGGGGCGAAAGCCGCCGCGCAGCTGGCAGCTGTCCTGCTGGCCCACCAGGGTGAGATCAAAGTGCAGGCCCGGCTTGGGCCAATCACACAGCATGATGTCCAGCAGGGCATCGTCCACCCGCATCTGCACCGTCAGGTTGTTGCCGCCGGCAAAGCGCACCCCCAGCCATTCAAAGCGGGTAAACAGGCCGTAGAGCAAGGAGAAGGGGTGCACCACATCTTCCAAGAACCACTCCACCGGGGTCTTGGCGTAGGGCAGGTTGACCCCCACCACCAGGGTGGCCCGGGTCAGGGAACCCAGTTCGCCGGCGCGTACCCGCTGGGCGATGGCCTGGGCGCCGTCCAAAAAGGGAAAGGGATAGCTGATGAAGCGACCGGCTCGCGGCAGTGCGGCAAAGTCGGCCTGATTGCCCGGCATCAGCCCCAGGGGTTTTTCACACAGCACATAGGGGTTGGCCAGCTCCTGCAGGTAGCCCAGGTGGCTGTCGGTGGGGGTGGCGATGGTCACCAGATCGGCCCCCACCAGCAGGGCAGGATCCGTGCCGTGGCAGGGGATGGCCTCCTCGGCGGCGATGCGGGCCACCAGTTCGGCATCGTGGGCCAGCAAGGTGGTGACCTCGCAGCCGGCCTGGCGCAGGGCGCCTACATGAACTCTTCCCCAGTTGGTACCAATGACGGCGGCTTTCATGGCGGGACTCCTGTTGCCACGGCAAAGGGTCCACCTTAGGCAAAGCCTCGCCGTTGAACAAGCCGGCGGTCCTGTGAATTTGGGGTCTGATTGACGCCGCTCAAGATTTGACGATGGCAAGGGCGCTAGATTGCCAGCCGTTTTCCATGTGACCCTCATCACACTCATCAAGGACGTACAAACCATGACCAAGCAAACCTGCCTTGCCCTGCTTCCCCTGCTGTTTAGCGGTTCCCTGTTGGCTCAAACGGATGTTCATTGGGGTTACTCCGGCGCCCAGGGGCCGGAACACTGGGGGGCGTTAGCACCGGAATTTGCCCTGTGTGCCAGCGGCAAGCACCAGACGCCCATCGACATCCACGGCGCCTATGCCACCAGCCTGTCCCCTCTGGCGCCCGCCTATCAAGCCGGTGGGAGCGAGATCCTCAACAACGGCCATACGGTACAGGTGAACTATGCCGCCGGTAGCCAAATGCACCTCGATTCGGCTGATTTCATGCTCAAGCAGTTCCACTTCCATGCTCCCAGCGAGAACTACATCGACGGCCACCAATATCCCATGGAGATCCACCTGGTGCATGCCGACGACCAGGGCAACCTGGCGGTGCTGGGTTTGATGGTGGAGGAGGGGGCGGCCAACCCGCTGCTGGATACCCTGTGGGCGGCCATGCCGCAGAAGGCCGGGGAGCATCAGGTGCTGGCGACCCCGGTGAACGTGGCGGATCTGTTGCCCAAGAGTCGGGACTACTATCGCTTTGCCGGGTCGCTGACCACGCCGCCTTGCTCCGAAGGGGTGCGCTGGCTGGTGTTGAAGAATCCCATCCAGGCCTCCAAGGCGCAGATCGCTCGTTTTGCCGCCGTGATGGGCCACCCCAACAATCGGCCCCTGCAGGCCATCAACGCCCGGGTGCTGGTGGACTAACCCGCCCTGTAGAGGGGGTGGTCCGCCAGATAGCGGGCCACCCCAGGGGTGGTGAACCCGTCGATGGGTTCACCGGCTTGCAAGGCGGCCCGCAGGGCCGTGCTGCGCACCGCCAGCCGCTCCTGGGCGAAGAAACAGGCCCAGCGCGCCTGAATATCGGCGGCGCGGTGAAACTGCTCGAAGGCCGCCTGGTTGTCCGGTCCCAGCACCAGCAGCAGGCGGCTGTGGGTCGGTTTGTGCCGCTCCAGGTACTCCAGCAGATCGATGCTGTAGACGGGACCGTCACGGGCTATCTCTTGCTCCACCGCCTGCATGCTCAGCTTGGGGTTTTGCAGGTCAGCCACAAAGGCCGCCAGCATGGCACAGCGCTCGGCATAGGGGGCCATGGCCTTGCCCCAGGCATGGGCAAAGGCCGGCACCAACCAGATGGCATCGGCCACGGCGTCCAACTGGGCGATGACGTCGGCATGGCCCAGGGTGGGCGGGTTGAAGGCCGAGCCCATGACGGCAATGATCTGCGCCTTGGGGGCTGAGCCATTGGGCTGGGTGTTTTGCATATCGTCTCGTCTCCTGTGGCGCTCAGGGTACTGGAAAGCGCCCACGGGGTGAAGTCCGTCGGCTGTCGCCCTGCCGGTGCGGATCATGGTATTCTCCGCCCATCAGGGACCGCCCGGTCCCGTTTTCCCGGGAGCAGGCATGTCGGATCACCCCTGTATCCAGAGTCTCATCGACACCGATTTTTACAAGCTGACCATGCAGCAGGCCTACCTGCATCAGCTGCCCCAGGCCGAGGGGGAGTGGGCCTTTCATTGCCGCAGCGACGAGGATCTCACCCCCTACCTGCCGGCACTGCGGGCCAACCTGCAGGACTTGGCCGCCCTGAGGCTGACCGAGGCGGAGGCCGCTTGGCTCAAGACCCAGGCGCCTTACCTGTCGGAGGACTATCTGGCCTTCTTGCGTCACTACCGCTTCGACCCCCAGCGGCTGCAACTGACGGTGCGGGGCGATCGGCTGCTGATCCGGGCCAAGGGGCCGCAGCTGCTGGTCTCTCCCCTGGAGATCCCGGTGCTGGCCACCCTGAGCGAGGTGCGCAACCGCGCCTGCTACCCGAACCTGGACGAGGATCAGATCCTGGCGGCCACCGATGCCAAAATTGCTCAGCTCAAACGGCTGGCCAGCCAGCATGACTTGAGCGGCTTTCGCTTCTCGGACTTCGGTACCCGCCGGCGCTTCAGCTTTGCCGCCCAGCAACGGGTGGTGGCGCGGCTGGCCGAGGCCTTGCCGGATCACTTTGTCGGCACCAGCAACCCCCATCTGGCCCGTCAGTTTGGCCTGCCCTGCGTCGGCACCATGGCCCACGAGTGGCTGCAGACCCACCAGGGGCTTGGCTACCGGCTCGAGCAGAGTCAGAAGGCGGCGCTGGAGAACTGGATCCGTGAATACCGCGGTGTGCTGGGGGTGGCCCTCACCGACGTCATCGGCGTGGATGCCTTCTGCCGGGATCTGGACTTCACCCTGGCCCAGCGCTACGACGGCTTCCGCCACGACAGCGGCGATCCCATCGCCTGGGGCGAGAAGATCCTGGCCCGGCTGGCGGAGCTGGACGTGGACGCCGCCGGCAAGACGCTAGTGTTCTCCGACGGGCTGGACTTTGCCCGCGCCGTTGCCATCTACTGCCACTTCCAGGGGCGGGTGAAGCTCTCCTTTGGCATCGGCACCTGGCTGATGGGGGACTTTGCCGTCAACCGGCCTCTCAACATGGTGATGAAGCTGGTGCGTCTGGGGGGCCAGCCGGTGGCCAAGATCTCCGACTCGCCGGGCAAGACCCTGTGCCGGGATCTGGATTTTTTGAACAATCTCATGGACGTGTTTGCCGTATCGGCCAGCACACGGGACACAGTACTGGCCAATCTGGCAGGCCGGTAATCGAGGAAGACTATGCGCCATACCCTGACACTGGCTACCGCCTGTATCAACACCACCCCCCTGGATATCGACGGCAACCTGGGCCTGATGCGTGAAGCCATCGCCGAGGCCAAGGCGCAGCAGGCCGATCTGCTGCTGATGCCCGAGCTGTCACTCACCGGCTACGGCTGTGAGGACATGTTCTTCGCCGCCGACTGGCTCGAAGGGGTACCGGAGGATCTGCTGACCCTGAGCCGCAGCGTGCCGGATCAGATGCTGGTGGCGGTGGGCTTCCCGCTGCTCATCTCCGGCGGACAGCTGTATAACGCCGTGGCCCTGCTGGCCAGCAACCGCATCCTGGGGGTGGTGTGCAAGCAGCACCTGGCACGCAACGGCATCCACTATGAGCCGCGCTGGTTCACCCCCTGGCCCGCCGGGCAGGTGGTGCAGCTGACCCTGGCCGGCCAGCGCGTGCCGGTGGGGGATCTGGTGTTCGACGTGCAGGGCGTGCGCCTGGGCTTTGAGATCTGCGAGGACTCCTGGGTGGCGGCCCGACCGGGGCGTAAGCTCTACGAGCGGCAGGTGGACGTGATCCTCAATCCCTCCGCCAGCCACTTCGCCCTGGGTAAGCAGCAGGCCCGCCGCCATTTCGTGCTGGAAGGCTCCCGGGCCTGTGGCGCCGTCTACGCCTACACCAACCTGCTGGGCTGCGAGGCGGGGCGTGCCGTGTATGACGGCGATGCCATGATCGCCAGCAACGGCGAGCTGGTGCTGGCCACCGACCGGTTGAGCTTTGCCCCCTGGCAGGTGCACAGCGCCTGTGTGGATCTGGCGGTGAACCGCGCCCAGCGGCTGCTGAGCTCACAGGCCATGCAACCGGCCTGTGACGAGGCCAATGGCATCCACCAGGTGGACTTTGCCTGGGCGCCTGAGCGCCATCTGCAGCCCCTGAGCCAAGCCTGTCAGGTGGCGGTGGAGGATGCCCACGAGGTGGCCTGCCGCGCCGTGGCTCTGGGGCTGTGGGACTGGCAGCGCAAGACCTACACCGGCGGCTACGCGCTGAGCCTCTCCGGTGGGGCCGATTCGGCCCTGTGCGGCGCCCTGGTCTACTTTGCCCAGGTGCAGGCGCTGCTGAGCCTGGGGGAGGCCGCCTATGCCGCCACCCTGGCCCGGGGGCGCATCCAGGTGCCAGCCCGGGCGGCCGGCCAAACCGAACTGGACTGGCTCAACCAGGTTGTGATGCCCCAGGTGCTGTGCACCGTCTATCAAGGGTCTGACTTTAGCGGCTCCGTCACCCGCAGTGCCGCCGCGGGGTTGGCGGCGGCGGTGGGGGCGGCCCATTACGACTGGTCCATCAGCGAGCTGGTGGCGGGCTATCTCAAACTCATCAACGATCTGACGCCGGACGATCCCCTCAACTGGCAGCGTGATGACTTGGCGCTGCAGAACATCCAGGCCCGGGTGCGGGCACCTGGGGTCTGGCTGCTGGCCAACCGCTACAACAAGCTGCTCATCGCCACCTCCAACCTGTCGGAGGCCAGCGTCGGCTACTGCACCATGGACGGCGATACCTCGGGGGTGCTGTCGCCCATCGGCGGGATCAGCAAGTCCCGGGTGCTGGAGATCAACCGCTACATACTGGAGCAGGGCATACCGCTGCAGGATGGGCAGGCCCTGGGGCTTGACCGCTTGCGTCTGCCGGCCATGGCGGCCATCGTCCATCAGGCGCCTACCGCCGAGCTGCGGCCGGTGGAGCAGACCGACGAGGGGGATCTGATGCCCTTCGTGGTGCTGGACACCATCAGGCGCATCTCCCAGACCCGCCACGTGACCCCCAAGGGGGTGTTGCAGATCCTGCTGCGCACCCCCAGCATGCAGGCTCACGGCGTCGGCCAGCTGGCGGCCTGGATAGAGCGCTACTATGGACTCTACTGTCGCAACCAGTGGAAACGGGAGCGGATCGCCGTGAGCTTCCATATCGAGTCTGACAGCGCCGATCCCAAGACCTACCGCCGCTTCCCGGTGCTTTCCAGCCAGCTCAAGCGGGAGCTGGCCCAGATGCGCGCCTTCGCCGACAGCCTGGCCGGCGAGCGCTGACGAGAGCCGGATCACCAAAGTGCTATCGGGTCGGCTTTTTTTGCCGACCCGGGTCAGGCGATCTGCAAAAAATGGTTGATTCGCGGCACAAAATCGCTAGCCTCTTGCCTCTTATATGCAGGTCGGAGCAGCTATGGCGCTGGCCGATCTGGGATCCGCGGAGAGGTTAGATGAACAGACTGAGCTTTGCCGATATCACCTATCATCCGGGTGCCGAGCGCTGGTTTACCGACGAGCAGGGACAAGCCTGTCTCATTCGTCCCCTGCGTCCCCACGACGGACCGGCCCTGGCCCAGCTGCTCACCGGTCTGAGCGACCTGAGTCGCCGGCAATTCGGGCCTCATCCGCTGGATGGGGCCACCGCCCATGCCCTGTGTGCCAACCTGGATCCCCACCAGTCGCTGCATCTGGTGATGGTGGCACCGGATGGCCATTTCCTGGCCTACCTGGTGCTGCGCATGACCTTGGCCGACTACGAGCTGGAGCGCTTCTTGCGCTATAGCCTGGATCTGGACGAGGTGCCGGCGGCCAGCCTGGCGCCCGTGGTGGCCGAGGGTCATCAGAGCCGGGGTTATGGCAAGCAGATGCTGCGCTATGGCGTGGACTTGTGCCGCGCCCTGGGCCGCCAGGCCATCATACTGATGGGCGGCGTGCAGATGCAGAACCAGCGGGCGGTACGCTTCTATCTGGGGGCGGGCTTCCGCCGCCTGGGGGGCTTCGAGTACCCGGCAGGACAGCGTAACGACGATATGATCCGCTGGCTGTAGCACCGGCGAGCCATGTAACAAGAAAGACGGGGCGCCTTGGCGCCCCGTCTGTTTATGGTCGCAATGCTTAGAGCTCGCTGAGATAGCGGGCCAGCGCCTTGATGATCCCCACCTTGTCCGGCTGCTGCTGGTACTGCTCCAGCAGGGTCTCCAGCTTCAACACGAAGCCGTCGGCCTGGCCCTCGAGCCGGCTGCTGCAGTGGCGGCGCCAGCGGGTCAGCTCCTCGTCACTCAGTGTCTGGGGGAAGTTGCGGGCACGGTAGCGAAACAGCAGCTCCGGCAGGCGGGGATCGTTGAAGGCATAGGGATGGCTGCCCAGCTGCTCCGGCGGGGTGGCCAGAATCAGTGCCAGGGTGGCCTTGTCCGCATCGCTCAAGAAGCCCCGATACAGCTGCAGATCCACATCCTGACTCTCGCTGAATTCCCGCTCCATGCCATATACCGCCAGCAGCTTCTCCCGGATCTCGGGATGGCGGCGCAGGGTGTCCAGGCTCTGGCGACAGCGGGCCCGATCCAGTCCCAGCTCGTCGGCCCGGGACTCGCTCAGGCTCGCCGCCGGCGCCAGCACAGGGCACTTGTTGATGTGTACCAGCTTGATGCCGATGGGCGGCAGATCCCCCAGTTCGGCCCTGGGGGTGTAGAGCCGCTCGCAGATGGCCTCGGCGTCCAGTTCCACCAGCGGGCTGATGTCCTGGTTAAGATCCACCACGATCACGGCGTTGGCATTGCTGGGGTGCCAGGCTACCGGTGCCACCCAGCTGACGCAACCCTGGGTGGCAGGGAACATGCCGGAGACATGCACCAGGGGCTTCATGCTGATGAGGTCGATGAGCGCCTTGACCTTGTGTTTGCTGCGCAGGTCAAACAGATAGTCGAACAGCCTGGGCTGGGCCTGACGGATGAGCTTGGCCAGGGCTATGGTGGCCAACACGTCGCTCAAGGCATCGTGGGCGTGCTCGTGGGCGAGGCCATTGGCGGCGGTGAGGCGTTCGAGCTTGAAGCTGGGCTTACCCTCGTCGTCATACACCCAGTTGATCCCGTCGGGGCGTAGGGCATAGCAGGCGCGCACCAGATCCAACAGATCCCAGCGGGAGTTGCCTTGCTGCCAGCTGTAGCCGTAGGGGTCCATCAGGTTGCGGTAGAGGGTGTAGCGGGTCACCTCGTCGTCGAAGCGCAGGTTGTTGTAGCCCAGGATGCAGGTCTGGGGCACCGAGAATTCCCGGTGAATGGCCTGGATGAAGGCGGACTCGCTCGCCCCCAGCTGGTTCACCTTCTGCGGCGTGATGCCGGTGATGAGACAGGCCTCGGGCTCGGGCAGGTAATCCGGCGCCAGCTGGCAGTAGATCACCAGGGGCTCGCCGATGAGATTGAGCTCGGCATCGGTGCGGACGCCGGCAAACTGGGCCGGGCGATCACGCCCGGGGTGGGTCCCGAAGGTTTCGTAGTCGTGGAAGTAGAAGCTGGGCTGAGACGGATTCACGGTCTGCACTGACTCTGCGGTTGCCGGACAAGGTGGCAGAGTATCGCCCAAGGGGCGCCGCTCTGCCACCGTCTTGCGCCTAGCGGTTGACGTCCACCACCAGACGGCCACGGATCTGGCCGGCCAGCAGCTGACTGGCGGCCTGGATCGCCTCGGCCAGCGCGATCTCCTGAGTCATGGCGTCCAGCTTGGCCAGGCTCAGATCCTCGGCCAGCCGCGCCCAGGCGGCCAGGCGTTCGTCTTTCGGACGCATCACGCTGTCGATACCCACCAGCGTGATGCCCCGCAGGATGAAGGGGGCCACGCTGGCGGGAAAGTCCATGCCCTGGGCCAGGCCACAGGCCGCCACCACGCCGTTGTAGTGCAGGGCGGCGCAGACATTGGCCAGGGTGTGGCTACCCACAGAATCCACGGCGCCGGCCCAGCGGGCCTTGGCCAGGGGGGCACCGGGTTGGCTCAGACTCTCCCGGGTCACGATTTCCTTGGCCCCCAGCCCCAGCAGGTAGTCGGCTTCCTGGGGGCGGCCGGTGGCGGCATGCACCTCGTAGCCCAGCTCGGCCAGCAGAGCGATGGCCACCGAGCCCACGCCGCCGCCGGCACCGGTCACCAGCACGGGACCGCTGTCGGGGCGAATACCGTGCTTCTCCAGGGCCATGACGCACAGCATGGCGGTGTAGCCGGCGGTGCCGATGGCCATGGCCTGGCGGGCCGTGAAGGTTTCCGGCAGCGGGATCAGCCAGTCCCCCTTGAGGCGTGCCTGCTGGGCCAGACCGCCCCAGTGGCTTTCCCCCACGCCCCAGCCGTTGAGCAACACCTGGTCACCCACGGCAAACTCGGCATGGGAGGAGGCCGTGACGGTACCGGCCAGGTCGATGCCCGGCACCATGGGGAAGCGGCGGGCTATCTTGCCCTTGCCCGTGATGGCCAGGGCGTCCTTGTAATTGAGACCGCTGTACGCCACTGCCACCTGCACATCCCCCTCGGGCAGCTGGACGGGATCAAGTTGGGTCAGTTCGCTCCGGTAACCGGCTTCATCGTTGTGGATCTGGATGGCATTGAACATGCGCTGCTCCTTGGACGTGGAAAGGGTGAATAAGCCTGATGATCAGGTTGTAAACGGTGCCGGGCGAGGCAGTCCGGCCAAATAAAACTCGACAAAGCTATCCAGCGGCGCGGCGCTCTTGACCAGCCGGGCCCGCATCACGGCGCCCTCCCAGCCCAGCCAGAACACCTGAGCCAGGGCTGCGCAGTCGGCCTGGGGGGCCAGCTCGCCGGCGCGCACCGCTTCGGCAAGGCAGGCCGCCAACAGCCGTTGCCAGTGGGCAAAGGTGGACTCCAGGGCCTGGGCGTAGGCCTGGGGCAGTACCCCTATCTCCTGACCCAGGTTGCCCACCAGGCAGCCGCGGCGGTAGTCATGGCGCGCCAGGCCGGTCTTGGCATCCGCGACAAATGCCGCCAGTCGGGCCAGCGGCGTCAGGCTCGGGTTGTCAAAATGGCGCTTGAGCTTGCGGGCAAAGTAGTGGTCATAGGCCTCCAGCACCGCCAGGCCGAAGGCCTCCTTGTTGGCGAAGTAGTGGTAGAAGGAGCCCTTGGGCACCCCGGCAGCCTTGAGCAGGCCGTCGAGGCCGCTGGCATAGAAGCCGTATTCGGTCAGGGCGGCCAGACCCGCGCGGATCAGGGCCTCACGGCTCTGCTCTTGCGATTGGCCGGTCTTAGGCGGGCGGCCTGGGCCGCGGCGCACGGGAGTGGGTGTCGTGGTCATTCGACAATTATAGACCGATCGTTTTTAAATTGTCAGCCCACTATCTCGAGGGACTTTCTCTGTCTTACTGAGCCAGGTAGTGGAGGATCCCCAGGGCGGCGCTACGGCCGGTGGCATAACAGCCGGTGAGCAGATAGCCACCGGTGGGCGCTTCCCAGTCCAGCATCTCGCCGGCGGCAAACAGGCCGGGATGGTGGCGCAGCATCAGGCCTTCATCCAGCGCCGACAGGCAGATACCGCCGGCGGTGCTGATGGCCTCATCCAGGGGACGGGTACGGGTGAGCGTCAGGGGCAGGGCCTTGATGGCCTGGGCCAGCAGGGGCATCTGCTGCAGGGTGTCGGCGGGCAGGCATTCGCGCAGCAAGCCGGCCTTGACGCCATCAAGCTTGAGCCGGCTGCGCAGGTGATTGGCCAGGGATTTGCTGCCACGGGATTGGCTCAGGGCGCTGAGCACCTGATCTTCACTGCGATCCGGCAGCAGATCCAGCCACACCTTGGCCTGGCCTTGCTCGGCCAGTTGGCGGCGCAGCAGGGGGACGAAGGGATAGATCAGGCTGCCCTCAATGCCGGTGGCGGTGATCATGGCCTCGCCCCGCTTGTGCTGCCGTCGGGCATCGTCGCCACACGACAACACCACCGTTTTGAGGGGCTCGCCGGCGAAGCGCTGGGCGAAGTGGTCGCTCCAGTCGCAGTCGAAGCCGCAGTTGGCCGGTTGCAAGGGGGTCACCTCGACACCGGCGGCCGCCAGGGTGGGCAGCCAGCTGCCGTCCGAGCCCAGCCGCGACCAGCTGCCCCCTCCTAGGGCCAGCAGGGTGGCCTGAGCCGTGCGAACCACGGGGCCCTCCGGGGTATCGAAGCGCAGGGCGCCGCCCTCGTCCCAGCCTTGCCAGCGATGGCGAGGGTAGAAGCGTACACCGGCTTGCTTGAGGCGCTGCAGCCAGGCCCGCAGCAGGGGGGCGGCCTTCATGTCGGTGGGAAACACCCGGCCCGAGCTGCCGACGAAGGTCTCAACCCCCAAGCCCTGGGCCCACTGCCGCAGCGCGTCGGCACCAAAGGCCATCAGTTGGGGAGTCATCCAGTCGCTGGCCTCGTAATAGCGCCGGCAGAAGTCCGCCAGGGGCTCGCCGTGAGTGAGGTTCAGACCACCACGGCCGGCCTGCAGGAACTTGCGCCCCACCGAGGGCATGCGGTCATACAGATCGACGGCCCAGCCCTGCTGACTTATGATCTCGGCGGCAAACAGGCCCGCCGGCCCGCCGCCTATGATGCACACGGGCGCCTGGTGCGCAGGATCGGTCTGGGGCGATGGCTGGGTCATGGGCAGGCCTTGATAGAGTTGCTACGGGTGATAGTGGTATTGATAGTGGCGCGGGCCGATTGCCCGGCAGTGTAGCCAGGGGGGGCGCCAGGTCAAGGGAAACCGGGCTTGAGGTGTGATGGGGTGATGAAGGTGACGGGTTAAGATGAATTTTTTGGCTCATCTGTTGTTAGCCGGCGGTGAACCGGCCCACCAGATCGGCGGCCTGCTGGGGGACTTTGTCAAAGGCCCGCTGCCGGGCAGCCTGCCGGCGGATCTGGCGCTGGGGGTGGCACTGCACCGCCAGATCGATGTGCAGACCGACGCCCACCCGCTGTTTCGGCAAAGTTGTGGACGGATAAGTCCCGCTCGCCGGCGGGTGGCCGGCATCATGGTGGATCTGTTTTACGATCACTTTCTGGTGTGCCATTGGCGGCGTTTTTGTGAGCAGTCTCTGGGGGATTATCTCGCCGACTTCTATGCCACCTTGGCGCAACGTCATGACCAGTTGCCGGCGCGCCTGCAGGGGCTTTGGCCCCGGATGCGGGACGAGGCCTGGCTGGAGTCCTATGGTGAGGTTGACAGCGTCGGCTGGGCGCTGAACAGTCTGGCCCGGCGCCGCACCCGGCTGGAGGCCTTCTTGCTGGGCGGTGGCGAGGAGCTCCTGTGGCACTACGCCGAACTGGAGCAGGACTTTCTGGCACTGTTCCCGCAACTGCAGGACTTTTCCCAGTCTTGGCTGGCTGGTGCTGGGGGAGCGAGGGGCACGGGCCTGGGCGACTGTCCCTAGAAAACAACAAAGGAGCCAGAGGCTCCTTTGTTGAGTTTGCACCCGCCAGTGTTGCGTCGGCGGCGCGAACACACCTTTATCAATGTGGCAGGTTAACGCAGCAGGCTGCTTTCGTGGGTATCCCAACCGTGAAATTCACGGATAGCCTGGGAGACCATTTCCTCTTCCCGTAAACCAAACGGGAGTCCCTTGTTGATGCAGTGGCTCTTGGCTTCCTGATAAGGGGAGGCACAATTGTTCATGGCATCAAATACCTGCGCCTTGATCCTTGAGTAGTCTATGCGTTGCATGGCTTGCTCCTTCGGTTAGGTGGGTCCGTTATCTCAGTAGACAGACGAGCTGTCAAAAAGTTCGCACAAATAATAATCAGTTGTGTGATCCGAGATCTTGTACACAATTTAGCCTGATCCTAGATCCCGGAAAGTGGGTAAGCGTCGGGAGACACTGGGGGCAGCCACCTGACGGCCACCGCCCTTTTTCCCTCAGCCCCTTTGCCCCGCAGCCCGGACAAGCTACTATGGCGCCCTTTTGTGACATCCCTGCCAGAGCGAGTTTCCCCATGGTGCAATTAGGCCAAATGAATCATCTTCCCATCGTCGAACTGGACGCCAAGGGCGCCTGGCTGGACGTGGGGGACTATGGCGAGTTGTTTCTGCCCCGTCGTCATGTGCCCCAGGGGGCCGAGGTTGGCCAGACCCTGGCGGTCTTTGTCTACCTGAACGGCGATGGCGAGGCCGAGATCAGTGGCGACGCGCCCCTGGCGCGCCTGGGAGAATTTGCCGCGCTGCGGGTGGTGAGTGCCAACAAGATTGGCGCCTTCCTGGATTGGGGTCTGAAGAAGGATCTGTTCGTGCCGATCCGTGAACAGGCCGAAACCATGCAAGTGGGCCGGCACTACCTGGTGCGTCTGTATCTGGATGAGCAGGGGCGGGTGGCGGCCACCAGCAAGCTGGAGCGCTTCTTGCGCACCGACTGGCCGCCCTACCAGAGCGGGGATCAGGTGCGTCTCATCATTGGCGCCCATACCCCCATGGGCTTCAAGGCCATCGTCGATGAACGCTATGCCGGCATGTTGTTTCGCAACGAGGTATTCACTCGCCTGCCGGTGGGCCGCCGGATGACGGGCTATGTGAAGCTGGTGCGTGAAGATGGCAAGCTGGACTTGAGCCTGCAGGCGCCGGGTGAAACGGGGCGCGAGGCGGTGGCGGACAAGATACTGGCCCGGCTCCACAAACAGCAGGGGTATCTGCCGGTGAGCGATGCCAGTGCGCCTGAGCTCATCGCCAACCTGTTTGGGGTCAGCAAGGGGCAGTTCAAGAAGGCCATCGGCAGCCTGTACAAGCAGGGGCTGATCCTGATCGAAGACGAGGGGATCCGGCTGACCGACGCCGGTCAGTCAACGGATGAATAAGCCGAGTTCACCCTGTCGCCAACGCTGCGAGCTGGCCGGGGAGCTCTGTACGGGCTGTGGCCGCACCCGGCACGAGATCGCCCATTGGTCCGTGTTGTCGGAGACGGCGCGGCAGCAGGTGATGGCGCAGCTGACAGGCCGCCTGTCCACCCATGCGTGCCCAGCCTGCGGTGAGCCCAGCTATTGCGCCATGACGGCCGGTGAGCCGGCCCAGACCTGCTGGTGTATGGGCCTGCCCGCTGCACCAGCAATGGCAGAGGTCCGGGCTGCGGGTCTGTGCCTGTGCCGGCGTTGTCTGGCGGCGCAACGGGCATCGGCCTGAGGTAAACAACCTGAGTTAAGAAGAACCAAGGCCGCGATGGCGGCCTTGGTCGTCTCTACGGCTTGGGTTTCCAACGGATGGGCCAGGGTTGGGCCCGGCCGTCCAGCGGCACCAGTATCTTGGCGTAGAGCACGCAGAACTCTTCTTGATGATCCAGCAGACCCACCCACACCTCCTGCCAGTCGTCGGCTATGATTGGCGCTCCTAGCTCGGCGCTCCAGCTGGCGTCTGGCGGACCTGACTCCACGGCGCCGCGCTCCTCGAATTCCAGCGTCAGATCCACCAGATCCTCGGCACTGAGGTGATCGGCAGCCAGTTGCAGAAAATAATCATAAGCCTGTTCTATCAGCTGATCGGCGGTCATGGGATCCCCTGGCAAGCAAAAGGGCTATTAGAGCAGAGCCGTCCGGTTTTGTCAGGCGCAGGGATAGCGCTGCAGTATGCCGGTGCGGTTCTGTTGCCACAGATAGCGGCGGCTGTTGAGGCAGCGCTGGAAGTCCATGGGCAGAGACTGCATGCCGCCGGGATAACGTAACTGGCACTGGCGTTGCCCCAACTCCAGCAGATCCGCAGCGCGCTTGAGCTCATATTGCCGGGCATCCCGCTGCGCGGGGGTACATTCCAGCCCGGCGGCGGGTGCCTGGGCTTGCAGTGTCTGGTTTAGCCGTTCGGGCGCCGAGGGGGTTGGGGGCAAGGGCGGCGGTGTGATGGCCAGATTGACCTTATCGAAGGGGGTTCCCTCCGGCAGGTTGGCCGGCAGCATCTGGGCGTAATGCAACTGCCCCTGGGCATCCCGCCAGCGGTACACGTCGACTGCCTGTGACAGCATGGGCAGGAGGGCGCCCAATAAGATGAACCAACGCAATGCCAAGATATCCCTGCCTCGGTATGGGGTCTGACCAGCAGTGTATCGGTTTTCTCGGCCGGTTCGTCATTCCGGCGCAGAAAACGGGGGCTTAATCACGACAAACTCAGTACTAGCTTGCCCCTTTTGCGGCATGCGACCACGTGGTAAGTTACGCCGCCTTGTGATGTGGAGCTGCCATGGTTGCGTTTACCTGTGATCGTCTGGTGTTGGCGCCGATGGAGGGGGTGCTGGATCCCCTGATGCGTGAACTGCTGACGGCCATCAACCCCTATGATCTGTGTGTCACCGAATTTGTGCGGGTGGTGGATGCCCTGCTGCCGGCCCGTACCTTCTACAAGCTGGCGCCAGAGCTTAAGCAGGGGGGCAAGACCGCCAGCGGCACCCCGGTGCGGGTGCAGTTATTAGGCCAGTCCCCCGAATGGATGGCGGAGAATGCGGTGCTGGCGGCACAATTGGGCTCTCCCGGTATCGATGTGAACTTCGGTTGTCCGGCGCGCCATGTGAATCAATCCAAGGGGGGCGCCTCCCTGCTCAAGGAGCCTGAGCTTATCTATCGCATCCTGCAGGCCATGCGCCGGGCCTTGCCGGCCGAGGTGCCCCTGTCGGCCAAGATCCGCTTGGGCTGGGCCTGCGCCAGTGAATGTGAGGAGATCGCCGATGCGGTGGTGCAGGGCGGCGCCAACGAGCTGGCCATCCATGGTCGCACCAAACAGGACGGCTATCGCAGCGAGGCCATCAACTGGGCGCATATCGGCGAGATCCGCGCTCGCCTACCCATACCCGTCACCGCCAATGGCGAGATCTGGAGCCGTGAAGATGCCCTGCGCTGCCAGGCCATCACCGGCTGTCGTTCCCTGATGGTGGGCCGCGGCGCCCTGAATATCCCCAATCTGGGCGCCGTGATCCGGCAGCAGGAGGCACCCTTGCCTTGGTCCGAGGTGCTGGCACTGATGCACGATTATGCCGGGCGTGAGATCAAAGGTGACAAGGGGCGCTATTTCCCCAATCGCATCAAGCAGTGGCTGAGCTACCTGCGGGAGGCCTATCCCGAGGCCCAGACCCTGTTTGGTCAGGTGCGCCGCCTGCAGACGGCCCCCGAGATCTTGCTGGCCTTGAGTGAGTGTCGGGGGCTGACGCCGGCCTGATGGTGTCTCTGGCAGTCCAGGTGTATGCTGTGCCCAATTTAACCACTTGGAAAGCTTGATGATTTATCTGACCGTGACCACCTTGGTCTGGGCCTTCTCCTTTAGCCTGATCGGCGTTTACCTGGCTGGCCAGGTGGACCCCTATTTCTCTGTGTTAACCCGCATCCTGCTGGCAGCCCTGGTGTTTGTGCCCCTGCTGCGGCCGCGCCACCTGACCCTCAGGCTTGCGCTGCAGCTGATGGCCATCGGTGCCATTCAGCTGGGTGTCATGTATGTCTTCTACTATCACTCCTTCTTGCTGCTGACGGTGCCCGAGGTGCTGATCTTCACCATCTTCACCCCGGTCTACATTGCCCTGTTCCACGATCTGCTGGCCGGTCGCTTCAATCTGGGTTACCTGGCCTCGGCCTTGTTGGCGGTGCTGGGGGCGGCCATCATCCGTTACGATGGGCTCAGTGAGCAGTATCTGCTGGGTTTCTTGGTGGTGCAGGGGGCCAACCTCTGCTTTGCCCTGGGCCAGGTCAGCTACAAGTGGTTGCTGGCCAAACAGGCCAAGCCGGTGCCGCAACACAGCGTGTTCGCCTGCTTCTTTCTGGGAGCCTTACTGGTGGCCTTGCCGGCCTGGTGGTGCCTGGGGGGGAGCAAGTACCCCAGTACGCCACTGCACTGGGGTATCTTGCTGTGGTTGGGCTTGGTGGCATCGGGCCTGGGCTATTATTGGTGGAACAAGGGCGCCACCCTGGTTAACCCCGGTGCCCTGGCGGTGATGAACAATGTCCTGATCCCGGCAGGCCTGGTGGTCAATCTGGTGATCTGGGGAAAAGAGGCGGATGTGCCACGTCTGTTGGTGGGCGGTCTGGTCATGACACTGGCACTATGGCTTAACGAGCGCTGGCATGCCGGCCGCCGACAGGTGAAAACCGACGCCTGATAACAAGGAGCCTATATGAGGCTGTGGAATAGGATGAGTGCGTTGCTGCGCTGGGCTGGTTTGACGGGTTGCGTATTTGGCGGCCTCTGGCTGGTGGGGGCCTTGCCGGCCATGGCGTGTGAGCGCCCCTTGTCGGTGGGTTATGATCAGTGGCCGCCTTATCACTACCGGAACGCCGATGGCAAGATGGGCGGCTTTGCCATCGAGGTGCTCGAAGAAGTTGCCAAACGCATGGGCTGCCCGCTGGAATACAAGGAGCGCCCCTGGCGGCGGGTGCTGCTGGAGCTGAAGGCCGGCACCACGGATGTGGCCATGGAGGCCTACTACAACGACGAGCGGGCCGCGTATGCCTGGTTTTCCGAGGCCTACAATCCCAGTTCGGCTCACCTCTGGGTCAAGCAGGGCACCCAGCTAAGGCACAGGGATCTCAAGGCCTTGATCGAGAGCGGCTTCCGCCTGGGGGTCACCAAATCCTTCTTCTACGGGCCCCTGATGCAGGGCATGCGGCATCATCCCAACGTGGAAGAGGTGGAGGATGAGAGCCAGAACTACGGCAAGCTGCTCAAGGGGCGGCTGGACGGCTTTCTCGGCGACACCCTGGCCACCCGCTGGGCCATCGACCAACAGGGGCTGGCAGGCCAAATTCAGCGTGCGGATCTGGCGGTCTATCAGGCGCCGGCCGCCTTCATGCTCAGCAAGCAGAGTGTGTCGCGTGATCAGGTGAGCGCCTTTAACCGCGCCTTGCTGGCCATGAAGCAGGACGGCAGCTACCAGACCATCCTGGACCACTATCTGGGGCGCACCGAGGTCCAGAGTACGCCGGAGTAATCACAGCCATGAGAGCCAAAACAGACACCCGCCAGTTGGCGGGTGTTTGTTTGTGCGCCGGGGCGGGCTTAGCCGCCCCACTGCAGGGAC
Organism: Pseudaeromonas paramecii; assembly: GCF_039540575.1. NCBI lineage: Bacteria > Pseudomonadati > Pseudomonadota > Gammaproteobacteria > Aeromonadales > Aeromonadaceae > Pseudaeromonas > Pseudaeromonas paramecii. The sequence goes on from NZ_BAABFC010000001.1 coordinate 45,547, forward strand.
TCCCAGCCCCGGGCTTGGGCCAGCCTGGCCAGCCGTTCGCCAGGGTTGACCACATGGGCATGCTGTACCAGTTCCAGCAGCGGCAGATCGTTGATGGAGTCGCTGTAGCCATGGCTGCCCAGCAGATCCAGCTCGTCCCCCAGCCACTGGCGCAGCCGCGTCACCTTGCCGGCCTGAAAGCTCAGCACCCCCTGAGTGCGACCCGTATAGCGGCCATCGGCTTGTTCCAGCTCGATGGCCAGCACCTCCTGGACCCCCAGGTGTGCGGCCACCGGACGGACGATATGTTCGCCACTGGCCGAGACGATGATGAGGCGATCCCCCTGTTCACGATAGCGCTGCAGCAGCGCCTGGGCCTCGGGATAGAGGCGGGGCAGGATGCGCTCCGTCAGGCAGAGTGCCACCTCGTCGGCTACCTCGGCCTGGCTGCGATCCGCCAGCGGACTCAGGGTAAAGGCCATGTACTCTTCCATGGCCAGGGTGCCGGCGTAGTAGCGGGCCATCAGGGCCTGCTCCTGCTGTGCCATGGCTGCGTCGGCCCAGCCCCGTGCCACCATGTGCTCAAACCAGAGGCTGGCGGTGTCACCGTCCAGCAGGGTGTCATCCAGATCAAACAGCGCCAGCGCCATCAGGCCACCTCCCGAAACTGATCGGTCTGAAACTGCAGCGCCACCAGGGTGCCGGGGGGCAGCAGGCCCTGCACACCCTGGTTCAGGGTATCAACGTCCAGCCGCTGATCCTGCCATTGCACCTGATAACGCACCACGTTGCCCAGCAGCTGGTGGCCCAGCACCCGGGCTTGGCCCTGAGCCTGAGGTTGTAGCTGGATGCATTCTGGGCGGATGGCCAGGTAACCCTGGCCCTGATGCCCCAGCAGACGCCGTGCCGTCTCGGCGTCCAGCAGGTTGTAATGGCCGATGAAGCGGGCGGCGAAGCGGTTCACCGGACGGGCATAGATCTCTTCGGCGGTGCCGGTCTGCACTATCTGGCCGTCCTGCATCAGCACGATGCGATCGGAGAGCAGCAGGGCCTCCTCCTGATCGTGGGTCACAAAGACGGTGGTGACCCCCAGTTTATGCACCAGCTCGCGGATCTGGCTGCGCAAATGACGGCGGATGCGGGCATCCAGCGCCGAGAGGGGCTCATCCAGCAGCAAGAGACGTGGCCTGACCGCCAGGGCGCGGGCCAGGGCCACCCGCTGCTGCTGCCCGCCGGACAGCTCGCCGGGCATGGCGTTGGCCTTACCGGCCAGCTCCACCAGCTCCAGCATCTGCATCACCCGCTCGCGGCGCTCGGGTTCCGGCACCCCTTGCATCTTCAGGCCAAAGCCCACGTTGCCCGCCACCGTCATGTTGGGGAACAGGGCGTAATGCTGGAACACCATGCCAATCTGGCGCTGTTGCGGTGCGCGGTGGGTGATCTCTTCGCCGGCCATCAGGATCTGGCCGCCGTCGATGGGGGTCAGACCCGCCAGGGCGCGCAGCAGTGTGCTCTTGCCGCAGCCGCTGGGGCCCAGCAGGGTGATGAGCTCCCCTTCTTGAATGCTGAGATGGAGGTTGTCGAACAGGGGGCGGTCCGGGAGCTGTTTGCTCAGGCCACGCAGGGTAACAAAGCTCATGGGTGGCTCCTTATCGGTTGAAACGGCTGGCCAGCCAGGTCAGCAGCAGGGTGATGAGGAAGTAGCTGATCACCAGGGCACTGGTGTAGTGGCCGCTGGTGGCGCGCATGTTGTACAGGTAGATCTGCAGCGTCTCGAAGCGGGTGCCCACCAGCAGGTTGGCGAACACGAATTCCCCCATCAAAAACGAGAAGCTCAAGAACAGCGCCGAGAACAGACTCTTGCGCAGGGACGGCAGTATCACCAGCCAAAAGGCCTTGGGCGCCGAGGCCCCCAGCAGCTGGGCGGCGGCCATCAAATCGTGCAGCGCCAGCCGGGAGAGGCGGTTGGCCAGGGCGCGGTAGAGCAGGGGCAGCGCCAGACTGAAATAGCAGCCCAGCAGGATCCAGGGGGTGCCCACCAGGGGCAGGGCTCCCCCAGCATACAGGCTGAGCAGGCCGACGCTGGCGACGACCGGCGGCATGGCAAAGGGCAGCAGGATCAGCAGCCCCATGGGTTTGTCCAGCTGCGGATAGCGGTAGAAGATGACGAAGGCCGCCGGCACCACCACCAGATAGGTGAGCAGCAGGCTGCCACCACAGACCAGCAGGGAGCGCCCCAACGCCGCCAAAAAGCGCGGTTCGGCCCACAACTGCAGGTACCAGTTCAGCGAGAAACCGTCTGGCAGTATGGTGGCGCCCCAGTGACTGGACAGGGAATAGACCAGGGTGGCGAAGATGGGCAGCAACAGCAGCCCCATCAGGCTGCCCAGCACCGCCTTGGGCCAGTGTCTAGCGATTGGCATAGTGGAACCTCCCCTTCAGCAGCTGATTGCCCCAGCAGATGAGGGCCAGGATCAGCAGCAGCAAGACGCACAGGGCGGCGGCCAGCTCGGGATCCGGGAAGAGATCGCCGGAGACCAGGCTGGCGATGCGGATGGTCAGCAGGTTGATGTTGCCCAGGGTCAGGGCATAGGCGCTGGCGTAGGCCCCCATGGCGTTGGCAAACAACAGGATGAAGGTGCCCAGCAGGGCCGGCGCCAGTACGGGCAGGGTGATGTGCCGCAAGATCTGCCAGGGGCTGGCTCCCAAGAGGGCGGCGGCCTCCTGCCACTGGGGCTGCAGGTTGTCGAAGGCCGGGTAGAGCAGCAGCAGGGCCAAGGGCAGCTGAAAGTAGATATACAGCAGCAGCAGGCCATTCATGGAGTAGAGATCAAACAGCTCAATGCCCCACCACTGGCGGGCCATCAGGGTGATGGCGCCGTTGGTGCCCAGGATGACGATGAAGGCGAAGGCCAGGGGCACACCGGCCATGTTGCTGCTCATGTTGGTGAAGGCGATGACGGCATCGCGCCAGCGGCCCGGTACCCGGGTGAGGGCCGCGGCCCCCACGCCGGCGATGAGCAGGCCAGCCAGGCTGGAGCAGCCGGAGAGCCACAGGCTCTTGCCGAAGGCCTGCCGGTAGAAGGGCGAGTCCAGGATGGACGCAAAGCGCGACAGGGTAAAGCCGTCCGGGCTCCAGATGGCATGCCATAGCACCCAGCCCAGGGGCGCCAGGCAGAAGAGGCCCAGCAGCAACAGCAGGGGTAGCAGCCACAGCAGGGCTAGCGGCCGGCGGGTTGACGGGCCGGTTCGAGGGGCATCCCAGGTGGTGGTGCGGCTTAGGATGAGACTGGTCATGCGGCTCTCCAAGGGGGATTGAGCAGCGCCGGGCAGGCCGGCAGGGCGTGCTCCAGGCCCAGCAGGTCGGCCAATGTGCCGCACAACTCCACCTGCTGTGGCGGCACACTGGGGCTGTGGTTGAAGGCCTCGCCCAGCAGGAACAGCGGCACCTCCCGCTCGCAGGGCAGGCTGCCGCCATGGGTGTGGTCGTCGTTCATGCCGTGGTCGCTCGTGATCAGGATCTGATAGCCGGCGGCGCGCCAGTCGGGCAGGAAGTCGCTCAGCATAATATCGAAACGCCGGGCGGCGTTGCGGTACTGAGGGCTGGACAGGCCGTACTGATGGCCGGCGTCATCCACGTTCATGGGATGGATGAACAGAAGATCCGGCTGATGGCGGCGCAGCAGATCATCGGCATCGATCAGCAGGTGATCGTCCGGGTAATGGTCCTGGTGATAGAAGCGGCCGTACTGGATGGGCAGGCTGGGATCCTCGGTGAAGCGATCCCGCCGGGCGTCATAGGGGCTGCGGTTATACAGCTCGCTGACCCAGTGGTAGGCGGCCGCCGCCGTGGTGAGCCCGGCCTGCTGCGCCAGGCCAAACAGACTGGGGCCGTGGGACAGGCGGGTGATGCCGTTGTGGCGGATGCCGCTTTGCACCGGTGTCTGACCGGTGAGCAGGGTCTCGTAGAGGGGACGGGAGAGGGAGGGCAACTCGCTCTGCAACTTGTGCAGGCTGGCGTCGCCCGACTCACACAAGGCCAGCAGGTAGCCCATGCTGTGCTGGGCTACCTGATAGGCCAGGCCGTCAATAAGCAGATAGATGACCTTGGCGTGTGTCATGGCGGTTACGGCTGATAGATCATGACGTTTTCCTGCCACAGACGGGGCAGGGCCTTACCCGCTTCACTCCAGGCATCAAAGTCGCCTACCGGCTTGGCGGCAGCGTATTGCTCCGGCGGCAGCATCTTGGCCTTGACGTCATCCGGCAGCACCACATCGCTGCGAATGGGGCGGGCATAGCCGCGGGCCAGGTTGATTTGACCGGCGTCGCTCAGGATATATTCCCGGGCCAGCTTGGCGGCATTGGGGTGCTTGGCGTACTTGTTGATGATGGTGGTGTAGCCGGAGATCACTGAGCCGTCGGAGGGGATCACCACCAGGAAGCGGTTGGGATCTATCTTGTCGCGGTAGTTCAAGGCATTGAAGTCCCACAGCACGGCGACGGCTACCTCACCCTTCTCCAGGTTGGCCAGGGAGGGATCGGTGAGGGAGAGGCGGCCCTGCTTGGCCAAGTCGGCAAACAAGTCGAAGGCGGGTTTGAGGTTTTTCTCGTTACCGCCACCGGCGATGGCGGCAGCCAGCACGCCGTTATTGGCCTGAGAGGCGACCCCCACGTTGCCGACGGTCACCTTGTACTGGCCGCTGCGCAGGTCGGCCCAGCTCTTGGGCGGGTTGGGCACCAGATCCTTGTTGATCATGAAGGCGATGGTGCCGGTATAGGCCAACATCCAGTTGCCATCTTGATCTTTGGCCCAGGCGGGAATGGCGTCCCAATGAGTAGGTTTGTAGGCCAGCGTCAGGCCCTTTTGCACCGCCAACGGACCGAAGGCATGGCCCACATCGCCGATATCGGCGGTGGCGTCGCCGGCCTCGGCGGCAAACTTGGCCAGCTCCTCGGCGGAGCTCATGTCGGTGTCCATGTGCGCCAGGCCATACTGGCTGTGCAGGTCTTGCCAGGTGTCTTTCCAGTTGGCCCAGCTGTCGGGCATGCCGATGCTGTTGACGGCACCTTCGGCCTGGGCGGCCTTGACCAGATCGGCCGGGGCCGCTGCCTGGCTGGCGAAGGGGAGGGCAAGGCTGCCCAGGATGAGACAGAGGGATAGGGCTTTCATGGTGTGACTCCTTCTGGACTAGGTCAGATTGGGTTGTTGCTGTTGTTTTGTATTATTCACAGCCACTTGTGACACCTGGGTGACAGTTTCTTGAAGGTTAACGGTGTGATGTAGCGCAAACAATAGCCAGAATGCAATTCGCAACAATCGGCTAGTTGGACTAGTCCAGATGGGTGATTTACCGGCGGTTATGGGGTTCGACAGCGGGTCATGACACTAAAACGCCACGTCGGCAGGCTATTGTGAGGGGCATTCGGGGAGCAGTTGACCCCGGTTATGCTATCTTTGCCCGCCGTTACCATGTCAGAGGGGATGTCATGAGCCAGTGGATGAGTCCAGATGAGCGCCAGCCCACCCAGGTGGCCCAGATCCGTCAATCCTTGCAGGAGCAGATCCGCGCTGGCCTGTTGCGGCCCGGTATGCGGCTGCCGTCGGAACGGGCACTGAGCGAACGCTTCGCCACCACCCGCATCACCCTGAAGGAAGCCCTGGCGGTGCTGGAGACCGAGGGGCAGATCTACCGGGAAGAGCGACGCGGCTGGTTCGTGGCGCCGCCACGCCTCATCTACGATCCGCGCACCAAGAGCCACTTCCAGGCCATGGTGGAGAGTCAGGGCCGCGCCGCCACCACCCGGGTGCTGCAGGCCGGCCCCGTGGTGGCCAACGCCGAGCTGTGCCAGCGCATGGGGCTGGCGCCTTTGAGCCCCTTGCTCAAGATCTGTCGGGTGCGCTCCCTGGACTCCCGGGATGTCTTGTACGTGGAGCACTACCTGCTGCCGGAACGGTTTCCCGGCCTGCTGGAGATGGATCTCACCTGCTCCCTGACGCGCTTGTATGCCGAACGCTATGGCATCGGCTATGGCCAGTCCACCTTCGACATTCTGCCCACCGCCGCCCACGGCGCCGTGGCGCGGGCCTTGGGGCTGCCCCAGGGGGCGCCCCTGTTGCAGATCTGCCGGCTGAACCTGGACGGCCAGGGGCGACTGATCGACTGCGACATGGAGTATTGGCGGCAGGATGCGGTGGTCATTCGCATTCAGAGCGATCCACTGCCCTAGGACAGCACTTTATCCTAGTCTTTATGGCTGCTAACCTACCGGATCCTGCCGCCGGCCTTTAACCCATGACGGCGGCCGTCGCACCATTTCGAGGTATCTCATGTTTCGCTTTTTCGAGGGGCTGACCCGTCCCTTCCCCGAGGAGGAGCCCACTCAGCCTCCTGCAGGTCTCTACCGCTTCTGTCGTCACTACACCCGGGGCATGGAGCCCTACCTGCTGCTCATGTCGCTGCTCAGCGCCCTGATCGCCGTGGGGGAGGTGGTGTTGTTTGGTTTCCTGGGGCGCCTGGTGGACTGGCTGTCCACCCAGCAGCCGGGTTCCTTGTTTGACAGCAGTGGCGATCGCCTGCTGTGGATGGGTGCCCTGCTGCTCATCGGTCTGCCGCTCCTGGTGCTGCTGCATTCGCTCTTGATGCACCAGAGCCTGCTGGGGAACTATCCCATGGCGATTCGCTGGCAGGCCCACCGCTATCTGCTCAAGCAGAGCCTGTCGTTTTACAGCAATGACTTTGCCGGTCGGGTGGCCACCAAGGTGATGCAGACGGCGCTGGCGGTGCGGGAAACCGTGATGAAGCTGCTGGATGTCATGGTCTACGTGCTGGTCTATTTCGGCTCCATGCTGGTGATGGTGGGCCAGGCGGACACCCGCCTGATGCTGCCCATGGTGGCCTGGCTGCTGGGCTACCTGGTGTTGCAGTGGTACTTCGTGCCGCGCCTGAAGCGGGTGGCCAGTGCCCAGGCGGAGGCCCGCTCGCTGATGACCGGTCGGGTGGTGGACAGCTACACCAACATCCAGACCGTCAAGCTGTTCTCCCACACCCGCCGGGAGGCCGACTATGCCCGTGAGGGCATGGGTGAATTTATGGAGACGGTGAACCGGCAGATGCGGCTGGCCACCGGGGTCAGCGTCAGCGTCCAGGTGCTTAACTACCTGCTGGCCTTCGCCGTGGCCGCCACCGCCATCTGGCTGTGGAGTCAGTCCGCCATCAGCATAGGTGCCATTGCCATCGCCATCAGCCTGGCGTTGCGGCTCAACGGCATGTCCCAGTGGATCATGTGGGAGCTCAGTGCCCTGTTCGAGAATATCGGTACCGTGGCCGACGGCAGCCAGACCCTCGCCAAGCCTCTGGAGGTGGTGGATGCGCCGAACGCGTCGGCGTTGCGGGTAACCCGCGGCGAGGTACGCTTCGAGCAGGTGAGCTTCCATTACGGCAAGGGGGCCGGCGTGCTGGATCAGCTGGATCTCACCATCAAGCCGGGCGAGAAGATTGGCATCGTCGGTCGCTCCGGCGCCGGCAAGTCCACCCTGGTGAACCTGCTGCTGCGCTTTTATGACGTGGAGGCCGGCCGCATCCTCATCGACGGCCAGGATATTCGTCAGGTCAGTCAGGAGAGCCTGCGGGCTCATATCGGCATGGTCACCCAGGACACGGCGCTGCTGCACCGCACGGTGCGGGAAAATATCCTCTACGGCGCGCCGGAAGCCAGCGAGGCGGATCTGCGGCGGGCGGCGGTACAGGCCGAGGCCATGGACTTTATCGAGACGCTCTCGGACCCTTATGGCAATCAAGGCTTCGATGCCCAGGTGGGGGAGCGGGGCGTCAAGCTCTCCGGCGGCCAGCGTCAGCGTATCGCCCTGGCCCGGGTGCTGCTCAAAAATGCCCCCCTGCTGATCCTGGATGAGGCCACCTCGGCCCTGGACTCGGAAGTGGAGGCGGCCATTCAGGCCAGCCTGGATCGCCTGATGGAGGGCAAGACGGTGATTGCCATCGCCCACCGCCTCTCCACCATAGCGGCGCTGGATCGCCTGGTGGTGATGGACAAGGGGCGGATCGTCGAGCAGGGCACCCACGCCGAGCTGTTGGCCCTGGGGGGGATTTATGCCCAGCTGTGGGCCCATCAGACCGGCGGTTTCCTGGGACTGGACACAGAGGCGGCAGGCGCTGAGTCGTATTCAAATGGCGACAAATGCTAAGCCTCGCAAGCCAGGGTAAAAGCGGGTAAAAGCCCCTGTGTGGCGGCAGCGACTCTCTTAATATGACCTCGTAGTACCGGACTCCTAACAAGCACGAGGTTTATCATGACAAACAAGACTCGCGTCGCCCTGGCGGCCTGGTTGGCCCTGCTGGGCAGTAGCGCTGCCTTGGCGTCCACCAAGCTGCCTGACCATGGTCACCCGCCAGGACCGCCCCAAGAGGCGATCACGGCCTGTAGCGGTTTGGGTGAAGGGGATGTCTGCTCGGTGCAGACGCCGCAGGGTGAGTCGCTGGACGGGGTCTGCACCCTGTTCAAGGCACCGCCTGCCGCCAGTGGTGCCAGCAGCACCGACACCAGCGCTCAGCTGGGCTGTCGTCCGAGCAACATGCCGGAGCCGCCCCAAGGTGGCAAGCCGCCGCGGCCTGACGAAGACACCGAGGAGCAGTAAGCCGCTGTCATCCGCAGCGTGAGTCTCCCTCACCCAAAAAGGGACGCATAAGCGTCCTTTTTTTTCGCAATTTGCAAACTGAAACGCCCAGCTCAGAGTCGTTTAGCATTTTGCCTGCCTGTGCCGGGGTTTGGCAGCGGATGAGACTGCACTTTGCGGCAAAATCCAGGCGCATTTTTTGCAGTGTCTGCCCATCAACGTGGGAGACTATCGTGAACCACCACAACGCATGCCCGGCAGGTACCCTGCTGGATCAAGCCTATTTTCGATGTTTGCTGGCGCAGATGGATCAGTCGGCCGCCGGTCGACTGATCACCACCTTCAGCGAGGAAACCCAGCGGCGCCTGACCCTGCTCAACTGGTTGCTGGGGCAGCAGGACTGGTTTCAGGCCAGCCTGCAGGCCCATGCCTTGAAAAGCACGGCCGCCAGCCTGGGGGCGCTGGGATTGCAACGCTATGCCGCCAAGCTGGAGCTGGCGTGCCTGGCGCAGGCTGCCAGCTGTGCCTGGGGCTATAGCCGCCTGCTGGAGCCCTTGGCCGGACGCACCCTGCGCCGCCTGAGTGCCCTGCTGCCCCATCGGGCCACCGTCTAGGGGCTGGCTTGGCAGGGCGGCCAGGCTGGCTTAGACTCGGGCCTCTGGTTAGCCCTGAGTGATGCCATGCCCATTGACGACTACGCCGATCTGCTGATTCCCATTCATGCCTTCTTGCATTGCCCGACCCCCATTCCCTGGCTGAGCGCCGCGGTGCAGGCGCCGGACTTGCTGCTGCAAGATCATGCCAACTGTGAGCTGAAGGCGGCGCTGACCGCCCACAGCTTGATCCGGCGTTACTGTCTGCCTCGCGAGCATCGGCATCGGTTGCCGGCCTTGAGCTTCTATGACGGTCTGGAGGCGGTGCCGGACAAGGATGAGGTGCTGGGGCGCCGGCTCACCACGGAAGATGAGCGGCGGGTGTTTGACTTGCTGACCCCGGGGCCGCTGCTGAGCAAGCTGGTGCGACTGATTCAAGAAGAGCTGCACCATTATGCCCAGGTGCGGGAGTTGATGGCGGCGCGGGGGATACCGGAGCATCCCTTGCCGGCGGGGCGCTATGCCAAGGGGTTGCTGGCGGCGGTGCGCACCCATGAGCCGGCCTGTCTGGTGGATCGCCTCATCGTCGGTGCCTATATCGAGGCGCGCTCCTGCGAGCGCTTCGCCTGCCTGGTGCCCCTGGTGGATGAGGAGCTGGGCCGCTTCTACCTGTCGCTGCTGCGCTCCGAGGCGCGCCACTACCAAGATTACCTGAGCCTGGCCCAGTCCCTGAGTCCCACGTCCATCGCCCCCAGGGTGGCGCTGTTCGGAGCTCTGGAGGCGGAGCTGATTAGCACGCCGGATCCGCAGCTGCGTTTTCACAGTGGCGTACCTCTGGCCCCGTAGCCCTGGCCGGCCGTTGCTTAGTCGGCGGCCACCCTGTGCTCGGGGGCGTGGCGGTATTCGTGTTCGTAGCTTTGGATCAGGCGACGGGTGATCTCCTGCTGAGGGGCGGAGAAGACCGCCTCGGTTGGCCCCGTCTCCACCACCTTGCCCTGGTGCATGATGATCACCTTGTCGCTCATGTGCCGCACCAGACCCAGATCGTTAGCCACGATCACGTAGGAGAGCCCCAGGTTCTTCTGCAGCTTGAGCAACAGGTTGACGATCTGGGCCCGCATGGACACATCCAGTACCGAGAAGGCCTCATCGGCCACTATGATGCGTGGGCTCAGGATCAGGGCCCGCGCCAGAGCCACCCGCTGTTTCTGGCCGGCGGAGATCATCTGGGGGTAGAAGAGGGCGTGCTCGGGCAGCAGGCCCACCATGCGCAGGGTGTCGATGACCTTGTGCTTGCGCTCCAGGGGGCTCAGCCGGCTGTTGAGGATAAGGGGCGCCTCCAGGATGCGTCCGATGCGCAGGCTGGGATTGAGCGACGAGTTGGGATCCTGAAAAATCATCCGGATAAGCTTGCAACGCTGCTGATAGTTACCCTCATCCATCACCTGACCATCCACCCGTATCTCTCCCGAGGTGGCCTGGGTCACCCCGGCCAGTATCTTGGCCAGGGTGCTCTTGCCGGAACCGGCTTCCCCCACCAGGGCGATGGTCTCGCCCGCCTCTAGGCTAAAGGAGACATGATCCAGCGCCTTTTGCACCACCCGGCGAAACAGGCCGCTGCGGCGGCTATAGCTTTTGCTCAGGCCATGGACCTGCAACAGGGGAGCAGGGGTCATTTACGGGATTCCTCCAGGTTGAGGGGGAAGTGACAGCTGTAGTGATGGCCCTTGTTCTGCAGCAGGGGCGGCGTCTTGACGCACTGCTTCTGGGCGTAAGGGCAGCGAGGCCCCAGGCGGCAGCCGATGGGCAGGTGCTGCAGCGGGGGTATGGATCCGGGCAGGGGATTGAGGTAGGACTTGTGGGCCAGCCGGCCACTGAAGTCGGGAATGGCATCCAGCAGGGCATCGGTATAGGGATGGTGCGGCTGGGTCAGCACCTGCTCCCGGCTGCCGGTCTCCACCATCTGGCCGCAATACATGACGCTGAAGCTGTCCGCCAGGTTGCCGATGGCGGAGAGATCGCTGCTGATGAGCAGTATGGTGGTGTTGCCCACCTTGTTCATCTTGTCCAGCAGCTTGAGCAGTTGAGCCTGGGTGGTGGCCTCCATGGCGCTGATGGGCTCGTCCGCCACCAGCAACCGCGGTTTGATGGCGATAGCCATGGCGATCATCACCTTCTGGCACACCCCCACCGACAGCTCGTGGGGGTAGGCATTCATCACCTCCTTGTGATCCTTGACGCCAACCCGGTGCAGCAGGGCTATGGCGTGGCGCTTGCGCCAGTGGAATACCTGCCACCATTTGCCGTCAAACACCCGCCAGGGGATGGCATCGATCAGCTGCTCGCCCACGGGCACGCTGGGATCCAGGCAGGAGTTGGGCTCCTGAAAGATCATGGCGATGTCCCGGGTCATGATGCGGCGACGCTGGGCCTGGGTCAGGCTCAGCAGATCATGGCCGTCCATGCGCATGCGATCGGCGGTGATGCGCCAGTTATCCTTCTTCATCCCCAAAATGGCCTTGGCCACCAGGCTCTTGCCCGAGCCGGATTCACCGACGAGACCGCGGATCTCCCCCTCGTTCAGGGTCAGGCTCACCCTGTCCACGGCCTTGACCCGGCCCTGGGGGGTGTCGATCTCGATGGTGAGGTTGCGAATATCCAGCAGCGGCATCAGTCCATCCCCTTTTGCAAGGCATTGCGCAGGCCATCACCCACCAGGTTGGTGATCACCACGCTGAGCATGATGGCCAGCCCCGGCAGGGTCACGTTCCAGGAGGCCACATAGATAAGTTCCAAGCCACCGGCCAGCATGTTGCCCCATTCGGGCGCCGGCGCCTGAGCCCCTATGCCCAGGAAGGAGACGGTGCTGATGTCCAGGATGGCCATGGACAAGGCCCGGGTGGTCTGGGCCACCAGGGTATCCAGGATGTTGGGCAGCACGGCCCAGCGCAGGATGCGGTAGGGCGGAGAGCCATCCAGCCGGGCGGCGGTGACATACTCCTTGCCCAGCTCCTGGCGCACCGCATTGTAGGTGGCCCGGGTGATCTGGGGGATCAGGGCCAATGTGATGGCCAGGGTGACGTTGGGCAGCCCGGGCCCCAGCAATGCCACCAGCACGATGGCCAGCAGCAGGGAGGGGATGGAGAGCAGGGGATCCAGCACATGGTGCAGGGTGCTGGCCAACAGCCCACGGGACATGCCGCCTATGAGCCCCAGCAGGCAGCCGCACAGCAGGGCCACCAGGGTGGCCACCAGGGCATAGCCAAAGGTGAGCCGGGCACCGTGCACCAGACGCGACAGCAGATCCCGTCCCAGATCATCGGTGCCGAAGAAGTACTCTATGGTGCCTTGCTGGGTCCAGGACGGCGGCAGCAACAGGGCATTGGGATCCTGTTTTAAAGGATCAAACGAGACCATCATGGGGCCAAAGCAGAGGGTGGCCAGCAAAAACAGCAGGCCCCAGAGTCCCAGCATGGCCAGCGAGTCCTGGCGATAGGCGGCCCAGGTCTGCCCCAGGGCGGACGGAACCTTGATCTCGGGGTAGACCTTAATCTTCCTGGCCATACAGATCCTTGCGTTTAGCGGGGTAAAGCAATGTGGTGAGGGATTCGCTCAGCAGGTTCACCACCACCAGGAAACAGGCGATCACCAGCACGCCGCCCTCGATGGCGGCATAGTCGCGGGCCTGTATGCTGTTCACCAGCCAGCGGCCCATGCCGGGCCAGCTGAACACCACCTCCGTGATGACGGCGGCGGTGACCAGGCTGCCGAACTGCAGACTGAGCATGGGCACTATGGGGGGCAGGGCATTGCGCAGGCCGTGCTTGAACATCACCCGGGGGGCGGAGAGGCCGCGGCTGAAGGCGGCCTTGATGTAGTTTTGCTTGAGCACGTTGATCATGGCGCCGCGCACCAGGCGGATCACCTCAGTGGTGGGCACTATGGCCAGGACCACGGCGGGCAGCAGCAGGTGCGCCAGGGCATCACGGAACGCGGCTTCCCGGTAGGGGGAGTGAGAGAGCCAGGTATCCATCAGGGTAAAGCCGGTGACCGGCTTGACCTCGTACAACAGGCTCAGCTGGCCGGAAGAGGGTAACCAGCCCAGATCCATGGAGAGGGTCATGATCAGCAGCATGCCCAGCCAGTAGGCGGGCATGGAGTACCCCAGCAGGCTCAGGCCCAGGATGATGCGGTCGACCCAGCGCCCCTGATTCAGAGCGGCCAGGGTGCCAAGGGTGATGCCCATCAGCATGGCCAGCAGCAGGGCGGCCAGGCACAGTTCGACGGTGGCCGGCAGGTGCAGGCGGATAAGCTCTGCCACCGGCTGGTTGGAGCTGGACGAGAAGCCCAGATCCCCCTCCAGCAGGCGGGCCAGGAAGCGGAAATAACCGCCGACCAGCCCGTCAGCCCGCGGGTTCACCAGGGTGACGTCGATGCAATAGGCCAGCAGGCTCAGCATCAGCAGGGTGAAGAGCAGCAGATTAAGGCGTCGCATTATGTAATTGAGCATGACTTAATCCTTCAGATAGGCCTGTTTGAAGGCCACTCCACCCATGGGATCCACCTGCAGCTGGCGCAGCTGGGGCCGGAAGGCGTGAATGGTCAGGGCATGGGCCAGGGGGATCAGGGGCACCTCCTGCTTGATCAGGGTCTCCGCCAGGTGATAGTCGGCGATACGATCCGCCAGCTTGTTGCTGGCAATGGCCTTGTCCAGCAGCAGGTCGAAATGAGGATTGCACCAGCTGGAGAAGTTATTGGCATTGCTCTGCTTGGCCTGGCAACTGAGTAGCGGCCGGTAGAAGTTGTCCGGATCCATGGTGTTGGCCACCCAGCTTTGCAGCACCGCATCCTGCTGCCGACGGGCCAGCCGTTGCTGCATCTGGTAAGGCTTGAGCTGCACTATGCGCAACTGGATGCCGACATCCTTGAGATCCGACTGGATGAGTTGGGCGGTCTTCAAGGGGTCCGGGTTGTAGGCCCGGGAGATGGGCGGCACCCAGAGGGTCATGCTAAAGCCGTCCGGGTAACCGGCCTCCGCCAGCAGGCGCTTGGCCTGGAGTGGATCGAAGGGGTAGGGCGCCAGGTTGGGATTGTGGGCCCAGGAGCTGGGGGGCAGCAGGGAGTCCGCCTCGTCGGCCGAGTCGTAGAAGATGGCATCCAGCAGCTTGCGCCGGTTGATGGCCATGGCCAGGGCCTGGCGCACCTTCAGCTGGTTGAAGGGGGCCTTGTCGGTGTTGATGGCCAGGAAGCTGGTGTTGAGGTTGGTCTGGATATCCAGCTTCAACTGGGTTTTTTGGGCGATGAAGTCGATCTGGCTGGCGGCCGGGAAGGCCGCCACCTGACACTCACCGGTAAGCAGTTTGGCCACCCGGCGGGCCGCCGACGGCGAGAAGTCGAACACCACCCGCTCCAGGGGTGGCTGCCCCTCCCAGTAGCCGGGGTGGCGTACCAGCTTGAGGTATTCATCGGGCTGATAGGCCAGCAGGGCGAAGGGCCCTGAACCCACCGGCAGGGTGTCCATCTGGCTGCGGGCGCGCTGGGCGATGAGCCGATCGCCGTATTCGGCCGACAGTATCACGGCGTAATCGCTGGCCAGGCTGGCCAGAAAGCCGGCATCCGGTTGCCACAGCTCGAAGCTCACCTCCTGAGCCGACAGCCGGTTGATGCGGCGGATCAGCTTGCCCATCTCCTGGGCGTCAAAGAAGGGATAACGGCCGCCGGAGACCCCGTGAAACGGGTGTTTGGGATTGATGATGCGCTCAAAGCTGAACAGCACATCGTCGGCGTTGAGCATACGGCTGGGAGCAAACCAGGGGGTGGTCTGGAAGGGCACGTTCTGGCGCAGGTGGAAGCGGTAGGTGAGACCATCCCGGGAGACTTGCCAGCGATCGGCCAGATCGCCTTCCAGCCGCAGGGTCACGGGATTGAGCCGCAGCAGGCGGTTATACAGCTGGGCCGAGATGGAGGAGACCACCAGACCCGGCGTGCTGACCTGGGGGTTGAGGGACTGATTATAGCCCTCCACACAATAGATGGCTCCCTCCAGCGGAGGGTTGTCGCGCCACTTGCAGGCCGTCAGCGCTCCCAATAGGGAGAGCAGCAGCAGGGTTCGCATCCTGTTCATTCTCTATCCGTGTCGGTCTCGACCTGGCGGTGTAAAAGCCCGGGGTATTTGCGCAGCAGCCCCCGCAGTTGATGGTAACTCAAGCCCAGGCTCTGGGCAGCCTGGCGCTGATTGAAGTCGCTGCGCAGCAGGGCCTGCCGTAACAGTGCCGTCTCATACTCTGCCAGATGCTGCTTCCAGTCCAGCGGCCAACTCACCCCCGCGGTAGCGGGTTCGGCGGTGGGCATTTGCCAGGTTGAGGCAAAGGGATCCAGGCACAGGCGCGAGAGGGGCACACCGGGCTCGCCATAGCGAAACAGGCTGCGTTCCACCACGTTGCGCAGCTCCCGCACATTGCCCGGCCAGGGATGCTGACACAGCTGTGTCAACACCGCCTGGTCGAACGTCGGCGCCTGTGGCCAGCCCAGCTCCTGGGCCCACTGCTGGGCAAAATGGTGGGCCAGCAGCACTATATCACCCTGGCGCACCCGCAGGGGCGGTAAGGTTATTACATCAAAGGCCATCCTATCTAGCAGATCGTGGCGAAACTTGCCGGCCCGCGCCAGGGCCGGCAGATCGGCATGGGTGGCACAGATGAGGCGCACATCCACCTGCACCGGCTGCTGGCCGCCCACCCGCTCGAATTCGCCATACTCGATGACCCGCAGCAGTTTCTCCTGCAGGCGATCGCTCATGGTGGCCAGCTCATCCAGCAGCAGGGTGCCGCCGTGGGCTCGCTCGAACCGTCCCGGATGCCGGCGCTGGGCGCCGGTGAAGGCGCCGGCCTCATGGCCGAACAGCTCACTGTCCAACAAGCTCTCGTTCAGGGCGGCGCAATTAAGCTTGATGAAGGGGTGCTGCCAGCGGGGGGAGAGATAATGCAGGCGATGGGCGATGAGTTCCTTGCCGGTGCCTCGCTCGCCGATGATGAGCACGGGGCGGGCGATAGGCGCCAGGCGGGAGACCTGCTCTATGACCTCGAGGAAGGGGTTCGATTCCCCTAACAGACGTTCTTCATCCATGGCGGTTGGTAAATTTGACCAAACGATTGGTCAATTTAATCACTCTTTACATCATGTCGCCAGCATCATTTTATATAACTACTTTAATATCAATAGGATATATTTTTATGAGAGTTGGCATTCTATTTGTAATAGCAGGATGGACTGCGATGGCGCAGTGGGGTTAATCCGTGGAGGAATCAGAAGATGGGCGTCTTTTCTCGAATTGCCGATATTGTCAGTGCCAACCTCAACAGCCTGCTGGACAAGGCCGAAGATCCGCAGAAGATGGTGCGGCTCATCATCCAGGAGATGGAGGAGGGGTTGGTGCAGGAACGCAGCAACCTGGCCCGCTACCTGCTCCAGCAAAAGGAGCTGTCTCGTCAGCTTAACCGCTATGCCGATCAGGCCCAGGAGTGGCAGGATAAGGCACAGCTGGCGCTGATCAAGAACCGCGAGGATCTGGCGCGGGCGGCCTTGCTGGAGAAGGCCAAACTGACCGAGGCCCAGCAAGCCTTGCAAGAGGAGCTGGGGCACGTGGCCGAGGGCATCAGCAAGCTGGGCCATGAGATCCAGCAGCTGGAAGCCAAGCTGCTGGATGCGCGGGCGCGCCAGCAGGCCATGTCGTTGCGCTGTGCCACCGCCGACAGCCGACTGCAGATCCAGGCCCGCAGTGGGGGCGAGGTGCCACGGCAGATGGGGGCCAAGTTTGAACAGATGGAGCGCAAGATCAGTGAGCTCGAAGCCAGGGCCGATATTCACAGCCAGGGCAACCCCAGCCTGGCACAACAGTTCGCCGAATTGGCGGTGGACGATGCCATCGAGCAGGAGTTGGCCAACCTCAAGGCCCGGGTGGCAGGTAAGCCGGTAACAGGAGGAGAGAGCAAGCATGATGAGTAGCATGCTGTGGGCGCTGTCGGTGCCCCTCATCGTCTTTATGGTGGTGGTGGCTCCCGTGTGGTTGGTGTTGCACTACCGGGCCCAGCGTCGGTTAGCTGCCGACGTCACACAGGGTGGGCAGGCCCAGTTACAGGCGTTGAGCGAACGGGCCGCCCAGTTGGAGCAGCGCCTCCATACCTTGGAATTGTTACTGGATCAGGACGATCCCCATTGGCGGGAGCGACTATGAGCAACTGGTATCGCGATACCCGGCACGGCGCCCTGGGCGGTGTCTGTGCCGGGCTGGCCCATCGTCTGGGCATGGAAATCTGGCTGGTCAGGCTGCTGGTGGTGCTGGCGGCCCTGTTTGGCCTGGGGGGCATACTGGTGCTGCTCTATCTGGCAGCCTGGCTGTTTTTGGATCCCATGCCGCCGGTGGCGACAGCGGGGCCTATGGGCGGGACAAGCAGTGTGAGCAGCGTCAGCCAGCGCTTCGATGAGCTGGATAAACGCCTGCAGCGCCTGGAGAAGTGGGTCACCTCGTCCCAGTATCGGGTGAGCCGGGATATCAAGAGGAGTCGCTAGCGACCATGTTTGACCGTCGTCCCCTGCAAGCATTGCAACATCAGTTGTCCACCCTGGCCGAGCGCAGCCTGGACCGGCATGTCCGCTTGGCGGTCACCGGGCTCTCCCGCAGCGGCAAGACCGCCTTCATCACGGCGCTGGTACACCAGTTGGAGCAGGCCGGTCTGCAACAGGCCCGCCTGCCCCTGTGGCAGGTGTGCGCCAGTGGCCGTCTGCTGGGGGCACGGCGGGTGCCCCAGCAACATCACCATATTCCCAGCTTCGGCTATGAGGCGGGGCTGGCGGCCTTAAGCGGCGAGCCACCCGCCTGGCCGGCCCCCACCCGAGGCTTGAGCGAGTTGCGGCTGGAGCTGCGCTACCACAGCCGTCACCCCCTGTGGCGGCACTTGGGGGGCGACACCTCCCGGCTGTTTGTGGAGATAGTGGACTATCCGGGGGAATGGCTGCTGGACTTGCCGCTGCTGCAGCAAAGCTATGCGCAGTGGAGTCAGCAGGTGCGCAAGCAGCTGGCGGCACCAGAGCTGGCGGCCTTGGCAGCGCCCTGGCTGCAGTTGGGCTCCGCGCTCAACGGCACCAGTCGGTATGACGAGGCGCTGGCGGCCCGCCTGGCGCAGGCCTACACCGACTACCTGCATGCGGCCAAGGCACAACTGGGGCGGCAGCTGATCCAGCCGGGGCGCTTCGTGCTGCCTGGCGAATATGCCGGCGCCCCCGTGCTGCAATTTACCCCCTGGCTGTGGCCGGCCCCCGAGGGCGCGCCGGGGCGGGAGAGCCTGTACGCCATGTTCGAGCAGCGTTTCGAGCACTACAAGCGCCATCTGGTGGCGGGCTTTTACCACGATCACTTCGCCAGCTTCGACCGTCAGGTGGTGCTGGTGGACTGCCTGCAACCGCTGCAGCAGGGGCCGGCGGCCTGGGACGATCTGGCCCAGACCCTGGGGCTCTTGCTGCAAAGCTTTCAGTATGGTCAGAGCAACTGGTGGCGCCGGCTGTTTGCTCCCCGCATCGACCGCCTGCTGTTTGCCGCCAGCAAGGCCGATCATGTCACCCCGGATCAACATGGCGCCCTGCAAGCCCTGCTGGAGAGTCTGACCCAGGGTGGCCGCGCCCACGCCCGCTTTGAGGGGATCCAGGTGGCCAGCCAGGTACTGGCGTCGGTGCGGGCCGGCCAGTTTCATACCCTGACTCACCAGGGTAAGCCATTGACGGTGATTGAGGGGACCGGATTGGATGGCACGCCGGTGGCCCTGTTCCCCGGCGATCTGCCCATCGGCCGTCCCGATGCTGCCTATTGGCAGGCCCCGATTCAGCCCCTGGCCCTGCGGCCACGCCCCTGGGATCAGACCGGGCCCATGGCCCATCTGCGCCTGGATCAAGCGTTGGAGTTTTTACTGGGAGACAAGCTCAGATGACACAGCCACGTCGTACCGCCATCCGACTGGATCCTGCCGAATTGGCCCAGCCCCGCCATGCCGAGCGGGCCAGTCCGGTGGATCTGGCCGGTCACCTGCCACCAGAGACCGAAGTCTGGCAAGACCCTGAGCCGCCGGTCCCGCCCGAACCGCCGCTACCCCGGCTGGGGAGCCTGGGCTGGGGCGTGCTGGGTGTCCTGGGGCTAGGAACCGTCCAGTTGGCCTGGTGGCTGGTGGATCGGCTGGGCCAGGGGGTCGGGCTGGCCTGGCTCTGGCTGCCTGTGCTGGCCCTGGTGGTCATCGGGGCCGGTGGCCGCTTGTTCAAGGAGTGGCGTCAGCTGCGCCGACTCAAGCGGCTGGCCCGCTGGCGCGCCGAGGCGCCGGACGGGAAGGCCAACTACCTGCCGGCCCTGGCCAAGGCGTGCGGCCTGGCCGACACCGAAGGCTATGCCCGCTGGCAGTCCCAGTGCGAACCCCACCATAGTCCGGCAGAGCAGCAGGCCTTGTTCAGCCAGCTGGTGCTGGGCCATGCCGATAACCTGGCCCGCCAGCAGATAGTGCGTTGGAGCAGTGAGGCGGCGGTGCTGGTGGCCATCAGTCCATTGGCCATCGTCGACATGCTGCTGGTGCTGTGGCGCAGCCTGCGCATGCTGGATGCCATCGCCGATTGCTACGGCGTCAGCCTGGGTTACTGGAGTCGCATCACCCTGCTGCGGCAGATACTGCGTCATGCCATCTATATCGGCGCGGCGGAGGCCGTCACCGAGGTCGGTCTGGACTGGCTGGGCGCCGAGCTGACGGCTCGCCTGTCCACCCGGGTGGCCCAGGGGCTGGGTGCCGGATTATTGTGCGCCCGGCTGGGGATCCAGGCCATGAGCCTGTGCCGACCGCTGAGCTTTTCACCAAACGAGCGGCCGCGCCTTGCTCAGATCCGGCTGGACTTGCTACAACATCTCAAGCGTCAGCTGGGCAATTTGTTTTCCAAAGACCAAGCAAGCTAGATCCAGCGACCGTGCCCCTGGCTGCGGCCATCATGCAGAACGCGCCCTCCATGGCCGAGGGCGACAAGCAAGCGCTGTGACTCCGGCTGGGAGTCGCTTTGGGGAGATCTGTATGCTGAATTTCAATCCGTTGTCACCGCTGAGTGAGCAGGCCGTCGCCTGTTTGCTGGGGGCGGCCTGTGGTGATGCCTTGGGCTCCATCCAGGAGGGCACCCCCAAGCGCCTGGTGCAGCCCATCTCGGATCTGCAAGGCGGTGGCCTGCTGGGGGTGCAGGCCGGGGAGTGGGGCGACGATACCGCCATGACCCTCTGTCTGGCCGATAGCCTGCTGGCCTGCCATGGCTTTCACAGCCGCGATCAGATGGACAGGTACTTACGCTGGTGGCAGCAAGGCTACCGCAGCTGTACCGGCCAGCCGCCCCGGGTGGGCAAGACGGTGCTGGCCGCCCTGACCCGCTACCAACACACCCATGATCCCTGGTCTGGCGATGAAGATCCCCTCACCGCCGGCAACGGTGCCCTGATGCGGGTGGCGCCTATCGCTCTGTATTACTACGGAGAGCGGCAGTCGGTGGAACGCGCCATGCAGATCGCCGCCTGGCAGGCCATGCTGACCCATGGCGAGGAGCGCGCCGTCCAGGCCTGTCAACTGGTGACCTGGTTGCTGTGGCAGTTGCTGGATGGCGAGCAGGACAAGGAGCACTGGCTGGATCCCCGCCGCCTGTTGAGCCTGCTCAAACCCTGGGGCGCCCACTGGCATCCGGATATTGTCGATGTGATCAGTGGCAGCTATCGCCACAAGGATGCCCAGCATATCCGGGCCACCGGCTATGTCATTCATACCCTGGAGGCGGCCCTCTGGGCCCTGTGGCAATGTGATGATTTCGCCAGCGGGGCCCTGCTGGCCGCCAATCTGGGAGAGGAGGCCGGCACCACCGCGTCCGTTTATGGCCAACTGGCTGGCCCCCTTTACGGCCTGAGCAGCCTGCCGGCCCACTGGCGCAGCCAGCTGCATCAGGCTGCTGCCATCCAGCAGACCGCACTGGCCCTCATCGGTGCCAATCCCTGTGAACCCAGCGGCGAGGAGCGCCAGCGGATAGCCAAGCAGTGGGCCGAGCGACTGGCCTATCGCGGGCCTGTCTCCACGTTGCATCAGTTCACCAGCGCCTGCCATCGCCACCAGTTGGTGGTGTTCTTCGACTGGGGACAGTGGCAGCGGGATCCACTGCAGCTGAGCCTGGCCGAGGTGAAGGAGCTGAGCGAACTGGCGGCCCGCAAGGTGCTCAGTGCCCTGCTGAGGATCGAACAGAGCAATGAGGGCACCCTGCTGAAGGCCTGGGAGAGCGGTCTGTTGCGGGGCCTGCTGTTGCAACTGGCGGCGGCACCCATACCGCCAGTGGCCTGATGCCCTGTGGCTGGCCTTGCCGGCCGGCTGCCGTATAATCCTGCCGAGGCAAGCTAAGGAGTCATGATGCGTCTGCAGGTAAGTTGTGAGGACAGGCTGGGGTTGACCCGGGAGCTGTTGGCCCGATTGGAGGAGCATTCCATCGATCTGCGAGGGATAGAGCTGGATGTGGCAGGCGTCATCTACCTGCACTTCCCGGAGCTGGACTTTTCCCGCCTGCAGCAGCTGATGCCGGAGATACGGCGCATCCAAGGGGTACTGGATGTGAAAACCGTCGCCTGGATGCCATCCGAACGTGAGCATCACGAGGTGGCGGCCCTGCTCAAGGCATTGCCGGATCTGGTGTTTGCCATCGACGCCAAGGGGCGCATCAATCATGTCAACGAGGCGGTGCTCAACATACTGCGGCTCGGCCTCAAGGATGTGCTGGGCCTGCAGGTGGGCAGCTTTCTGCGGGGCTTTGCCTTTCTGGCCTGGCTGGATGCGGGCGCCTGCCAGCCGGAAACCTGCAAGCTGAGCTTCGCCGGCGAGGAGTACCTGGCCGATATCCTGCCTATCAGCATTCCCGAGGGGGCCAGCCAGGAGTGCCTGGCCGGCGCCCTGGTGGTGCTCAAGTCCGCCCGCCGGGTGGGACATCATTTCAGCCTGCTGCACGCTGATGATGACAGCCGCTTCGAACTCTTCACCGCGCAAAGCGAGGCCATGCGCAGCCTGCTGCACCAGGCTTGCCGACTGGCCATGCAGGACTTGCCGCTGCTCATCGCCGGCGAGACCGGCACCGGTAAGGAGATGCTGGCCCGGGCGTGCCACAAGGGCAGCCTGCGGGCCGGTGGCCCCTTCATGACCCTCAACTGTGCCGCCTTGCCTGACGAGGTGGCGGAGCACGAGCTGTTCGGCTCGGCCCCGGGCGCATTCGGCGCGGCCTGGCCTGGCAAGCGGGGCCTGCTGGAGCAGGCCAACGGCGGCAGCTTCCTGCTAGATGAGGTGGCGGAGATGTCGCCCCTGTTGCAGAGCAAGCTGTTGCGGGTGCTGGAGGATGGACGCTTTCACCGGGTCGGCCAGGAGCAGGAGGTGAGGGTGGATGTGCGGATCCTCTGCACCACTCGGCAGTCATTGGCGGAGCGGGTGCGCCAGGGGCGCTTTCGCGAGGATCTCTATTTTCGCCTGAGCGCCCTGCAGCTGGAGCTGCCGCCGCTGCGTCGCCGCCAGGCGGACATAGGCCCCATGACCCGCCAACTAGTGAGCCGGATCTGCGATGAGCTCCAGCGCAGTCACCCGCGGCTGGGTCGCAGCCTGCTGGAGTTTGTCGCTCAATACCCCTGGCCGGGCAATGTGCGTCAGCTCAAGAACGCCCTCTATCAGGCACTGACCCTGTTGGACGCGGACGAGCTGAGGCCCGAGGATCTGCGCCTGCCGCTGCTGGAGCAGGAGGAGCCCATCTCGGATCAGTGGTTTGATGGCAGTCTGCCGGAGGCGGCCAAGCGGTTTGAACAGCTGATGCTCTCCCGCCTCTATCCGCTCTATCCCTCCAGTCGCCAGCTGGCCAAGCGTCTGGGCATCTCCCATACCGCCGTGGCCAACAAGCTGCGGGAGTACGGCATTGGGCGGGGCGGCGGGGAAGACTAGCCGGCGGTGACCGGTTCGACGGGGTGACGCTGCTGATGGATACCGTCCGGGCCGACTGCTAATTGATACCAGTGACTGTCCCAGTCCCCCAGCACCCAGCGCTCACCCTCGGCTAGGGCATGACAAGCGGGTCTGTGGGTGTGGCCGTGGATCATCAGGCTGCAGCCGTGCTGCTGCAGCAACTGGCTGACCGCCTCCGGAGTCACATCCATGCTGCTGCTGGACTTGTAGGCCTTATCCTGCCGGCTGTTTTGCCGGATGCGCCGGGCCAGGCGCAACCGCAACCTCAGTGGCAGACGCAGGAACAACCACTGCAGCCAGCCTTGGCTGACCCAGCGGCGGTATTTCTGATAGGCCAAATCCCGGGTGCACAGGGTATCGCCGTGCAGCAGCAGGGTGGGGCGGCCGTAGAGCATCAGCCGATGGCATTCCGGTAGCAGCGTCAGCCCGGCGCGTCGTGCATAGGCGTCGCCCAACAAAAAATCCCGGTTGCCATGCAGGAAATAGAGCGCCACCCCTTGTTCGGCGAGGGCCCGCAAGGCAGCGGCCACCTGCTCGTGCAGCCCGCTGGGCTCGTCATCCCCCACCCAGAAATCGAACAGATCCCCCAGGATGTAGAGTGCCTCGGCCTGACAGGCCTCCTGTTGCAGGAAGCGCAGGAAGGCGGCGGTCAGCTCGGGTCTGTGGTCGGACAGGTGCAGATCGGAGATAAAGAGTGTGGTCATGAGGCTGGCTGGGCTGGATGAAAAAGGGCAGCCCAAGGCTGCCCGCTATGGCTTAGTCGAGGGTGACGCGCTCGATGCGCACCTCGTCGACCGGTACGTCCTGGTGCATGCGGCCGGAGCGACCGGTTTTCACGGATTTGATCTTGTTCACCACATCCATGCCGTCCACCACCTGGCCGAACACACAGTAGCCCCAGCCCTGCATGGTTTCGGACTTGAAGTCCAGGAAGTCGTTGTCGGAGACGTTGATGAAGAACTGGGCCGTGGCGGAATGGGGATCCATGGTACGGGCCATGGCAATGGTGCCGGTCTTGTTCGACAGACCGTTGCTTGCTTCGTTCTGGATCGGTGCCCGGGTCTCCTTTTCCTCGAAACCTGAGAGGTAACCACCGCCCTGGATCATGAAGCCATCAATGACACGGTGAAACAGGGTGCCATCGTAGTGGCCATCCCGGCAATATTGCTCGAAGTTGGCGGCCGTGATGGGCGCCTTGTCGGCAAACAGTTCCAGTTTGATATCACCGTGGTTGGTGTGCAGTGTGATCATATTCGTTCCTTGTTACCTATTGGGGTAGGGCAAACCGACCGCATTTCAGTAGGTTGTGATGCATTGGCATGTGGAATGCGCAACGGTTGGGCGACAGTCTAGCACGATCATTGGCAGGGGAGAATGGCGTGATCCAGCTAACAATTTCAGCGCGCAGCTATACTCAAACCGTGGCTGCCGATTATGCAGGAGGTGCCCCATGCAGACATCAGACCTCATCGAATTGCCCATCGGCTACATGCACGATCACTGCGATAACTGGGAGGGATTGTGTGATGACCTGGGCATTTCGTCCGATTGTCTGGTCTATGGCTACTATGAGCCGGACGATCGGCTGAAGATCGATCTGGCGGTGGCGCGCCGCCACGGCCTGGTGCAATAAACGACAGACTACCGGCCTTGCGCCGGTAGTCTATGCCTCTCGTCATGGCTCGCCCGAGTCGTTAGAATAGCCCCTCGCATTCATTGGTTATCGACACAGGGTTCGTCATGCTCAAGATCTACAACTCCCTCACCCGGCAAAAAGAAGAATTTGTTCCCATCCAGCCTGGCAAGGTGGGCATGTATGTCTGTGGCGTGACCATCTACGATCTGTGCCACATAGGCCATGGTCGAACCTTTGTGGCCTTCGATGTGGTGGCCCGCTACCTGCGCTATTTGGGGTACGACCTGACCTTCGTCCGTAACATCACGGACGTGGATGACAAGATCATCAAGCGGGCGGCCGAAAACCACGAGAGTTGCGATAGCCTGACCGAGCGGCTGATCGGCGACATGCATGCCGACTTCGATGCCCTGAACCTGGTACGGCCCGATATCGAGCCGCGGGCCACCGCCCATATCCAGGAGATCATCGATCTGGTGCAGCAGCTGCTGGACAACGGCCATGCCTATGTGGCCGCGGACGGCGATGTGCTGTTCGCCATCGACAGCTTTCCCGCGTATGGCCGCCTCTCCGGCCAGGATCTGGAGCAGCTGCAGGCCGGCGCCCGGGTCAGTGTGGACGAGGCCAAGCGCAACCCCATGGACTTCGTGCTGTGGAAGATGTCCAAGCCGGGCGAACCGACCTGGGACTCTCCCTGGGGCCCGGGCCGTCCTGGCTGGCACATAGAGTGCTCCGCCATGAACTCCAAGCACCTGGGGGCCCATTTTGACATTCATGGCGGCGGCTCTGATCTCATGTTCCCGCATCATGAGAACGAGGTGGCCCAAAGCTGCTGCGCCCACCACACCCCCTACGTCAACACCTGGATGCACTCGGGCATGGTGATGGTGGACCGGGAGAAGATGTCCAAGTCCCTGGGCAACTTCTTCACCATCCGGGATGTGCTGAAGGTCTACGACCCAGAGACGGTGCGCTACTTCCTGATGTCCGGCCACTATCGCAGCCAGCTCAACTACTCCGATGAAAACCTCAACCAGGCAAGAGCTGGCCTGGAGCGGCTCTACACCGCATTGCGGGGACTGCCTCAGGTGTCGCCAGCCGGGGGGGAGGCGTTGGTCGAGCGCTTCGAGGCGGCGATGAATGACGACTTCAACACTCCGGAAGCCTATTCGGTGCTGTTCGACCTGGCGCGTGAGGTCAACCGCCTGAAGACGGTGGACGAGTCGGCCGCTGCGGGCCTGGCGTCGCGGCTGCGGGCCCTGGGGGCCGTGCTGGGGATACTGCAGCAGGATCCCGAGCGCTTCTTCCAGTCCGGTGAGGACGATGACGAGGTGGCGCAGATCGAGGCCCTGATCAAGGCGCGCAACGATGCGCGTGCCGCCAAGGACTGGCCGGCCGCCGATGCGGCGCGCAATGCCCTCACCGCCATGGGCATAGTGCTGGAAGACGGCCCCGCCGGCACCAGTTGGCGTCGTAAGTAAGCAGGATCTGTCCAAGCCCCGCCTCGGCGGGGCTTTTTCTTCTGTGCGTCTGGCTTTCGGTTCGCGATCCCGCATAGCCACCTACACTCAACTCCATGGCCGTGTGTGATGGAGAGGCGCAGGTGAAGCAGATCATACTGGTGTTGGCGTGCCTGGTGAGCTGTGCTGCGAGGGCGCTGCCGCCGCTGGATTACCTAACCGAAGATGCCTATCCCTACAACTATCCGCAGGCCAATGGCGAACCCGGTGGCCTGGCTGTCTCCCTGCTTCATTTAACCTGGCAGGCACTTGGGCAGCGTCCCACACCCATCCGGCTGGTGCCCTGGCCCAGAGGCTATTACCTGTTGACCCAGAAGCCGGATGTGGTGTTGTTTTCCACCACCCGAACTCCCAACCGGGAACCTCTGTTCCAGTGGGTCTGTCCCATTGCCACCCTGCGGGTGGTGCTGGTGGGGCGGCGGGAGGATGGTGGCCGGTTGGCGAGCCTGGATGAGGCGCGCACGGCGCGGATCGGTGCCCAGCGCTCGGATGTGGGGGAGCAGATGCTGCTCAATCACAGCTTTGACGACAGGTTGCTGATGCCGGCCAACAGCTACCAGCAATTGGCGCGCCAGTTGCAGTCGGGGCGGGTACGTTACATCGCCGGCACAGACACCATACTGGCCAAGGCCTTTGCCGATCTGGGGGCCGAGCCTGGTGCCTTTGTCATCAAGTGGGTCATCGATGAGCTGCCCCTGTGCTATGCCTTCAACGCCAATCAGGATCCGGCGGTGGTGGCGGAGTTTGCCCGTGGCTTTGCCCAGGTACTGGCCTCTCCAGCCTATGACCAGCTGCGGCGAACGTTTGAGGCGGATCAATTGCGCTATCCGGCCTTGCTGTTTCCATAAGTTAAGCTGTCTCTTAAGTTCATCTTAATCTTGGCGGTCTAGCCTGAGGACATGGTGATTATCCGGAGTCCTTTATGGAGCCTGCACTGCACTTTGCCCCGCCTACTGCCCAGCAACTGGCCCAGCTGCACTTTTCGCTGCATCGGCCGGATGCGGAGCTGACCCAGTTTGTTGCCGAACGTTTTAGCGCCGTGCATGGCGCCCGGGTGGGAGCCCTGATGCCATGGCAAGCGGTGTTACGCCGTGCCGACGGCCCACTGCTGGCCAGTGTCGGCCTGCGGCTGGCCGGTCACGAGCCGCTGTTTTTGGAACAATACCTGGACTATCCCATCGAGCAGCAGCTGGCCGCCCAACTGCAGCAGCCGGTAGATCGTGCCGCCATCTTGGAGCTGGGCAACCTGGCCTCCCGTGGCGGCATGGCCCGCCTGCTGATCCTCATCATGGTGACGTACCTCAACCAGCAACAGTTTCGCTATGTCACCTTCACCGCCACCCAACAGGTGCAAGGGCTGTTTAATCAGCTGGGGCTCTTGCCCATCACCCTGGCGCCGGCTCAGGCGCAGCGTGTTGAAGAACCGGCCAGCTGGGGGCGCTATTACGAGAGCAACCCTCGGGTGCTGGCGGGCAGCATAGCCCAGGGCTGGCAGCGGCTGCAGACCTCGACCTTTGCCCCCCTGTTGGCGGGCTTGCCCGCTTGCGGACTGGATCTGGCACGAGAGGCTAGCCTATGAAGGGCTTATGGCAGCAACTGGCCAACTGGGCCCAGACGCGACCCAGCGCGACGGCCCTCGTCAGTCCGGCGGGCCAGCTGGACTTTGCCGGCCTCTGGCAGGCCATCGAGGCCGGTGCCGAGCGTTGCCGAGCCCTGGCCGTGGCGGGACGGCCCCTGGCATTGGCGGGCGACAACAGTGTCGGCTGGGTGTTGGCAGATCTGGCCTGTGCCCGTGCTCAGGTGCCCTGTGTCCCCATACCGCCGTTTTTCAGCCCATTGCAGCGGGAACACCTGTTGCGGGACAGCGGCGCCAGCGGTCTGCTGGTGGCCGAGACCCTTACCTGGCAGCACCAGCCATTGCCCTCAACCCCCATGCCCAGTCTGCCGGCGGGCAGCCTCAAGGTGACCTACACCTCGGGCACCACGGGCACCCCCAAGGGCATCTGCCTGGGGGCGGAACAGCAGCTGGCCACCACTCAAGCCCTGGCCCAGCGGCTGGGGCAGGTTTCAGGACGACGTCACCTGTGCACCATGCCGTTGGCGGTGCTCTTGGAGAACCTGGCTGGGGTGTATCTGCCGCTCTACCTTGGCCGGCAGGTACAACTGCAGTCCTTAGCCTCTCTGGGGTTAGGGGATCTGGCGCGGCCGGACCCCCATGCTTTCGTCACCGCGTTGGCGCAGTCCGGGGCCGATAGCCTCATCCTGTTGCCGGCCACCCTGAGTTGGCTGGTGGCCGGGGTCGAGCAACAGCCAGAATTGGCTAAGCCCTGGTCCATGCTGGCGGTGGGGGGCGGCAAGAGTAGCGTGCCCTTGCTCCAGCGTGCCCGAGCCCTGGGGCTGCCGGTCTGTGAAGGTTATGGCCTGTCGGAGGTGGCGTCTGTGGTGGCCCTGGATGATCCCGCGGCCCCCGTGGCCGGCACCGTTGGTCAGCCCCTGCCACATCTGGCGGTGAAGATAGCCGAAGACGGTGAAATCTGGCTGGGTGGCAATGGCCATTTGGGCATCCTGGGCGTGCCGGACTCGGCCGCACCACACTGGCAGGCCACCGGCGATCTGGGGCAGTGGGATGATACGGGCCGACTACTGGTGCTGGGGCGCAAGAAGTCCACCCTGGTGACAAGCCTTGGCCGCAACGTGAGCCCGGAATGGCTGGAGGCCGAGCTGTGCGCCATCCCCGGCGTCCTGCAAGCCTGGGTGTATGGCGATGAGGTCATGGGGATCCAGGCCCTGCTGTTTGCCCCTCATTGGGCGGCCAATCCTGCCGGTCTGGCAGTGCAGATCCAGCACTGTATGGCCCGCCTGCCGGCTTACGCCCGCCTGCAAGGCTGGCAGCGGACCGACACCCCCTTTAGTGCGGCTCAGGGCGAGCTGACCAGCAACGGTCGGTTGCGTCGCGACACCCTGTATCTCACCCGTTTGAATCACAACCGCCAGGGCGCCGCAGCGGTGGCGTGCCAAGGCGACAAGGAGACTGCATGAGTTTTTATGCCCAACTGGTTAACGATACCCGGGCCGAGCGCGAGTACCTGCTCAGTGCGCCGGCCATCCTGGCCTGTCAGCGGGGGGAGATCACCCTGCCACGTTATCTGGCTTTCTTGACTCAGGCCTATTACCACGTGCGCCATACGGTGCCCTTGCTGATGGCCTGCGGCAGCCGGCTGGACGAGCAGCATCGCTGGCTGTTCGATGCCATCACCGAATACATCGAAGAGGAGCGGGGCCATGACCGCTGGATCCTGAGTGATATCCAGCAGGCCGGTGGCGATGCGGCCGCCGTGGAGGCGGGCCAGCCGGCCCTGGCCACCGAGTTGATGGTCAGCTATGCCTGGGACAGCATCCAACGAGGCAACCCGGTGGCCTTCTTCGGCATGGTGCTGGTGCTGGAGGGGACCAGTGTCAACCTGGCCACCCCCATGGGGCAGCTTATTCAGCGCACCTTGGGCTTGCCGGATACGGCCATGAGTTACCTCTACTCTCACGGCAGTCTGGATCAGGAGCATATTCGTTTCTTCGAGTCCTTGATGGACCGGCTGGACTCGCCAGCGGATCAGGCGGCGGTGACTCACATGGCCAAGGTGATGTATCGCCTGTATGGCGATGTGTTTCGCGCCCTGCCCATGGAGGCGCATCAAGATGCAGCCTGATGGTCAAACCTGGGCTCTGGTGACCGGCGCCAGCGGTGGCATAGGACGCGCCATCTGTGACCGCCTGCTGGCGGACGGGTGGCCTCTGTTGATGGTTGCGCGCCGTCACGTCCCCCTGGCGGCGTTGGAAGGGGAGTTACGAGCGCGTTATCCCAATTGCCAGTTGGCGAGCCTGGCCCTGGATTTGGCGCAGGAGGCGTCAGTCAGCATCTTGGCCGACTGGTGCCAGGTGCGGGATCTGCGTCTGGGCTTGCTGGTCAATGGCGCCGGGGTACAGGCATTTGCCCCTCTGCAACAACAGACCGATGCACAAATCCAGGCACAGCTGCAGCTGAATCTGCTGGCACCCATACGGCTGACCCGTGCCCTGTTGCCCTTCATGGACGGCCGCAGTCAGGTGGTGAACCTGGGCTCCACCTTCGGTGATATCGGCTATCCGGGTTTTAGCGTCTACTGCGCCACCAAGGCCGGCTTACATCAGTTCAGTCAGGCCCTGGGGCGCGAATTGGGCGCTGAGGGTCCCCGGATCTGCCTGCTGGCCCCCAGGGCCACCGACACCGAGCTCAATGCCGGCGGGGTAGCTGCCCTCAACCGAGCCATGGGCAATGGAGTGGACAGTCCGCAGCAGGTGGCCGCCGCCCTGATGGCCCTGCTCAAGGGTAGGCGCCGCCGGTATCTGGGGGGCGCGGAGCGGCTCTACGTGTTGCTCAATCGTCTGTTCCCAGG
The DNA here is from genome assembly GCF_039540575.1 of Pseudaeromonas paramecii. NCBI lineage: Bacteria > Pseudomonadati > Pseudomonadota > Gammaproteobacteria > Aeromonadales > Aeromonadaceae > Pseudaeromonas > Pseudaeromonas paramecii. The sequence goes on from NZ_BAABFC010000001.1 coordinate 76,373, forward strand.
ACTGCTGGATCGGGTGCTGGGGTCGCAGCGAGAAAAAATTCTGCAGTTTTGCCGAGAGGAGCACCCCGCGGCCACACCCAAGGAGAAACAAGCATGACACAATTGCGTTTTAGCCTGCGATTGCTGAGTCTGGCCGGCCTCTTGTTCGGCGCCTTCGCCTGGGCGGGGGAGTCCGATTATCAGTCCTTTGCCGCACGCTGGGCCCAGGCCAACTATCAGCAAAGCGGCGATGCCAAAGAAGCCGCCCTGGCCCAGCTCAGTGAGGAGGTGCGGGCGGCCAGTGCCGCCGCGCCGCAGGATCTGGCGCTCAAGACCTGGGCTGGCATCATCATAGGTAGCTACGCCGGGGCCAAGGGTGGGTTGGGTGCCCTTGGGCTGGCCAAGGAGGCCAAGGCAGACTATGAGGCGGTGATAGCACAGGATCCGTCCACCCTGCAGGGCTCGGCGCTGACCTCTCTGGGAGTGCTCTACTACAAGGTGCCGGGCTGGCCGCTGGGCTTTGGCGATGACAAGTTGGCGGCAAAGATGCTGATGGAAGGGCTCAAGTACAACCCCCACGGCATCGATAGCAACTATTTCTATGCCGATTACCTGGCCAGCCAGGGGCAAAAGCCCCAGGCCATGGCCTTCTTGGCCAAGGCGCTCAAGGCCCAGCCCAGGCCAGGGCGCGAGGTGGCTGATGCCGGTCGCCGACAGGAAATCCAGGCGTTACAACAACGTCTGCAGCAGTGATAGGATGCCCGCAGTGGATAAGAAGAAGGATCTGACTGGATGAAAATCCTGGTGGTGGAAGACGATGACCTGCTGCGGCAAGGGGTGCAGAAGGCCCTGCAGCTGGAGCAATACAGCTGTGATGCGGTGGCCAGCCTGGCCCAGGCAGAAGCCCATGTCGCCGTGACCCAGTATGGGTTGGTGGTGCTGGATCTGGGATTACCGGATGGTGATGGACTCTCCCTGCTCAAGCGTTGGCGCCGTCAGGGGCTGCGGGTGCCCGTGCTGATCCTCACCGCCCGGGATACGCTGGATGAGAAGATCCAGGGGCTGGATCTGGGAGCCGACGATTACATGGTCAAGCCCTTCGCCCTGGCGGAGTTGCAGGCGCGGGTTCGTGCCTTGCTGCGGCGAGATCATGGGCAGGCCAGCAACCGGCTGGAGTGTGGCCTTCTGTGTCTGGAGCTCGACGACAAGCTGGTGACCCTGGCGGGGGAACCCATCCTATTGACACGTCGGGAGTTTGCCCTGCTGCGGCGTCTGGCGCTGGCCGCCGGCAAGACGGTGAACCGGGAGCGGCTTCAAGAAGATCTCTATGACTGGCAGGACGAGATTGGCTCCAACACCCTGGAGGTGCACATTCACCACCTGAGGCGCAAGCTGGGGGCGGGCTGGATCAGCACGGTGCGCGGAGAGGGCTATCGCCTGGAGAAGGAGCCCACCTCATGATGGCCCCTTGGCGTACCCTGCGGGGCCGGCTGATCACACTGCTGGCCCTGATTTTTTTTATTGGCCAGACCATCCTGGTGCTGCGGGTCTGGCACGAAACCCAGGAGCAGGTCTACATCCTCGCCAAGGCGGCGCAGGATCAGCAGATGACGGATGCGGAATTGGCCAAGGAATCCGGTGAGGCCATGGAGGCGCTGTTGCTGACCTCGGCCGGGCAAAGCGCCTTGATGCTGCTGCTGGCCTATGTGGGCATCAGCTGGCTGGTGGCGCCCCTTAAGCGTCTCTGCCAACAGCTGGCCACCCGGGATCCGGGTAATCTGCAGCCCATCAGGCTTACCGGGCATACCGAAGAGTTACAGGCGGTGACACTGGTCATCAATGAGCTGTTTGCCAAGTTATCGCTCGCCTTGCAACGGGAGCGCCAGTTTACTGCCGATGTGGCGCATGAACTCAGGACGCCCCTGGCGGGGATCAAGCTCAACCTGGAGCTGATGGAGAATGAGGGAGTACCCGGAGTCACCCCCCTTATCGCCCGTTTGGATGAGCTGCACCGCAGCGTGGCGCAGCTGCTGCAGATGGCGCGGCTGGAGCCAAAGTTCGTCATGGGGTTGCAGGAGCAGCTGGAGCTCGTCAGCCGTGTTATCCACCCGATGCAGCCCGAACTGGAGCGGCTGGCGGCGGAGGCACAGATGGAGATCCAGTGGCAGTTGCAGCCTTGCTGGGTCAAGGGGGAAGGGGATCTGTTGCGTCATCTGCTGCGCAATCTGGTGGAGAATGCGGCGCGCTATGCCCAGGGCAGCCGGCATATCCATATCAGCCTGACCTGTGAGGGGACGCAGAGCTGGTTACGGGTGGCCGACGACGGGCCCGGGGTGCCGGAGGCCGAGTTGTCCCGGTTGACCGATGCCTTCCGCCGCCTGGATAGGCGCGGCAGTGGCGTTGGCCTGGGACTCAACCTAGTGGCACGCATCTGCCAATTGCACGGTGCCAGCCTGCAGTTTAGCAACCGGCCGGAAGGGGGATTGCTGGTGGCAGTGGGATTGCCAGCCTTACCGCCGCAGACCAAGTAGGGGTAGGGTTCTAAATACAGAATTGCATAAAAAAGGGGCCATCAGGCCCCTTTTGTCGTTCCTGAGGCCAGCCGATCAGCTGTGATACTCCTCGCAGGCCTGCAAGGTGTTCTCGATGAGGCTAGCCACCGTCATGGGGCCCACACCGCCAGGTACCGGGGTGATAAACGCAGCGCGTTCTGCGGCCGTGTCGTAGGCCACATCCCCCACCAGCCGTCCGTCAGGCAGACGATTGATGCCCACATCGATGACAATGGCACCGGGTTTGATCCAGTCGCCTGGAATAAATTCCGGCTTGCCTACCGCTACCACCAACAGATCCGCCTGGCGGACAAATGAGGCCAGATCCTTGGTGAACCTGTGGGTGGTCATGGTGGTACAGCCGGCCAGCAGCAGTTCCAGGGTCATGGGGCGGCCCACGATATTGGAGGCGCCCACGATGACGGCGTTTAGCCCGTAGGTATCCACACCCGTGCTCTTGATCAGCGTCATGATGCCCTTGGGGGTACAGGGCCGCAGCGCCGGAATGCGTTGGGCCAGCCGGCCAATGTTATAGGGGTGGAAGCCATCCACGTCCTTATCCGGCAGGATTCGCTCAATCACGAGAGTGGAGTCGATGTGTTTGGGCAGCGGCAGCTGTACCAGTATGCCATCCACCTCGGGGTCGGCGTTCAGCTGGTCGATCAGCGCCAGCAGGTCAGCCTGAGTGGTGGTTACCGGCAGATCATAGGAGCGGGAAGCGAAACCCACCTCTTCGCAGGCCCTGCGCTTGCTGCCGACATAGACCTGGGACGCCGGATCCTCACCCACCAGCACCACGGCCAGACCGGGTGCGCGCAGCCCCTTGTCGACACGCGCCTTGACGGCGTCGGCAACCTGTTGACGAATGGCGTGGGCAATCGATTTCCCATCGATAATCTTGGCTGACATGCTTCCTTCTCACCTCACTGGAACGGGACGGCTATTGTCGCATTATTTTAACGACTTGGTTAGCCCGCCGGGTCGCGCGACCGCGTGCCTGGCCATTTCTTGGCCAGGCATTCCCATCAGGCCTTTTTCAGGTAGGCCGCCACCAACACGATTTGGACGCCGTTGATCTTGCCTTCGATGTGCAAAGGATTGCTGGTCAGCCGGATGCCTTTGACCAGGGTGCCCCGCTTGGCGGTAAAACCGGCGCCCTTGACCTCCAGATCCTTGATCAGGGTGACGGCGTCCCCTTCTTGCAGCCGAGCCCCGTTGCTATCGAGCGTCGGCGAGGTGTCATCCTCGTCAGTCTGCGGCAGGCCGGCGTCTGCCCAGGCTTGCGTGGCCTCATCCAGATAGAGCATGTCCAGCAGATCCTGGGCCCACAGCTCGCCCTGAGCGACCAGGTGTTTGAGTTGACGATAGGCCATGACCTGCACGGCGGGCACCTGGCTCCACATGCTGTCGTTGAGACAGCGCCAATGGGCGGCTTGGCTCACATCGGCCTGTTGCAGATTTGCCTGGCAGTGTGAGCAGAGCAGCACACTGTGATCAGCATCCTCGGTGGAGGAGGCGGGTACCAGCAGCGACTGGAGATCGTGGTCGGCAGCGCACAGCTCACAGCGCCCACCGCTGCGTTCCATCAATTGGGAAATGGTCATGTCAACATCCTCTTACTGAAATGGCCGCGCAATATAGCACAAAGTGGAAGGTTTTTCGGTTGCAACCTGTCAGGCTTGTCAGGGGAGCGAGTATGAAACAGCGATAGATGAGAATTGACCCCCTATGCAGGGGTCTATAGAATGGCCAACGCAATGTCCTGTTAGGGAGCTGTTACATTCCCTGGACACTCCGCCGTGTAATTTGCCGCTGTAAAAGGTTTCGAACGGATTCTTTTGCGACGCGGAACACGCCTTTTGTTAGAAGGCTGTTACGCAAAAGACTCACGTTGAACAGACACTGATCGCGGCTGGTGCAATTGACACCTTTTGGTGCGCCACATCAATGCGCCGGCCGACAGTGCTCAACAATAGATTCCTGCAAGCGCCATCAGACTGACATATCAGTCCAGTAAAAAGGCTTTGATCATACATCTTAGCCGGTTGCTGAATCTGGGGTTTTCCCAAATCAACACATAGAAGCAACGTTTATCTCTGTGATAGTAGCTTATCATGCTTAGGCATAAGCTTCCGTCAGGATATTCCGTGTCTTTGTGGCGGATTTGTAAAATTTAGTGAAACCAAGGCACGCTCTTTGCAAATGTGATCTCGAGCGCAAAATGGGATGTGTGTGTGTCGAATGAATCGACATTTGAGCTCAAGGAATATGTTTTTTTGCAGGAATGAGGGATTCGCCATGGAAAAAGTTTCTGTTACGTCGCTGCGCCGTGCTGCGCTGGTCATGATGCTGGGATTCAGTCTTCATGCCGAGTCTGCTCAGGTGGTTTCTCTGGAGCTGAGCCTGAGCACCGCCGATATCGGTACGCTAGTCAATCGTCTTCCGCAGGCTCCCAGCAACTCGGCCTTCATCACTACCGGTGGGGCAACCGCTAAGCCGCTGCCGGCTCTGGTTGCTTCTGCCCAGGCTGGCCTCCGGGTCGTTGCCAAGGATGATGCGGCCTTTTCCTCTGCCGCCAACACCAATGGCTGGCTGAAGGGCGTGGCCGCCCCCCTGTTGATGCTGGCTGGTCTGCTGGTGTTGGGGTTGGTCCGGCAGCAGCGTAGTCTGCGCATGCAAGGGGCCATGGCCCTGTAACGATTTTGCAGGTAGCAAGAAAAGCCTGCAGCAACTCCTGGTTGCCCTGGGCAACTGGGTTCAAAGAGTGGGTTTACCCAGATGCCAAGATGGCGATGGGGAGCCTGAAACAGTGGTTGAGCGATCAGCCCTATATATGAAACGGAGATATATATGAGTAAATCCAAGTGGTTGGGAGCACTCTTGGTCGGCGCAAGCCTGCTGGGCAGCAACGTGGCTCGAGCAGACGTTCAAACGCTCGAATCCTCTGATGGCATCCTCGTTGAGTTCTTGTCATCTACTGCCAGCTTAAGTTACAGCTTGTTTCAGGGTATTGGGGGCAGCTTTAGCCAGGAGACGAATGGTTCAGTTACTGTGAACACGCTCGGTTCTGTCCCACTGTTCTTTGCAAACGTTACGTTTGGTAATGCATCCCTCGCTGATGGGAGCTATGGGTGGTTGAAGTTTACCCCTGATGAAGGTTATAGCTTGGTCCTTAACTGGGTCGGTACCGACGTTAGCGTGTCAACTGTGCCTGAGCCGGGGGTATATGCTCTGATTGGTCTGGGGGTTGCGGGTCTGGCATTGGCTCGTCGCCGTCAGAAGAAGTCGAATATTGCTCTGGGTCAATTCGCCGTTTAATCCGATGATCTGATTCATCGTTTGGTGTGTAGGCGCAGGGATGACAGTGTGTTGGATGCAAATCACCGACTGTTATTCCTTAGGCTTGGCTAAGTCGATCTGAGGGTCGGTTTAGCCAAGCCGATAAGCCAGCAAGATAAGCAAGAACAAAGAACAAAAGGGGCAGGGGAGTCGTGAGACGCGTTGGGCAGCTAGGATGGCGTGGTGTGTGTGGTGGTCTGTTCCTGGCGAACCTGTTGGTGACCAACGTGGTCAGGGCCGCTCAGGAGGATAACTTCATTCTTAACGCCTCCTTGGGGGTGATGTATGACGATAACCTGTTCCGTTTGCCGGAACAGGCAAGTGCCGTCGATGGTCGCGGGGATACCATCTTAACGCCCACGGCCACCCTGGGGTACCAACAGTCTTTCTCCAAACAGCAGGTAAGTTTGTCGGCATCTGCTTTTTCACCCCGTTATCAGCAACATGACACGCTTAATTACCATGGCTATCGCCTGTCCACCGGCTGGTTAGGCCAAGTCGGCAAGCGCTGGCAACCCAGCCTGGGCTACATGAAGAGTCGTGAGCTCTCCTCATATGAGGATGTACAGGCGGGTGTCATGGACATGCTGAGTCGGCAGCGATTTGAAGGCGGCCTGGCGTATGGCCGGATTGGCCGAATTCGCCTCGGCGCCGATGGCTGGTTGGAGCAGAAACGGCATGGCAGCAGCACCTATGAGCAGCTGGATCTAGATGACTCGGGTGCGGGGGTGCAGAGTGAATTTGCCAGCCGGCGTGGCAGCAAGGTCACCCTGCGTTATGAGAGCCGGTGGATCGACTACCAGCAAGCGGCGGCTCAGGTGCTGGATTATCGACTGGATAAGCTGAGGCTAAGCCTGTTCTGGCCGGTTTCCGCCAAGCTGGAGTGGTCTGCGGTAGGCGGTTTCATGGCGTGGCATTTTGATGGCAATGACTCATCCAAGCGCAGCTGGCTGGGAGGGACCAAGTTCCACTGGTTGCCCTCTGATAGATGGGATCTGGATCTTAGCTATCAGCGTGATTCGCAGGATCCTGGATACAACGTGCGTGTCTCCTATTCCGATACCCTGGCACTCGAGGCGGGTTGGCAGCTGGCGCAAAAATGGCGTCTGGAGGGACGAGTCAGCCAGATGTGGTCCCAGTATGGACTGGATGACACCTTGGGACAGGAGCGCAAGGACGAGGCCCTGATGTATCGCATGGCGCTGATTTGGCAAACCACAGACAAGATACGTGCCGAATCCTATTGGACATTAGGCAAGCGGGATTCTAACCAGGCCAATACCGATTATGACTATCAGCAGTGTGGCCTGACCTTTACCTACAGCTATTGATACGGGACAGCTTATGGACAATATGACGACGGATGGAATCGCCTTTGGCCAGTCAAGCGTGAATGGTCAACCCAACCCCTACCAGCACGAGCTGGGCATGCCCTCCATGGCGGCCCGTCTGAGCGAAATGGAGAAGGTTGCTCCCCTGGCCACCCTGTTCAAATCGTTTCTCGATCCCATCATGGTGGTGCTGAGTCTCTATCTGCTGCACTTTGCCTTTGATGTGGTGTTTATGGGCACGGAGTTGATCCTGTCTGTCATCGCCTTCTTGCTGACCCTGGTGTTGATGGACGGTACCTTCCTGTTTATGCCAGGGGATACGCGCAATCGTCGCGCCTTGGTTGCCTTTATCGGTAATTGGCTGCTGATCCTGGCGATCATTTTTCTAGTGGGTTACGCCAGCGGCATCAGTGACTATTTCTACCCGCCCTATATCCTCACCTGGGCCCTGGTTGCCCCCGTTACCTTGATCATCAGCCATGCGGCCGTGCGTCAGTTTGTCATGCTGCCCATGCATCAGCGCAAGCGGCGGGTGGCCATCGTCGGCGCCAATACTGCAGGACAAGCGCTGCGGGAGCGCATCGAGCGCAACGGTTATCTGAACATGGAGTTTGTCGGCTATTTTGATGACCGGGAGCTGGAACGCCTTGAGGGGGTGTCCGAAGCCGAGTTGCTGGCCAAGCTGGACGATATCCCCGCCTATGCGGCCGAGCATGGTCTGGATCGGGTCTACATCTCCCTGCCCATGTCCTCACAACCCCGGGTGATGCGCCTGCTGGACGAACTCAAAGACAGTACCGCCTCCGTCTACTTTGTGCCGGATTATTTCATCTACGACATGATCCAGGGCCATGTGGACTATGTGGCCGGCATGCCGGTGGTCTGCATCTGCGAGTCGCCGTTCCGCGGCCTCAAGGCGGTGGTCAAACGGCTGGAAGATATTGTGCTGGGCACCATGATACTGGCGCTAATCTGGCCCATCATGCTGGTCACTGCCCTGGCGGTGAAGCTGACCTCCCCGGGCCCCGTCATCTTCAAACAACGGCGCTATGGTGCCGATGGTGAGAGCATACTGGTCTATAAGTTCCGTTCCATGACGGTGATGGAAGACGGTGACAAGGTGCAGCAAGCCACCAAGAATGACCAGCGGCTGACGCCTATCGGTGGCTTCTTGCGCAAGAGTTCCCTCGACGAGCTGCCCCAGTTCCTCAATGTGCTGGAAGGCACCATGAGCATCGTGGGCCCGCGTCCCCACGCCAATGCCCACAACGAGTATTACCGCAAGCTGATCAAGGGCTACATGATCCGCCACAAGGTGCGGCCGGGCATCACGGGCTGGGCCCAGGTCAACGGCTGCCGCGGAGAGACAGATACCCTGGATAAGATGGAGCGCCGGGTCCAGCTGGATCTGGATTACCTGCGCCATTGGTCCTTGTTTATGGACCTGAAGATCATCCTGATGACAGTGCTGCAGGTCATCAAAAAGGATGGTAACGCCTACTGATGCACGACGACACGAGAACACCTATGACAAAGAACAATGGCCTGCTGCTGGGCTCAGGATTGCTGTTGGTTGCGTTGCTGACCGGCTGCGGTGACAAGGACAAACAAGTGGGCAGTCAGGTACTGGCCAGCGTCAATGGCAAGGAGATCACAGTCCTGCAGTTGAACTACCTGTTGGCGCAGCAAAATGGCCTGCCAGCGGCTCAGCAAAAGAGCAAGCAGCAGTTGCTGGATCAGTTGATCGATCAAGAGGTGCTGGTGCAGAAGGCGGATGAGCTGAAACTGGATCGCAACCCCAATGTGCTGCAGGCACTGGAGTTTTCCCGGCGTCAGGTGCTGGCGCAGGCCGTGGCAGCCCAGGAGCTGAACCTCACCGGTGAACCCGCTGATGCAGCCCTCAAGGCCTTCTACGATGCCCACCCGCAGCGGTTTGCTCAACGTCAGATCTTTACCCTGGCCAACTTCTTGATCCCGGCGGAGGATATTTCCACCAGCGCTCAGTCTGCCCTGGACAAGGCAACGGATGCCGAGCAGCTGCGGGACATTCTCAAGCAACAAGGCTACAGCTTCTCGGAGAATCACTCCGAGGTGCCGGCAGAGAAGCTGCCGGATGTGCTGCTGGATAAACTCGTCACCATAGCGCCTGGCGACATCGTCAAGCTCAAGCAGGGACAGCAGGTGCTGCTGATCCAACTGGAGCAGCGGACACCCTCGCCCATCAGCCTTGAGAAGGCCAAGCCACAACTGGTGTCACTGGTCAAACAGAGTGAGCTGCGGGAGCAGGCTGAGCAGAAGATGGTGCAGCTGCGTCAGGCGGCCAAGGTGGAATATCGCCATCGCTTTGCTGACGAGGCCGAGTCTGAGTCCAAGCCTGTCACGACCGATACGGCCGCGCAGGCGGGGACCGAGCATCTGGAACAAGGATTGAAGGGGCTGCAATGAGACTATTTGGCTTGATGTGGTTGGCTTTGAGCCTGAGTAGCGCCGTCTGGGCGGCGGATGGCATCGATAACCAGTACCGGCTGGGGCCGGGTGATGTGGTGCGGGTCACCGTCTATGACCATGCCGACTTGGCCCTGGAGGCGGAGATTGCCAGTGACGGCAGCCTGCGGATGCCCCTGGTGGGGGCGGTGGCGCTCACCGGGATGACCTTCTCTCAGGCCGAGGCGCGGATCGCCGAGCGTCTGCAGTCGGGCGGCTTTGTTAATCATCCACAGGTCAATCTCTTCATCACCCAGTACCGTAGTCAGACGGTCTCGGTGGTGGGGGCGGTCAATCAGCCGGGGCGTTATCGACTGGACGGCGATACCACGCTGGTAGGCATCCTGGCCACAGCGGGCGGCATTGCTGCCAACGGCGGCGACAGTTTCTATCTGATCCGGGATGGCCTGCGTCGTCGCTATCGTCTCAGTGATCTGGCCACTGACGGGGTCGGTGATGAATTGGGCAAGGTGCGTCTCAAGCCCAATGACCAGATTTATGTGCCCAAACAGGCGCAAATCTACGTCTATGGCGAGGTGCAACGTCCCGGCGTGTATCCGCTGGATGACGGCATGACGGTAGTCAAAGCCATCGCCATGGCAGGTGGTTTCACCGGCAAGGCCGACAGCGACGACATCGACATTCAGCGTGACGATGCCCAACAGCCGCAACAGCGGCAAGAGGCCAACCTGGGCACCCAACTCCAGGCCGAGGATGTGGTGTTTGTCGGCGAAAGCCTCTTTTAACCGGCGGAGAATCAGATGACAGTGCAACAGTTCCTCACCATCTTGTTGTCCCGCAAACGGCTGTTTGTGTGCGTATTTTTGGCGGTCTTGTCCCTGGTGGTGGTGGCTAGCCTGCTGATGCCCAAAAAGTATCTGGCGCAGGCGGTGATTGCCGTGGATGCAGGTAATGCCGATCCCGTTACCTTGAACGTGGCCAACCTGATGTCGGGTCAGAATCAAAACTATCTGGGCACCCAGGCCAGCATGCTGGCCAGCCATAACAGCGCTCGTAAGGTGGTTCAGGCATTGAAGTTGACCAGTTTTCCTGCCATTCAGGAGAGCTACCGAGACAGTAATCCCGGGCCTGGCGACACCATTGATGATTGGCTGGCCAGCATTCTGCTGAGCAATCTCAGTGTGGAGCCCGGTAAGGGCAGCAGCACCCTGACCTTGAGCTACAAGGCAACAGATCCTCAGTTTGCCGCCGCCATCCTCAATGGCTTTGTGGATGCCTATAAGGCCGTGGTGGTGGACAGTCGGGTCGAGATGGCCAAGCAGAACGAGGCCTTTTTCCAGACCCAACTGGAAGAGCTCAAGCAGTCCATGGCGCAAAAGCAGCAACAGCTGGCGGATTATCAGCGGCAACATGGCTTGATCGAGGCGCCGGATGAGCGGCTGGATCTGGAAAATCAGAAGCTCAACTACCTGGCCAGTGAGTTGGCCCAGGCCCAGGGAGAGCTGACCACCGCCCAGTCTAAGCTCACCGAACTGACCAAGGGGTCGGCACCGGATGTGTTGGCCAACCCGGTGATCCAGCAGATGACCATACAGTTGGCACAGCAGGAGAAGCTGCTGAGCGAGTCGGCACAAAGAGAAGGGCCCAATCACCCCAGCTACAAGCAGGCGGCAGCCCAGGTGTCATCCACCCGCGCCCAGCTCAACAAACTCAAACGAGAGTACTCCACCATGATGCAGTCTCAGGTGGAGACAGCTCAGAGTCGCGTCAAGGCCTTGAACGCGCAACTGGAAGAGCAAAAGAAGACGGTGCTGGACATGAAGGGACAGCTGGCTCAGCTGGACATCATGCGGCGAGGGGTGGAGAACGCCCAGCGTAACTTTGACCTGCTGATGCAGCGCTGGTCTGAGTCCATGCTGCAGGCCAATGCCAGCATGACCAATGTGACCGTGCTGCAGCGGGCCATAGCGCCGGCCAAACCCGTGAGTCCGGTCTTGAAATTCAATCTGTTGATTGGTGCCATCCTGGCTCTATTCTGCGCAGCGGCGTTGAACTACGCCCTGGAATGGCTGGATCGTCGGGTGCGCTGTGTGGCGGATCTCGAGCGGGATCTGGCAATGCCTGTGCTGATCCAACTGGGTACTGAGTCTCACAAGTACAAAAGCAAATCTGGGCCGCTTTCCGTCACAGGTCGAGTGCTGAATCAAGAGGGAGCATGCTGATGGCGATTCATGACAGTACGGTCGCGACTTATACCCTGGTGGGTGCCCATGACGGTCCCGATCAGATTGGACGGGTTGGCCACCTGCTGATTGCGGCCGGTAAGCTGACTGAACAGCAGGCCGGGCAGGTGGTGCGTCACCAGCAAGAGCAGGGGGGCAAGTTCGGTGAGGTGGCGCAGGCCTTGGGCTTCATCACGGCGGCCGATCTGGAACGGGTGCTGGCACAACAATTTGCCTACTCGGTGCTGACGCCAGGGGAGGGGGGACTGGACCCCAGCCTTTACATGGCCTTTACTCCCTTCGATCCGGACAAGGAAAAAATCAAGGGCTTACGCAGCCAACTGCAACTCAACTGGCTGACTGCACAGAACAAGCGTCTGCTGCTGACGGGTGTCGATAGCAGTGTCGAACGGGCACAGTTGCTGGGTAACCTGGCCATTGCCTTTGCCCAGGCAGGCAAGCGAACCCTGATGATCGACGCCAACCTGCGGGATGGCGCCCTGCATCAGCTGTTTGGCCTGAGCAACGCCCGCGGTGTGGCGGACTATCTGGCCGGACGGGCTCAGCTGGGTGGACTGGTTCAGCCGGTGACTGTGCTGGAGAACCTCGCCTTACTAAGCCGGGGCGCCGAGGCCCCCAATCCCCAGGAGCTGCTCTCCCTGCCCACCTTGCCGCGGTTGCTGGAGGCGGTGGAGTCGGCATTTGATGTGGTGCTGATCAGCGGCGCGGATCTGCTGGATGCCTATGACAGCCAGATACTGGCGGCGTTGGTACCCGGTGCCCTGTGCGTGGCAACCGAGCGGCGAACTCGCCTCAAGGCGCTCAAGGCCATGCAGCAACGGCTGCAACTGGCACAATGCACCCTGTTGGGTTGCATCTATCAGCATGCCAGGTAGGTGAGAGATGGACTTGCAGTGCAGCAGCCCTAACCGCGGCTCCCTTTCCCTGGCCGCCAGTGTCAGCCTGATGCTGGTAGCCATGCTGGGGGTCTACGGACCGTCCGTATATCGGCTCTATTTTGCCGAAGGGCAGAGTCTGGGTGGTAACACCAGCAGCATCTTGTTGTTGGTGGCACTGTTCTTATTTCTCTATGGGTTGCCGCGTCAGCTAAGCCGGCCGGCCCCCAGCCAGCCTTGGCTCGGCTGGAGCCTGGCGGCCCTGGCACTGCTGATGTATGTGGTAGGCAACCTGTTGCTGCTGCCCATGCTCACCGTCGGGGCCTTGATCCCCTTCTTGGCGGCGATTGTCTGTCTGCAATTGGGCTTGCCGGCCTGCCGTGCCCTCCTGCTCCCCCTGCTGCTCTTATTGTTTGTCATCCCGCTGCCCTATGTCATCACGGATGTGATAGTGCAGCCCATGAAGCAGCTTATCTCCATCGCTGCCGAGAATATCCTCTACTGGTTGGGTTACCCCGTGGCCCGCAGTGGTGTCCTCTTGACGCTGGGCGGATATCAACTGCTGGTGGCAGACGCCTGCTCGGGTATCAACTCCCTGTTTAGCCTGGAAGCCATCGCCTTGCTCTATCTGAACGCGGTGAAGCGGGAGTCAGGCTGGCGCAACCTCATAATCGCCGTGCTGATCTTCCCCATCTCCATGCTGGCCAACACCCTGCGGGTGTTGATACTGGCCCTGATGACATATCACCTGGGCAATGATGTTGCCCAGGGCTTTATGCATGAGGCCTCCGGACTCTTGCTGTTCGCCCTGGCCCTGTTTGTCATCATCAGCCTGGATAGCCTGCTGGATCGCTGGTTCAAATCCCAACCGCAGTCGACCCAAGATGGCGAGCCGGTTCCTCACAACTCGGATGCCGCAGCGGCCGTGTCGTCGACTGTTGTTGCATCTGTACAGCGCTGGCCATCGGCCATGGTGTTTAGCGCCTTGCTACTGATTACTGCCGGCACCTCACATCTGTTCATCGCCAATCGCACCCTGCTGGCACAGACGCATCGGCTGGATCTGGCCACCTTGGTGCCGACCCAATTTGCCGATTGGCAACAGCTCCCGGTGACCAACAGTCAGACCATACTGCCGGAGACTCAGGCTGCTTTGGACACCCTGTATGATCAGCAACTGGTGCGCACCTACAGCAACGGTCAGGGACAACAGATCATGTTGTCTATCGCCTACGGCCAGGATCAGTCCAATGATGTCTCTCAGGTACACAGACCCGAAATCTGTTACGTGGGGCAGGGGTTCGTCATCAAGCAGGCCGAGCCATTGACCTTGACTCTCGATGGCCAGAGGGTCATCGCCAAGAAGATGGTCACGGAGCAAGGGGCCAGGCACGAACCCCTTATCTACTGGATGCTGGTGGGGGACAAGACGGTGCACGCCGGCTGGCAGCGCAAGCTGCTGCAACTGAGTTATGCCGCACAAGGGGTGATCCCCGACGGTCTGCTATTTCGCGTTTCCTCCATCGATCCGGAGGATAACCGGGCCTTTGCCCTGCAGGAGTCGTTTATTCGGGATCTGCTGGCGGCTATCCCGGCCTCTCAGCGTCATCTGTTGATAGGGCAAGGTCATGTACGCTGATGCGTTTGCCAGTCCGCTGGCCCCGCAGGCCTCACCCAGGGTAAGTAACTCTGTTTCTGAGTCTGTAATCTTTGCACTGGTGCTGGGCAGCATGCTCTATCAGATGAGCCTGTGCTTTATCAATACGGTGGCATTTGGGGTCAGCGCCTCCCTGGTGATCCTGGTGGAGCTCTTCATCTACTTGGGTTGTTTGTGGTGCCTGCGTCGTGAGGTGCCCCACTACCTGGGGGCCTTTATTCTGCTGACCGCCATCAACCTGCTGCTGTTAAGCCTGCTACGCGGCTATCTGGATCCCAAGCCCTTTCGGGACATGATGATCGTCATTCTGTTTTTCTGGCTGGGCTGGGTATATGGCTCGGTACGACTGGTGAATAAGCTGATTGCGGTCTCGCTGGTATTGGCCATCCTGATGGGGGCCTTCGAGTGGCTGGCCCTCGACACCTATGTGAAGTTCTTCCACACCTTCTCCTACTTCGCCAACCAAAGCGGCATCGGTGCAGGAGGCAGTGGCGCCATCTTTGAGGATCAGGCCCTGACCTTGAATGGCTTTCGCCCCGAAGGCATAGGTCGCACCATATTGCCTTGGGTTTTCGGCTCGCATCGCATCTCCTCCTTCTTTTTGGAGCCCATCTCGTTGGGCAACTATGCCACCCTGGTGCTGGCCTGGAGTCTGGCTCACTGGCGCCCGGGGGAGCGGCAGTATCTGTGGTTTATGGCCGGCTGCGGCCTGCTTATTGCTTATGCCGACTCGCGGTTTGGCCTGGTGGTGAGTGGTCTGCTGCTGGCAACCCGCTTTCTGGTGCCCCGCTGCCTGCTGCCGGCCTTTAGTCTGGCGCCCTGGTTGATGGCCACCCTGGTGCTGATCTATGCCGTCTACTTCTTTCATGGCACTTATTCAGACTCTTTTGTGGGACGTTTGACCAGAACTGGTTTTTTTCTTGGCGAGTTTAGTGTTCGTGACTTGTTGGGTGCCCAGTCCCCCCTGAAGAACTACGGTGATATGGGCTACGCCTATGTGGTGTCGCGGTTTGGCTTGCTGTTTTGCCTGCTGGGCTGGTTTTGGCTGTGGCGCCTGCCCCTCAGCGGTCTGCCCGCCGAACGCTTTCGCGCCATGGCCTGTCTCTATATGACGCTGATCCTCTCCATCAGCGGCACTTCCCTGTTTGCCTTGAAATCGGCCGGCCTGCTGTGGTTCATGTTTGGCTCGCTGTTGGCCTGTGCTGCTCATTCCTCTTCAGCCCAATCCGCTTCTGTCAGTAAGGACGCTAACCCATGAGCCTGAAGGTGTATCACGTGGTTCGCCAATACCATCCCTCCATCGGTGGTCTGGAGGATGTGGTCTACAACATAGCCCAGCAGCAGTTGGCCGACGGCGCGCAGACCCCGGTCATAGTGACGCTGGATCGCCTGTTTTGTGGTGACGCGCAGCGTCTGCCTGCTCGGGAGATCCGGGAGGGCGTCGAGGTGATCCGGCTGCCGTATCGCGGCTCCAGCCGATATCCCCTGTGTCCCAAGGTGCTGGGCGTGCTGGGGGAGGCGGATGTGGTGCACGTTCATGGCGTCGACTTCTTCTTTGATTTTTTGGCCTGGACGCGGTTCTGGCACGGCAAGCCGCTGCTGGCCAGCTCCCATGGCATCTATTTCCACACCCCCTTTGCCTCTGGGCTTAAGAAGGTGTTCTTCAATACCGTCACCCGACTCAGCGCCTTGGCCTATCGCAAGATAGTGGCCACCAGTGACAATGATGGTCGTCTGTTCCGACAGATTTGCGCCGATAGCCGAGTGGAGGTGATAGAGAACGGGGTGAATCTGACCAAGTTCCGCCAGACTGCATCCCGGGAGCGCCTGCAGCCGGTGATCATCTATTTTGGTCGCTGGTCCGAGAACAAGGGCCTGCTGGAGACACTGGCGCTGTTTGCTTGTCTGCATCGTCACGCCCCCCAGTGGCGGCTCATCATCGCCGGTCGCGAGTATGACCATGATGCGGACGAGCTGAGCCGGCTGGCCCAAGAGCTTGGGGTGGCTGAGGCCGTCCAGATAGTGCCGTCGCCCAGCAATGCCGATCTGGCCGCCTTGATTGCGCAAGCCAGCTATTTTATCTGCCAGTCCCACCACGAGGGCTTTGGCCTGGCGGCCATTGAGGCCATGAGTGCCGGCCTCTATCCCCTGCTCAGTCACATTCCGCCCTTTGCCAAGCTGGTGGCGGCCACCGGACTGGGTCTCCTGTTGGGGCGCAACCAGGTTGAGGCCGATAGCCAGGCCATATTGGCACGGCATCAGGCGTTGGCCGTCGACTATCCTGCGGTGGCGCATCAATTGGTGCAGTCGGTGCAACCCTACAGCTGGGTCCAGACAGCCCAACGCTATCTGCAGCATTACCGTGATATGGCCAAAACAGATCACTCTATGGAGACAAGCCTATGATGCGCTGGATGATGTTATGCAGCCTGATGCTACTGAGCCTGACGGCTCAGGCGGATTGTCAGACCGCTCGCCTGGCGCCCGGTGTCAACCTGGCGGGGGCCGAGTTCAATGCCAGCAAGTTGCCGGGCAAGCTCTACTTTGACTTTGTCTACCCCAGTACCACGGATCTGGAGTATTACGCGCAAAAAGGCTTTCGTCTGATCCGCTTGCCCATCACCTGGGAGCGCTATCAGCCAACACCGTATGGCGCGCTGGATAGCACAAATCTGGCCCAGTTCCAGCGGGTACTGAGCTTTGCCGCCGACAATGACATCTGCTTGTGGCTGGATCTGCACAACTTTGGCAAATATCAGGGGGTATCTCTGGAGAAAACTGCCGATGCCAGTGCCAAGCTGCAGGATTTTTGGCAGCAAATCGTCTCCGCTGCCGGGGACAAGCAGAACTATTTGGCCTTGGGGCTGATGAATGAGCCGGCGGCCCTGAGTCGCACCAATTGGTTCCATATTGCGCAGAAGGCCGTGTTGGCGCTTCGCCGCGCAGAGATCACCAACCTCATGATTGTCTCCGGTGGCACCTGGAGCGGCGTGCATAGCTGGTTCAGCAGCTCAGCCACCGATCCCAGCAATGCCGAGCTGTTTGCCGGGTTTCAGGATCCCTTAAACAACATGGCACTGGATGTCCATCAGTACGCCGACAGCAACTATTCCGGCACCAAGGTGGACTGCATCAGCAGTAGCCGCATGGACGACTTCTTGAGCAAGATCGCCAGCTGGGCGAGTCAGAACGACAAGCAGCTGCTGATGGGGGAGTTCGGTGTCGCGGCACAAACCGACTGTCTGAGTGTGATGGAAGGGATGCTGACATCGATGAAGGCAGAGCCCTGGCGCGGTTGGACCTATTGGGCGGGCGGCCCCTGGTGGGGGACCTATCCCTTCTCCATTCAACCCAGCAATGGCGAAGACAAGCCGCAGATGTTGGTGATCGAACGGTCAATGATGGAATAAATGGCAGGAGGCCAGCATGGAACAAGCGAGCATCAAGCACATCCTGGGCTACGCCATTTTTAATGGTACGGCCAACCAGTTGACCGCCGAGATTGAGTCCCGACTGGCCCGTCTGGGGCAGGTTTGCCTCTTCTATGCCAACAGCAATCTGATGCAGCTGTGGCACGGCGAGCAGGAGAGTCTGCGGCAGGAAAGTATCGTCATGGCCAATGATGGTATCGCGCTGGATCTGGTGGCCAAGACCATCACAGGTAGCCGCTTTGTCGCCAACTTGAATGGCACCGATTATACCCCCCACCTGCTCGCCACCAGTGCTCGCTGCAAACGGGTATTCCTGCTGGGCGCCAAACCCGGGGTGGCGGATCTGGCGGCCGTGCGGTTCGGTCAACTCGATGGTGTCAGTGTGGTGGGCACCGCCGATGGCTATGGCCAGATGGCCGATGAAGCTGCTTTGATTGAGCGGATCAACGAGTCAGGAGCACAGGTGCTGCTGGTGGCTCTGGGCAATCCCAAGCAGGAGGCCTGGCTACTGGCCCACCGTCATGTGCTCAAGGTTCCGCTACTGGTTGGTGTCGGGGCCCTGCTGGATTTTATGTCCGGCAACGTCAAGCGAGCACCAAGCTGGGTACAACGTATGCACCTGGAGTGGTTCTATCGCTTGCTGGGTGAGCCCGGACGGTTGCTGCGTCGCTATACCCTGGAGATGGGCCGGTTTTTCTGGCTCTGCTTTGCCTATGAGCGTCAACACCGTAAGGCAGGGCTGGCCAATGACGCATGACAGCCAAGTGTTAACGGCGCCCATGGACGTGCAGCGGGGAAGGCGGGTGATGAACATCAGAAAGCTGCTGGTGAAGGGGGTGATCCCGGCCGGACTGAAGATCTCCAATGCCGGTTTTGGCTACCTGACGACCCTGGTGGCTGCCTGGTTGTTGTCGCCGGCAGACTATGGCCTGTTTGGCACTGTCATCGCTTTTTCGTTGCTCTGCTCCTTTGCGCTGAGCTATGGCCAACCGGTGGCCATGATCAAGTTCTACAACGAGCGGCTGATCCGGTCCGGTGAGACCGAGGCTGATGGCCTGCTGAGCTGGTCAATGCTGGTTGGCAGCCTCTGCCTGTTGCTGTGTGGTGCCCTGGGCACCTGGTGGCTGTTTCATGACAAGACCGACTGGGGTGGCATGGGCGCCATTTTGCTGTTTTGCCTGCTGTTCTCTTTTGGTGAACTGATCGCGGTCGCCCTGCGGGTCAAGGAGCGTATGATAGCGGCCCTGGCGCCCAGGGACTTTGGCTGGCGTCTGTTGGTCATACTATTGCTGTTGGGCTTGTACCGGCTGGCATTGCCCACCAGTGCCCAGAGCCTGCTGTGGCTGATGAGTCTGTCGCTGCTGCCCTTTCTGCTCTATCAGCTGTTTTTGCTGCGCCCTCATCTGCGTTGGCTGCCGGTTCCCCCTCAAGCGTCCCAGTATCACAAGCGCTCCTGCTACTTCTGGGGGATAGTGCTCACCGGCCCTATCTTGACACAGGCGGGTACTCTGATCGTTTCCTCTTCCTTTGCCCTGGAAGCCTCCGGAGCGTACTTCTCTGCCGAACGAACCTCCAACCTGCTGACCTTTTTGCTGGTGGCGATTCATATCGTGGTGGGGCCACGGCTATCCCGGGCCTTTGAGGAGCGGGACTTTGCCAAGACCCAGCGGTTGGTGGCTCTGTCGGCCTTGGCGGCCGGCAGTGTCTCGCTGCTGCTGTTTGTTCCTCTGGTGCTGTTTCGGGGTCAGGTGCTGGCCTGGTTCTCGCCAGAATACCGCTCTGAGGGGGATTTGTTGCTCTGGCTGGCCCTGGTGCAGCTGTTTAATGCCATGGCGGGGGTAACGGCCTTTTTCCTGCAGATGGCCGGCAAGGAGCGGTTGACCCTGTGGATCTCGGGCCTATTTACCCTGTTGAGCCTGGGATTACAGCTCTGGGTCGCCCGAGTCGGCAGCCTGGAGCAGATTGCCATGGTCTCGGCCGGCGTCTCTTTGCTGCTCAATGGCGCCTGTATCTATGCCTGTCGTCGTCTTACCGGCATAGATACCACAGCACTGGGGTTATTCCGTATCGGTAGTGGTTCATTCACTAAGAATTAGCGACTGAACCACATCATTTATTTGTAGGTTAATGGCTGTAGATACCGTCAACCACTATGTCCATTCAGTGTGAATGGGTTCACTTTAAAGGGGCTGAACATGGCTGATCAAATTCCACTTTTTATTGCCTTTGATGATAATTATGTCCCCTTCGGTGGCTGCGTGATTAAGAGCGCCCTGCTGAATAAGAGTGATAAATATGATTTCAGCTTCTATGTGCTGCATGAAGGCTTAAGTCTGACAGCCCAACAGACCTTGACGCAGATGGTGGAGGAGCACCCTGGCGCCCAGATCCATTTTCTGGATGTGGGGGACTACTTTGCCAAGATGGAGTTGCATGTGCATACCATCTATAACCGGGCGACCTACTATCGCCTGGCGATCCCGGATCTGTTGCCGGATGCGAAGCGAGGCATCTATCTTGACTCGGACCTCATCATCAATGGCGATCTATGCGAGCTGTACGACTGGGATCTGCAGGGCAAGAGCTTGGCCGCCGCTCGGGATGTGATGATGTATTCCCTGGTGCGCACCAGTGCCTTGACCAATCGTGAATCAGGTAGCCTGCCCATACGCCGCTATTTTAGCGAGGTGCTGGGTTTGCCTGACCCCGAGTATTACTATCAGGCCGGGGTTTTTGTGCTGGATTTGGCCCGCTTGCGTGAACTTAACCGCTTGCCCCAGATGATGGAGTTGGCAGCCAACCAAAAATATTGGATGGCCGATCAGGATATCCTCAATTCCCTGTTTGTGGGGGATATTGCCATCTTGCCGCAGCGGTGGAACCTCTTGACCGGCGGCGGCGAGTATCAACATTTTCTGGCCAAGGTGGATGGCCCCTTGATGGATGAATATCGGTCTGCACGGCAACAACCAGCCATTATCCACTATGCCAGCTATACCAAGCCCTGGTCTTATGCCGACATCGACTATGCCCCGCTGTTTTGGCAGGTGCTGCGGCAAACCCCCTGGCAACATCAAATCTACGACTGGCTGCAGGCCGGCAAGATCAAGTCGGTGGCGGCTTTACCCTATGCCATGAGTTGGAAGACCATCTTGACGGCCTTTGGTGAGCGGCTATTTCCTAAAGGAGCTTGGCATCGCACTGCACTGATTTATCTGCAACGTAAATTGGCGGGGTAAGGTATGTTTATTCTCTCTATGCACTCTTTACGGGCGATTGCCATGCTGCTCATTGTAGCTGGACATTGTTTTCCATTCAGTTTCTTATATCGAGATAATGATTTATGGGGTCAGCTGGTTTTTAATGTGATATCGAACGGGTCTAGTCTGTTTGTTCTTATCTCTGGATTCTTTTTTCACCATGTTTTTTATGCTCGTTTTGATTATGGTCGATTTCTCAAGAAGAAGATCAAAAATGTTGTTTGTCCATATCTGTTCTTATCAGTCATAGTCGTGCTGCTTTTTAGACTCGGCCAGCCGGACCCTCGCCTAGGTGGCTTCTTTGAACCTCAGGGCACAGGGATCATCGACCTATATTTAATTCCCTTTATCAAATATTTGATTTTTGGTGGAGCTACGACAGCTTACTGGTATATTCCATTTATTTTCTTAATGTTTTGCTTGTCACCCTTACATAAAAAATATGCCGATCTGGGGCTTGTCAGTAGTCTGGTGATTCTTCTGCTGTCGTTTTTGCTATCTATGCTGGTGCATCGACCACAGTACAATCTTAATGTGTTTCAGTCACTGATCTATTATCAGTCATTTTACTTGGCAGGTATTCTATTCTCAAAATATTACCAACCTGTTTCTCAGTGGATAGTAAGGAATTTGCACTTCCTTATTCTGGTTTTTTTGCTGTGCAATTTTGCAATGGCATATGTATATCCTGTCGCAAATCTGCAAGATGGCACTGTTCCATATACGATATTGGAACGGTATGTTCCATTTAAGCTATTGGAGTTTTTTGTCTTATATGGCTTGTTTGAACGGTTTGCCTTTCTAAATGTCAAACCACTTTCCTGGTTCGCAGACATGAGTTTTGCGGTCTATTTTATCCATCCGATAGTGATAGCGGGTATCAAAGAGCACTGGTTGAAATTCGATCTCTCGCTGCCTTGGATTCAATTTTGGCTCTCTTGTTTCTTGGTGATTGCTGTCTGCATGTTGCTAGCGGTATCGCTGAAAAAGGCATTTGGAGACAGAACCCGTGTCTTCGTTGGCTGGTAGTCCCTCTACAGGGCTCAAGGAGTTTGTATGGATAAACATAGAGCTGATGAAATTCCGGCCCTGGATGGCCTCAGGGCGCTGGCTTGCATCCTGGTGGTCTTAAGTCACCTGCCGGAGTACTTCACTCAAGGCGGTGGCTGGCTGGCGACAGGGTTACCCCTGGGGCAGGTGGGGGTAGCGCTCTTTTTTGGTTTGAGTGGTTTTTTGATGACGCACCTGTATGTGGGGAGCTCCTTTACTTTAAGCCGTGTGCTCAATTATCTGATTGCCCGCTTCAGCCGGATAGCCCCCGCCTATTGGCTGACCATAGTGCTCTGCTTCTTGTTGTTTCGGTTTGTGGATCCGGAGTTTGTCTTTCGGATCGACGAACACAACCTGCTGCGCCATCTGCTGTTTCTCGGTTCTGAGGGAGTCTTCTGGTCGATACCGCCCGAGATCCAGTACTACCTTTTTTTCCTGCTGTTCTGGGGTGCCTGGCAGCAGTGGCTGCAGGGGCGCAAGATGCTGCTCATTCTGTTGACGCTGGCCTGTGTGGGGCTAATGGCCAGTCGTGAGGCCTGGCCGGGTATTCTGTTGCCCTCCAAACTGCATTTCTTTTTATCAGGTACCCTGGCCGCCATGTTATTTCACCGTCTGCGGCAGCGTCTTACCCTGTCTTGCTGGCTGTTAGCTGGATTACAGTGCCTGATGGTGCTGGTCTTGACTGTGAGTGTTCTGAGCTTGCATGGCATGTCTGAGCAGACCTTCTATGGCCACAGTGGTTTTTACCTGCTGGTGGCCCTGGCTCTGCTGGTACTGAGTTTCCCGTCCCGTATCATGGACTTCATGCTGGGTAATCGGCTGCTGGGTTGGTTTGGCAAGGTGAGCTTTAGCGTTTATCTGCTGCATTGCCCTGTGATCTATCTGTTCAATCGTTTCTGTCTCAGTCTGGGCTGGCAGGGGGCCGTCTATGATGGCCTTGCGTTGCTGCTGGCTCTATTGCTGCCGGGGCTGTTTTCCCAGTGGGTTGAATTGCCGCTGTGTAATCTGGCCAAACGGAGGGGGCAGCAATGGACAAAGGGTTGGCTTGCGCGCCGCGCCCAGACTGCGGTGGCGCTGTAGTACGCCCTTCGCAGGATAACATTCAAGAAAGGAAGACGATTTCTATGAACATCATTCCCGTCATCATGGCCGGTGGTAACGGTTCGCGGCTATGGCCGCTGTCGCGGGTGCTCTACCCCAAGCAGTTTTTGCGTCTGGAGGGGGAGCACACCATGTTGCAGGAGACCGTACTGCGCCTCACTGGTCTCGTCTGCACCGCCCCCCTGGTGATCTGTAACGAGGATCACCGCTTCCTGGTGGCCGAGCAGTTGCGCGCCATCAATCAGCTGACCGGCAATATCATTCTTGAACCGGTGGGCCGCAATACGGCGCCGGCCATTGCGTTGGCGGCCATGACGGCCCTAGCGCAGGGGGAAGACGCCCTGCTGCTGGTGTTGGCGGCCGATCACGTCATTCGCTCGCCCGATGCGTTCATCCAGGCCGTGCAGGCGGCCCAGGTGCATGCCGATGCCGGTAAGCTGGTGACCTTCGGCATAGTGGCCACAGCGCCTGAGACGGGCTACGGCTATATCCGACGCGGTGCTGCCCTGGCACAACCCGGTTATACCGTGGCCCAGTTTGTGGAGAAGCCGGATCTGGATACTGCGCGCCACTACCTGGAGACCGGCGACTATTACTGGAATAGCGGCATGTTCCTGTTCCGCGCCAGCCGCTATCTGGCAGAGCTCAAGGCGTTTCGGCCGGATATTTATGCGGCCTGCGAACAGGCCCTGGGCAATCCGTCCCTGGATATGGACTTTGTCCGGGTCGACAAGACCGCCTTCATGGCCTGCCCGGATGACTCCATCGACTATGCGGTGATGGAAAAGACCCAGGATGCGGTGGTGGTGCCCCTGGATGCCGGCTGGAGCGATGTGGGCTCCTGGTCCTCCTTGTGGGAGATCAGCCCCAAGGCGGCGGACGGCAATGTGCAGCAGGGAGATGTGCTGTACCACGACAGTCACAATAACTATGTCTATGCCGAGAGCGCCCTGGTAAGCCTGGTGGGGGTGGAGGATCTGGTGGTGATCCAGACCAAGGATGCCACCCTGGTGGCGCATCGGGATCGGGTGCAGGAGGTGAAGAAGATAGTGGACTCCCTCAAGCGCGACGGGCGCACCGAGCATCACGTGCACCGGGAGGTGTACCGTCCGTGGGGCAAGTTCGATGGCATCGATAAGGGCGAGCGCTTTCAGGTCAAGCACATCACGGTCAAACCCGGGGAGAAACTCTCCCTCCAGATGCACCATCACAGGGCTGAGCACTGGATAGTGGTGGCGGGCACCGCCAAGGTCACCTGTGGCGACACCGTCAGCCTGCTGACGGAAAACCAGTCCACCTATATCCCGCTGGGGCAGACTCATTCGCTGGAGAATCCTGGCAAGATCCCCCTTGAGCTGATTGAGGTGCAGTCCGGCACCTATCTGGGGGAAGACGATATCGTCCGCTTTGAAGACAGATACGGTCGGACCTGAGCGCGCACAACTCCACTATTAGAAGAGGGACACAAGATGGCGATTTTGGTTACCGGGGGCACAGGGTTTATCGGCAGTCATACCGTGGTTGAGCTGCTCAACGCCGGCCACGAAGTGGTGGTGGCGGATAATTTTTGCAACTCCCACCCCATCGTATTGGAGCGCATCGAGGCCATTGCCGGACGGCGGCCGCATTTTTATGAACTGGATGTGCGAGACGGCCAGGCTTTGGCGACCGTATTCAGTCAACACACCATTGAGGCGGTGATCCACTTTGCCGGCCTCAAGGCGGTGGGGGAGTCCTGCCGCATCCCGCTGACCTACTACCAGAACAACATAGCCGCCACCCTGACGCTGTGTGAACAGATGGCGGCGGCTGGGGTGTTCAATCTGGTGTTCAGCTCGTCTGCTACCGTCTATGGCGATCCGGCTTCCGTGCCCATCCGCGAAGACTTCCCGCTGTCGGCCACCAACCCCTATGGGCGCTCCAAGCTGATGGTAGAGGAGATACTGCGGGACATGGTCAAGGCCGACGCACGCTGGGCCGTGGTCTTGTTGCGCTACTTCAATCCGGTGGGGGCACATGAGTCTGGGCTGATTGGTGAGGATCCCAATGGGATCCCCAATAATCTCCTGCCCTTTATCACCCAGGTGGCGGTGGGACGACTGCCACAGTTGTCGGTGTTCGGGGATGATTACCCGACTCCGGACGGTACTGGGGTGCGGGACTACATCCATGTGGTGGACTTGGCCATTGGTCATCTCAAGGCCCTGAGCCGTATGCAGCAGGGGCGGGGGGTCTTCACCTACAACCTGGGGACCGGCAAGGGCTATTCGGTGCTGGAGATGGTGAAGGCGTTCGAAGCTGCATCCGGCAAGCCGATCCCGTTTAAGATAGCGCCGCGCCGCGCGGGGGATATCGCCGAATGCTGGGCGGATCCGGCCTTTGCGGCCAGCGAGTTAGATTGGCAGGCGCAGCGGGATCTGGACTGCATGATGCGCGACAGCTGGAACTGGCAAGCCAACAACCCGCAGGGGTACCAGGTCGGCTGAAGCCGACGTTGCATTTGCCAACAAGATACCTACCATGAAGCGCCTCTGCCTGGCAGAGGCGTTTTCATTGGGCCGGAGGGCAAGATGCAGATTCAAGAGGCGCGCATTGTATTGTTGGGTGCCGGGGGACAGTTGGGTCGGCGCTTACAGGCTCAGGCCATGTCTTTGGGGATCGCCCTGCAGGCGTTTGATCGTCACTGTCTGAATATTCAGGATGGGGCGAGCCTGGCGTGCCGGCTTCGGGAGTGTTCGCCCCACATCATCATCAATGCGGCGGGGTATACCCAGGTGGACTTGGCCGAGCAGGCGGTGGAAACGGCCTTTGCCGTGAACGCCGCCGGACCTGGCCACCTGGCCGCAGTGGCCCAAGATCTGGGGGCGGTCCTGATACAGGTGTCCACCGATTATGTCTTCGATGGGCACAAGAGCGCGCCCTATGTAGAGACCGATGAACCCAACCCCCTTGGCGTGTATGGTGCCTCCAAATTGGCCGGCGAGGCGGAGGTACAGGCCCGTTGCGCCAAGCATCTGATCCTGCGCACCGCCTGGCTGTTTGACCCAGCAGGAAGCAATTTTGTCCGCACAGTGCTGCGGTTGGCGCATTCACGATCCAGTTTGCGCATCGTGGCGGATCAGTGGGGCTCGCCTACCTGTGCTCAGGATCTCGCCGGCGCCGTGTTGAGTATGGCCTGTGAGGCGCTGCAACCTGATTTTGTCGACTGGGGCTTGTATCACTACGCGGGTAGCCCGTCGGTCAGCTGGTTTGAGTTTGCCGAGGCCATTATCCAGGCGGCTTGGCAGCAGGGCTTGCTGGCTTATCAACCGGCGCTTTTCCCCATCCCCAGTGCCGAGTATGCCTGTGCCGCTCGACGTCCGCTGAATTCTCGTCTGGATTGCAGCAAGATAGCTGCGCGCTTTGGCATCCCGCCCAGCGACTGGCGGCGCGCATTGCAGGATTTGCGTCCCTATCTGACTCCCGTCTAGTCTGATTAGGTCTGCAGCAGACGTTGGTCTATCATGTGCCCCATCCTGGCGCAGGCCAGCCGTCTGCTAGTTGTATGGGTAGAAGTCTGATGAAGGTCATAACCACAAGCATCCCGGATGTGAAGATCCTGGAGCCAATCCGTTTTAGCGATGAGCGGGGTTTCTTTATGGAAACCTGGCGGCAGAGCGGGTTCGATGAGCTGGTCGCCCCGCGGCAGTTTGTGCAGGACAACCATGCCCGCTCCTGTCGTGGCACCCTGCGAGGATTGCACTACCAGACCCAGAATACCCAGGGCAAGCTGGTACGGGTGGTGGTGGGTGAGGTGTTTGACGTGGCGGTGGATCTACGCCGTCGGTCGCCTACCTTCGGCCAGTGGGTTGGCGTCTGGTTGTCCGCCGAGAACGGGCGTCAGCTGTGGATCCCGGAGGGCTTTGCCCATGGCTTCTATGTGACCAGTGACTGGGCCGAGAGTCTGTATCGCTGTACCGATTATTACAACCCGACCGCCGAGCATTGCCTGCGTTGGGATGATGCCACCTTGGCCATCGCCTGGCCCATCAGCTCGTCGCCGCTGCTTTCCTCCAAGGATCAACAGGGCTGTTGTCTGGCAGAGGCGCCTCTGTTTGATTGATCTATGCGCCTACAGGGTGACAGCCTAGTTGCATGCTGTGCGGCAGAAAAAAACCGGAGCCTGGGGCTCCGGTTTTTTTATCTGTGGTCATGCAGGCTCAACGCCGCTGGCGGCGCCGCCACCAGGGCAACAGCAGCAGGCCGGTGGCGGCCAGGGCCAGGGGGGCGGGCTCGGGCACGGCGCTGGTGACCCCTTGGAAGATGAAAATCATATCGTTGTAGTCGTAATCGCTCTGGTTACCTGACCAGGTATCCTCAAAGCCCACCAGCACAGTGTTGGCATCCAGCTGGATGACCCGGGTATGCACGGCACCATCGGCCCAGCCCTGGGCGTCCGAGTTGTTGCTGCTGTCGCCGGAGAAGAAGTAGTTGGTATTCACCAGGCTGATGCCATCGGCGTTGTAGGTCAGCGGCAGGGCTTGCAGGCCAAACACCAGGTTGTCGCCACTGGTGAGGCCGGTGATTTCCCGGCTCAGGCCCACCTGGGTGGCGCTGCAGCTGTTGCCGTCCTTGGCCTCGGCATAGCTGCAGCCCTCACGGGTGCTGAACAGCAGGTTGCTGTCATCCACCGGGTTGTAGCTGCCCAGGTTGTTGGTGCCGCCGCTGGCGTAGATGTCGCTCCAGAAGCTGGCGGTATCGAAGCTGCCACTGCCGCTTGAGGCGAGGAACAGGTTGGAGTCCCGGGCGGCGCCGGTGCCCAGATAGGTGACGCGCACCGTATCCGAGGTGGCCTTGAGGCCGGCGCTAGCCAGCTCCACGCTGGCTTGGCTCAACTGGTTCAGGGTGCCGCTGGTGATGCTCTGGGCATAGCGGGAAAACCACTCATCAATCTGAGATTGCGACAGGCTGGTGTCACCGGTCAGGGCCGAAATGACGGCGGCCTGGGCCGGCTGCACCGCCAGCAGGCTGACCAGGGCCAGGGGGATCAGGGCCTTCATGGGTTCCACTCCTTGGACTCGTTCGAAATGTTTTGCGCATTATCTGTGCTATTGACGAGGATGGGAACCCGCGGTATCTCACTGAAAACCCTATCATGTAACTTTTTTTTACATTTGTGGCGCAATCTCACGGCGAGGGATCCGGCGCTAGCAACTTCTACTGCGACTAGGATCCAGTCACGGCTGACCACCTGGTCAAGATTTGCGCCATTTCGGATCGCTTGCGCCGAAGCGTGGCACCAGGATCGTGGCGCCTTTCCACCCATGGCATCTTTTTACGGCCTGCGGGCTTAAATTACCCTGTTTTTTAAGTTGGCATGACGTCTGCTTGGTGAAAGCTAACCAAGTAGTCAGAAAAAGAAGGCAAGGATGTCATGACCCAACCCCTGAAACGACTCGACGACGCGCTACGCCAGCAAGCCGAGCCCCTCCAGACCCGTCCCGCGATTGTCGCCAAGGGGGTGAATGTCATCTACCCGGCGGCGGATCGGCCCGTGCATGCCTTGAGCGATATCGATCTCACCATTCGTCAGGGGGAGTTTGTCTCCCTCATCGGCCCCTCCGGCTGTGGCAAGACCACCCTGCTGCGCACCATCGCGGATCTGGAGCCCATCAGCTCGGGCGCGTTGACGGTGAATGACCTGGAGCCGGCGGCGGCACGGGAGGCGGGGGCCTATGGCTATGTGTTTCAGGCACCGGCGCTGTTTCCCTGGCGTACCGTGCTGGAGAACGTCATGTTGCCCCTGCAGATCCAGGGGCGCCATGTCGCCGAATGCCAGGAGATAGCCCAGGAGCAGCTCAAACGGGTGGGACTGGCCGGCTTCGAGGCCAAGTACCCGTGGCAGCTCTCCGGCGGCATGCAGCAGCGGGTCTCCATTGCCCGGGCGCTGGGCTTCAAGCCGAAAATACTGATGATGGATGAACCGTTCGGCGCCCTGGACGAGATCACCCGGGACAACCTCAACCAGCAGCTGCAGGATCTCTGGTGCGCCGAGCAGCGCACCGTGGTGTTTGTGACCCACTCCATCTCCGAGGCCGTGTATCTGTCTACCCGCATCGTGGTGATGTCACCGCGGCCCGGGCGCATCGTCAAGGTGATCGATTCGCCACTACCGCGGGAGCGCACACTCAAGCTGCGGGATACCCCGGCCTTCATGGCCCTGGCCCAGGAGGTGCGGGAGGCACTGGCGGAGGGGCATCATGAACATTGACCGCTTTCGCCAGCAGGGCCTGCCCGTGCTGGTGGTGCTGCTGGTGGGGCTAATCCTCTGGTATGCCCTGACCGTCGGCCTCAATGCCAGCGGGGCCATCGCCCGGGTGCTGCCCAAGGACGGTAGCTGGTCGCTGGAAGATCTGCTGCTGGCCACCCTCAACATGCAGCGGCCCTTGCTGCCGGCCCCGCATCAGATCTTGCTGGACATCTGGACCAGCCTTACCAAGTGGTCCATCGGCTCGCCGCGCAACCTGCTGCTGCACACCTGGGTGACGGCCAGCGCGGCCCTGACGGGTTTTGTCATGGGTCTGCTGCTGGGGTTGGTGCTGGCGGTGTGCATCGTTCACTCCCGCACCCTGGACCGGGCCCTGCTGCCCTGGATCGTGGCCTCCCAGACTGTGCCCGTGCTGGCCATCGCCCCCATAGTGCTGGTGATCCTGGGGAGCCTGGGCATCACGGGCCTGATGCCCAAGGCGGTGATCGCCATGTACCTGTGTTTCTTTCCGGTGACGGTGGCCATGGTGCAGGGGCTGCGGGCGCCCCAGAAGCTGGAGCTGGAGCTACTGCACACCTACGGCACAGGCCGACTGGATACCTTCTGGCTGCTGCGGCTGCCTTCGTCCTTGCCTTATCTGTTTCCTGCCTGCCGGGTGGCCATCGCCAGCGGCCTGGTGGGCACCATAGTGGCTGAGCTGCCTACTGGTGCCCAGGCTGGCCTGGGGTCGCGTCTGCTCACCGGCTCCTATTACGGCAACACGGTACAGATCTGGTCCGCCCTGGTGATGGCCTCCCTGCTGGGGGTGAGCCTCACCGGCTTGGTGAGTCTGGTTGAGCGGTGGGTGATGGCCAATCGGAGGGTAGCCGCATGATGACGATGTCTGCTTCTGTATCGCTGGCGGCGCAGCGCTTGAGTGGGGTGGTGGGACTGCCGCTGGTGCTGGTGCTGTGTGGCCTGAGCCTGACACAGCCGCTGGGATCGGATCAGGGGTTGCTGGTGGCGGTACTGGTGCTGTGCGCCCTGCAGGGGATCTTCTTGTGCCTAGGTCTGGTGCAGGCGGTTGTGCTGGTAGGGCTGAGCCTGCTGGCAGCCTGGTTGGCCCTGGCCCCGGTGGCCGAGATGGGCGGCAAGCTGCCGGCGCTGGGCTGGGCCTATGGCCTGCAGTTGGTTGCACTGGCGCTGCTGGCCCAGTTGGGCCTGCAGCGGCTGGCGCCCTACAGCGAACGCCTGCCGGCCGGTACCGTGGCCGGGCTGTTCGGCCTCTGGCTGCTCTATTTTTGGCAGCTGCTGGTAACCCTGTTTGCCGTGCCCCAGGTGCTGCTGCCGACCCCGGCGGCCATCGGCGCCGCGCTGTGGGACAACGCGGGCCTGCTGGCGGGGGACTTTGTCCAGACGGTGCTCAAGTCCGTGCTGGTGGGCTATGTGCTGGGCAGCGGCCTGGGGGTCTTGTCCGGCATCGCCATCGAGCGGTTCCCCTTCCTGCAGCGGGGCTTTCTGCCCCTGGCCAACCTGACCAGCACCATACCCTTGGTGGGCATAGCGCCCATCGCCGTGATGTGGTTTGGCTTTGATTGGCCCTCCAAGGCGGCGGTCATAGTGTTGGTGACCTATTTCCCGGCCCTGGTGAGCACCCTGGCGGGGCTGCAGGCCAGCGGCAAACTGGAGCAGGAGCTGCTGCATTCCTACGCCGCCAGCCCCAGAGTCACCCTGCTGACCCTGCGCTTGCCGGCGGCACTGCCCTTTATCTTCAGTGCCCTCAAGGTCAACGCCACCTTGGCGCTCATCAGCGCCATCGTCGCGGAGTATTTCGGCTCACCCACCGCCGGGTTGGGCTTTCGAATCTCGGCCGAGGCCGCCCGTATGCATATGCCCATCGTCTGGGCGGCGATCGTGGTGGCCTCGGTGGTGGGATCGGCGCTGTACGCCCTGCTGGTCAGGCTGGAGCGTCGCGTCACCTTCTGGCATCCGTCCATCCGTGGACAGGGCTGATGTCGGGCTGCGTGTTACACATGGACTTGATGATCAACGAGAACAATGAGGAACTCTGCATGAGCAAACACCCCCCGTTTCACAAGCATCTGCTTGCCGCTACCCTGTTGGCCGCCGGCCTGGGCTCTGTCCAGGCTCAGGCCGCAGACAAGGTGACGCTGCAGCTCAAATGGGTGCCCCAGGCCCAGTTCGCCGGCTACTACGTGGCCCAGCAGAAGGGCTTCTATCAGGACGCCGGGCTGGACGTCACCATCAAACCCGGTGGTACCGACATCTCCCCGGTGCAGGTGATCGCCGGCCATGCCGCCGATGTGATCGTCAACTGGATGCCCGATGCCCTGGCGGCCCGGGAGGCGGGGGTGCCGCTCGTCAACATCAGCCAGATCTATGACAGATCCGGCATGATGCTCACCTGCAAGAAGGCCAGCGGTATCGCCAGCCCCGCCGATCTCAAGGGCAAGACGCTGGGGGTCTGGTTCGGCGGCAACGAGTATCCCTTCTTCAACTGGATGGCCAAACTGGGCTACAAGCCGGATGTGGATATCAAGGTGCTCAAGCAGGGCTTTAACGTGGATCCCCTGTTGCAGGGCCAGGCCGATTGTATCTCCACCATGAACTACAACGAGTACTGGCAGCTCATCGACGCCGGCATGAAGGCCGACGAGCTCATCACCTTTGCCTACGAGGATCAGGGCGCCTCCACCCTGGAGGATGGGCTCTATGTGCTGGATTCTGATCTCAAGGATCCCGCCTTCGTCGCCAAGATGGCCAAGTTCGTCAAGGCGACCCTGCAGGGCTGGAATTACGCGGTAAGCCATCCCAAGGAAGCCGCCGCCATTGTGGTGGAGCAGGATGCCTCCGGCTCCGCCACCGAGGAGGTACAGGAGCGGCAGATGGAGAACGTGGCCAAGCTCATCACCAGTGCCAACACCGCCAAGATGGGTTACCTGGAACCGGCCGCCTATCGTCGTACCATAGAGGTATTGCTCAGCGGAGGTAGCTCGCCGGTCATCAAGCAGGATCCGGGCGATGCCGCCATGAGCCATGCGGTGTGGGATGCCGCCGCCAAGCTGTAACCCTGCCAGTGCGATCTCCTGGGGTTGATCTGCCGCAGGAGATCGCACATTTTCCCACCCCACGGCTGCCACCGGCCGCCCTGGGGTGATACATTGCGCCACGCTTATTTCCTCTTGATGGATTGTTGGAGCACCATGAGCGACGCATTGCCGGTTCCATCCCCCGCCTACAGCCTGCTGGATCCCGCCCTCGATGAGGAGGAGAAGGGGCGCATTCGCCGCGGCAACGAGGCGTTGATCCTGGCCGCCGCCGAGCGGGCCTTCTCCCGCAGCGGCTTCAAGGGCACCACCATGGCCCAGATCGCCGACGAGGCCCAGCTGCCCAAGGCCAATCTGCACTACTACTTCGGCAACAAGGAAAACCTCTACCTGCACGTGCTGGATCGCATCCTTCATGACTGGCTCAGCCCCCTGGACGCCATCACCCCGCAGGCCGATCCCAAGCAGGCCCTGGAAAGCTACATACGGCAGAAGATGCGCCTGACCTATGAGCGGCCCGAGGCCTCCCGGCTGTTTGCCAACGAACTGCTGCAAGGCGCCAACGTCATCGGCGACTTGCTCAAGACCGAGCTCAAGGAGCTGGTGCAGACCAAGGCGGCGGTGGTGGATGGCTGGATCGCCGATGGCAAGGTGGCGCCCTTGGACAGCACCCACCTCTTCTTCTCCATCTGGTCCCTGACCCAGAGCTACGCGGATTTCGACATTCAGATCCGTGCCGTGCTGGGGCGCAGCGGGCAAAGCCAACAGGATCGCCAGCGCGCCGAGCGCCATGTGCTGACCCTGATCTTCCGCACCTGCGGGCTGGCCTGATGGCCGGCCCTGCGCCGGTGTGCTGCATTTTTAGCCCAATCCCGGTGCACGGCTCCCCAAAATGAATACTGCCAGTGTGGGTATTCGGGCTTGAACAGCCGGATAAAGCCCATTTTTTGCCCATAATTGACCATCTGGTCAAGTTGGCACGAACCTCGCTTCTGTTTGTCTTGAAACCTAACCATGTGGTCAGGTTATTGAGCCAAGTGTTTCACAAGGAGCGACCCCATGAAGAATCCCAGCCCCGTCGGCATGGATGCCCCAGGTCTGCTGGCCGGGCGACTGTCCCAGGCGGCCTATGCGCAGAACTTTGCCGACAGTCATCCGCCGCTCACCGCATCCCAGGCCCTCATCGAGGCAGACCGTTGCTACGACTGCTTCAACGCCCCCTGCACCCAGGCCTGCCCCGCGGGTATCGAGGTCCCCCGATTCATCCAGCGCATTGCCCAGAAGAATATCCGCGGCGCCGCCGAGGTGATCCTGGAGGCCAACGAGCTGGGCGGTATCTGTGCCCGGGTCTGTCCCACCGAACAGCTGTGTGAACAGGCCTGCGTCCGCACGGCCCAGCAGAGCAAGCCGGTAGAGATAGGCCAGCTGCAGCGCTATGCCACCGACACTTACTTTGCCGATCCCGGCGCTCCCCTGTTCACCCGGGGGCCCAGCTCCGGCAAGACGGTGGCCGTGGTGGGGGCGGGGCCGGCAGGCCTGACCGTGGCCCATCGCCTGGCCCGCCTGGGTCACGAGGTGGTGCTGTTTGACAGCAAGCCCAAGCTGGGTGGCCTCAACGAATATGGTCTGGCCACCTACAAGACCACGGGTAACTTTGCCCAGCACGAGATCCGTTGGCTGCTCTCCATCGGCGGCATCGAGGTGCGCACCGAGCAAATGCTGGGGCGGGATATTCACCTGGCGCAGCTGCAGCAGGAATTCGACGCCGTGTTCCTGGGGCTGGGGCTGGCCGGGGTCAATAGCCTGGGGATCCCGGAACCCCAGGTGGCCGGCATCTGCGAGGCGGTGGACTTCATCGCCGCCTTGCGTCAGGCCGAGGACAAGGCCGAACTGCCGGTGGGCCGCCAGGTGGTGGTGATCGGCGGTGGCATGACGGCGGTGGATGCCGCCGTGCAGGCCAAGAAGCTGGGGGCCAGGGAGGTCACGCTGGTGTACCGGCGTGGCGAGGAGGCTCTGAAGGCCTCACCCGAGGAGATGGACTGGGCGCGTCACAATGGCGTGGCCGTGCGGCTGTGGGCGGCGCCCCTGGCGGTGCTGAGCGAAGGCGACCAGCTGACGGGCATGCGCTTTGCGGTGACCGCCGAGCAAAACGGTCGGCTGGTCGAGACCGGTGAGACCTTCACCCTGGCCGCCGACATGCTGCTCAAGGCCATAGGGCAGCGCTATCTGGCGGAACCTGCCGGTGCGGGTCTCACGCTGGAAGGCGGTCGCATCGCGGTGGATGACCAGGGCCGCACCTCGCTGGCCGGCGTCTGGGCCGGCGGTGACTGCGTGGCCGGTGGCCTGGATCTCACCGTGGACGCGGTGCGCCTGGGCAAGCTTGCCGCTTTCTCCATCGACAAGACCCTGCGTGACGGGGCCGTTTCTTGCACTTCCTCTTCCCTGACGGCCAGCGCCGCATCTTCCAAGGAGGCCTGCCATGGCTGATCTGTCCAGTAACTTTCTCGGTATCAAGAGCCCCAACCCCTTCTGGCTGGCATCGGCGCCGCCCACCGACAAGGAGTACAACGTGGTGCGCGCCTTCGAGGCGGGCTGGGGGGGCGTGGTGTGGAAGACCCTGGGGCTGGATCCCCATGTGGTGAACGTTAGCGGGCCGCGCTACAGCACCTTGCGCTCGCAAGATCGCAAGATCATCGGCCTGAACAACATAGAGCTCATCACGGATCGCAGCCTGGACATCAACCTGGAGGAGATCGCCCGGGTCAAGCGCAACTGGCCGGATCGGGCCCTGGTGGTCTCCATCATGGTGCCCTGTGACGAGGACTCCTGGAAGTTCATCCTGCCCCTCGTCGAGCAGACCGGTGCCGACGGCATCGAGTTGAACTTCGGCTGTCCCCACGGCATGAGCGAGCGGGGCATGGGCGCAGCTGTGGGTCAGGTGCCCGAATACATAGAGATGGTGACCCGCTGGTGCAAGCAGTACTGCCGCCTGCCGGTGATCGTCAAGCTCACCCCCAACATCACCGACATCCGCTATCCGGCCCGGGCTGCCAAGCAGGGCGGGGCCGATGCCGTCTCCCTCATCAACACCATCAACTCCATCACGGGCGTGGATCTGGACAGCCTGATCATGAGTCCCAGCACCGACGGCAAGGGCTCTCACGGCGGCTATTGTGGCCCGGCGGTCAAGCCCATCGCCCTCAACATGGTGGCGGAAATTGCGCGGGATCCCCAGACCCAGGGTCTGCCCATCTCCGGCATCGGCGGCGTCTCCACCTGGCGGGATGCTGCCGAGTTTATCGCCCTGGGCTGCGGCACCGTCCAGGTGTGTACTGCCGTCATGGTCCACGGGTTTGGCATAGTGCAGGACATGATAAGCGGCCTGTCCAACTACATGGACGAGCACGGTTTTCGCCGCATCGAGGACTTCCGCGGTCGCGCCGTGCCTACCGTGTCCGACTGGCGTTACCTGAACCTCAACCACGTGTCCAAGGCGGTGATCGATCAGGACAGCTGCATCCAGTGCGGCAAGTGCCACATCGCCTGTGAAGATACCTCCCACCAGGCCATCACCGCCGAAAAGAACGGCCAGCGCCACTTCGAGGTGAAGGAGGAGGACTGCGTGGGCTGCAACTTGTGCGTCTCCATCTGCCCGGTGGAAAACTGCATCACAATGCGGGATCTGGCGCCCGGTGAGGTGGACCTGCGCACCGGCAAGACGGTGAGCGGCCTGTACGCCAACTGGACCACCCATCCTAACAACCCTATGGCCGAGGCGGCGCCTGTGGCCGAGCAGACCGCGGCGGTGGTCGGCGCCTAGGCGCCGGCTCCTTCACCCGATAAGGAGAGTCACTATGAGTCAAAGCGTCTTGATCCGCGGCGGCACCGTCGTCAACGCCGATTGTGAGCGGCGGGCCGATGTCCTGTGTGTGGACGGTCTGATTGCGGCCGTGGGGGAGAACCTGACGGCCCAGGCGCCGGCCGGTTGTCAGGTGGTGGAGGCGGGGGGCCAGTATGTGCTGCCCGGCGGCATTGACCCCCACACCCACATGAACTTCCCCTTCATGGGCACCCGCACGGTGGACGATTTCTATTCGGGCACCAGCGCGGCCCTGGCGGGGGGCACCACCAGCATCATCGACTTTGTCATCCCGGATCCCCAGCAGCCGCTGATGGACGCCTATCAGACCTGGCGCGGCTGGGCTGAGAGTGCCGCCGCCGATTACGGCTTTCACGTGGCCATCACCTGGTGGGACGAGTCGGTGCACCGTGACATGGGGACCCTGGTGCAGCAGGAGGGGGTCAACAGCTTCAAGCACTTCATGGCCTACAAGAATGCCATCATGTGCGATGACGAGACCCTGGTGAACAGCTTCCGCCGGGCACTGGAACTGGGGGCCATGCCCACGGTCCACGCCGAGAACGGCGAGCTGGTCTACCTGCTGCAGCAGGAGGTGCTGAAGATGGGCATCACGGGCCCCGAGGGGCATCCGCTGTCCCGGCCGCCCATGGTGGAGGGGGAGGCGGCCAACCGCGCCATCGCCATCGCCGATGTGCTGGGGGTACCCATCTATATCGTGCATGTCTCCTGTCAGGAGTCCGCCGATGCCATCGCCCGGGCCCGGGCCCGGGGCCAGCGGGTCTATGGCGAGGTACTGGCCGGCCACCTGGTGATCGACGACAGCGTCTATCGCCACCCGGACTTCAACGTGGCCGCCGCTCACGTCATGAGCCCGCCGTTTCGCGCCAAGCCCCACCAGGATGCACTGTGGCGCGGCCTGCAATCGGGCCAGCTGCACACCACCGCCACCGACCACTGCACCTTCTGCGCCGCGCAAAAGGCCGCCGGCCAAGGCAACTTTGCCAAGATCCCCAACGGCTGCGGCGGGGTGGAGGAGCGCATGGCGGTGATCTGGGATGCCGGGGTCAACACGGGCCGACTCACCCCCAGCGAGTTTGTCGCCATCACCTCCGCCAACACCGCCAAGCTGTTCAACCTCTATCCGAGGAAGGGGCTGATCGCCGTGGGCGCCGACGCGGATCTGGTGGTGTGGGATCCTGCGGGCAGCAAGACCCTCTCGGCCAAGACCCATCACTCCAAGAACGACTTCAACGTGTTTGAAGGCCGCACCGTCAAGGGCATCGCCAGCCATACCGTCAGCCGTGGCCAGCTGGTCTGGGTGGATGGCGATCTGCGCACCGTGCCCGGTGCCGGCCGTTACATCAAGCGACCGGCCTTCGGTCCCCAGTTCAGTGCCAGCGCCCTGCGCGCCCAGGTGCAGGCGCCCACCCCGGTGGAACGCTAACGTTCAGCCTCACAGGAGAGAACAGCATATGGATAGCAAGACAATCGAGAGCCCTGCCACCCTGTCATTGGACAAGATCCGCGTCAACGGCGAGCGGCTGTGGCAATCCCTGATGGATTTGGCCCAGATCGGTGCCACCCCCAAGGGCGGCGTCTGCCGCCTGACCCTGACGGACCTGGACAAGCAGGGCCGGGATCGGGTGATCGGCTGGGCCAAGGCGGCGGGCCTGTCGGTCACCATAGACCAGATAGGCAATGTGTTTATGCGGCGGGCCGGTCGGGATAACAGCCTGCCGCCCATCGTCACCGGCAGCCACATCGACACCCAGCCCACCGGCGGCAAGTTCGACGGCAACTTTGGTGTATTGGCGGGGCTGGAGGTGATCCGTACCCTGAATGACCATCAGATCGAGACCGAAGCGCCGGTGGAGCTGGTGTTCTGGACCAACGAGGAAGGCTCGCGCTTTGTGCCCGTGATGATGGGCTCCGGCGTGTTTGCCAACATCTTCAGCCTGGAACACGCCTATGCCGCCACCGACACCGAGGGCAAGACGGTAAAAGGGGAGCTTGAGCGCATCGGCTACGTGGGCGATCAGGTGCCGGGCGAACATCCCATTGGCGCCTATTTCGAGGCCCACATCGAGCAGGGCCCCATCCTGGAGGAGCAGGACATCACCATAGGGGTGGTGCAGGCGGTGCTGGGCATCCGCTGGTATGACTGCGTGGTCACCGGCATGGAGGCCCACGCCGGTCCCACCCCCATGGCCATGCGCCAGGATGCCATGCAGGTGGCCGCTCGGGTGATGCAGGAGGTGGTGGCCATCGCCAACCGCTTCGGCCCCCATGGCCGCGGCACCGTCGGCATGGTGCAGGTGTTCCCCAACAGCCGCAACGTCATTCCCGGTCAGGTGACCTTCTCCATCGATTTTCGCAACATGACGGATGAGCTGGTGGATCAGATGGACGCCGCGCTCCACGCCTACACCAAACAGGTGGCGGCCGAGACGGGTCTGAGTATCGCCATCAAGGAGGTGTCCCATTACCCGGCGGCGCCCTTTCATCCCGAGTGCAAGGACGCGGTGCGTCGGGCGGCCGAGACCCTGGGCTACAGCCACATGGATATCGTCTCCGGGGCCGGCCACGATGCGGTCTACATGTCCATGCTGGCCCCCACCGGCATGATCTTCATCCCCTGCAAGGACGGCATCAGCCACAACGAGATCGAGGAGACCCTGCCCGAGCAGGTGACCGCCGGTGCCAACGTGCTGCTGCACGCCATGCTGGAGCGGGCCGGGATTGGCAAGTGAAAACCAAGAGGCCAGTCATCTGACTGGCCTCTTGTTAAGGTGAACTCGCGGGTTACTTGACGCGCATGCCGGGCTGGGCGCCCTCGTGGGGCTCCAGGATCCACAGATCCTTGCCACCGGGGCCAGCCGCCAGCACCATGCCTTCGGAGAGACCGAAGCGCATCATGCGCGGCGCCAGGTTGGCCACCATGACGGTGAGCTTGCCCACCAGGGTCTCGGGCTCGTAGGCGGCGCGGATGCCGGCAAACACCTGGCGGGGCTGCTCGCCCCCGATGTCCAGCTGCAGTTTCAGCAGCTTGTCGGCGCCGTCCACCAACTCGGCACTGACGATGCGGGCGATGCGCAGATCCAGCTTGGCAAAGTCGTCGTAGGCGATCTCGTCGGCGATGGGCTCGATATCGGCCTGATCCTTGCCCGGTGCGCTCTGATGCTGGGCCTTGGCGCCCTGGCTCTTGCTGGCCTCGGCCACCAGATCCTCCTTGGAGGCGTTGACCATCTCCTCGATCTTCTTGGGATCGATGCGGCTGAACAGGGCTTTGAAGGGGGCCAGGGTGTGGGCCAGCAGCGGGGTGTCGATGGCCTCCCAGCTGAGGGTCTCGCCCAGGAAGGCTTCACTGCGTTCGGCCAGCTGGGGCAGCACGGGCTTCAAATAGGTCATGAGCACGCGGAACAGGTTGATGCACACGGAGCAGACCGCCTGCAGTTCGGCTTCGCGACCCTCTTCCTTGGCCATCACCCAGGGGGCCTTGTCGTCCACGTAGCGGTTGGCCACGTCGGCCAGGGCCATGATCTCGCGGATGGCTCGGCTGAATTCCCGGGCCTCGTAGGCCTCGGCGATGCGCTCGCGGGCGGCCAGGAAGTCGGCATACAGAGCCGGCTCAGCGTTTTGTGCGGCCAGCCTGCCGTCAAAGCGCTTGGTGATAAAGCCGGCGGTGCGGGAGGCCAGGTTCACGAGCTTGTTCACCACATCGGCATTCACCCGGGCGACGAAGTCGTCCAGGTTCAGATCCAGATCGTCAATGCGGCTGTTGAGCTTGGCGGCGTAGTAGTAACGCAGGTACTCGGGATCCAGGTGCTGCAGGTAGGTGCCGGCCTTGATGAAGGTGCCCTTGGACTTGGACATCTTGGCGCCGTTCACAGTCACATAGCCATGCACAAACACGTTGCTGGGCTTGCGGAAGCCCGCGCCCTCCAGCATGGCTGGCCAGAACAGGGAGTGGAAGTAGAGGATGTCCTTGCCGATGAAGTGGTACAGCTCGGCGTCGGAGCCCTGGCGCCAGTAGCTGTCGAAGTCCAGATCGCCGCGCTGGTTGCACAGGTTCTTGAAGGAGCCCATGTAACCGATGGGGGCGTCCAGCCAGACGTAGAAGTATTTGCCTGGGGCATCGGGGATCTCAAAGCCGAAGTAGGGGGCGTCACGGGTGATGTCCCACTGCTGCAGGCCAGCCTCGAACCACTCGCCCAGCTTGTTGGCCATCTCTTCTTGTAGGGCGCCTGAGGTGATCCAGCTCTTCAACATGCCCTCGAACTGGGGCAGATCGAAGAAGTAGTGCTCGGTTTCCTTCATCACAGGGGTGGCGCCGGAGACGGCGGAGCGCGGGTCAATCAGCTCGGTGGGGCTGTAGGTGGCACCGCAGACATCGCAGTTGTCGCCGTATTGATCGGGAGCCTTGCACTTGGGGCAGGTGCCCTTGACGAAGCGATCCGGCAGGAACATGGACTTTTCCGGATCGAACAGCTGGGAGATGCTGCGGCTCTTGATATAGCCGCCGTCCCGCAGCCGGGTATAGATCAGGTTGGCGAACTCACGGTTCTCGTCGCTGTGGGTGGAGTGATAGTTGTCGAAGCTGATGCCAAAGCCGGCGAAGTCCGCCTGGTGCTCTTGGGAGACCGCCTCGATCATCTGCTCCGGCGTGATGCCCAGCTGCTGGGCCTTGAGCATGATGGGGGTGCCGTGGGCGTCATCGGCGCAGATGAAGTGGATCTGATTGCCCCGCAGCCGCTGGTAACGAACCCAGATGTCGGCCTGGATGTGTTCGAGCATGTGGCCGAGGTGGATGGAGCCGTTGGCATAGGGCAGGGCGCAGGTAACGAGAATTTTCCGAGCAGCGTGAGCCATGATCTGTCTTGTCGTGCAATGAAAAAGTAAGTCCGCATCTTACCCGAAAGGGAGGGGGCATGCCTAGGCTAGATGGCCGCCGCGGCCGTATCCCTAGCCTGAACCTTGGGTTAGACTCGGTCGTTAACGGTTGTTTCATCAGGAGTTGTCGTATGTCTGCCACATTGGATGCCGTTCGTAGTCTATTGGTCGCCGCCCAGCCGGATGACTGGCCCCATGGCTGGCTGGCCAGCCGTACCCGGCTGGTGGCCGAGGGGACATCACTCACCCTGACCCTCACACTGCCGTTTGCCGGGACCGGTGCCTTGGATGAGCTGCAAGCGAGTCTGACCCCGTCGTTGCTGGCCATGGGCTGGCAGGATCTGCGCTGGCAGTGGCGCTGTCAGGTGGCGCCCCTGGCTCCCAGTGCCGGCTTGCCCCTGCTCTCTGGGGTCAAGAATATTGTGGCGGTGGCCTCCGGCAAGGGCGGGGTGGGCAAGTCCACCACAGCGGTCAATCTGGCCCTGGCCCTGGCGGCGGAAGGGGCCAGCGTCGGCCTGCTGGACGGGGATCTCTATGGTCCTTCCGTCCCGCTGATGCTGGGACTGACGGGCCAACGTCCCGACTCACCCGATGGCCAGCGGATGCGGCCACTCTCGCGCTTTGGCATCAAGATCAATAGCATCGGCTTTCTGGTGCCGGACTCCGAGGCGGTGATCTGGCGCGGCCCCATGGCCAGCAAGGCACTGGGACAGCTGCTGCATGAGACCGACTGGGGATCGCTGGATTATCTGGTGGTGGACCTGCCGCCGGGCACCGGCGACATCCAGCTGAGCATGGCCCAGCAGGTGCCCACCACAGGGGTGCTGATGGTTACCACCCCCCAGGACGTCGCCCTGCTGGATGTGCGCAAGGGGCTGGCCATGTTTGCCAAGGTGGGAGTGCCCGTGGTGGGACTGGTGGAGAACATGAGTTATCACAGGTGCAGTGCCTGTGGTCACCATGAGCCGCTGTTTGGCGAGGGGGGCGGTGCCCGACTGGCGGCCGAGCTGGATCTGCCGCTGCTGGCGCAGTTCCCGCTGCTGTTGGGGGTGCGTCAGGCCATGGATGCGGGGGTGCCGCCGGCGGTGGCCGAGCCAGCGGGGGAGCTGGCGCAAAGTTATCGGGCCCTGGCGCGCGCCCTCGCGGCTCGCCTCTATTTTCAAGGCAAGGAGATCCCGGAGTCTTTGGCTATCACCCGCCTGGGCTAGGGCGGCGCCCGCTGTCGGCTCGGTAGTGGGGGGGAGGCTTTTTCGTTATAATGCGCCGGTTTACGCCTCCCACCGCCACATTTAGAGAGTTCGACCCATGTCAGATCAACACCGTTCCTGCGTTATCATTGGTATCGCGGGTGCTTCTGCCTCAGGTAAGAGTTTGTTTTCTCACACCATTTTTAATGAACTGGTGGAAGAGCTGGGCGCGGATCAAATCGGGGTGATCACGGAAGACAGTTACTACAAGGATCAGAGCCACCTTTCCATGGAAGAGCGGGTCAAGACCAACTATGACCATCCCAGCGCCTTCGACCATGCCCTGCTGTGCCAGCACCTGACCATGTTGCTCAAGGGCGAGCAGGTGGAGATCCCCACCTACTCCTATAGCGAACATACCCGGGTCAGTGACACCCGCCCCTTCAGCCCCAAGCGCATCATCATCCTCGAGGGCATCTTGCTGCTGAGCGAGCCGCACTTGCGGGATCTGATGGATGTCAGCATCTTCATGGACACCCCCTTGGACATCTGCCTCATTCGGCGTCTGGTGCGGGATGTCCAGGAGCGCGGGCGCACCATGGAGTCGGTACTGAGCCAGTACCAGACCACGGTGCGGCCCATGTTCCTCCAGTTTATCGAGCCGTCGAAGCAATATGCCGACATCATAGTGCCCCGTGGTGGGCGCAATCGCATTGCCATCGACATGATTAAATCCCGTATTCGCCACATGCTGCTGGGTTAACCCGGTAACGGCCACAAGGAGAAGCCAATGCGTCTTTGCGACAGCGACATAGAACGCTACCTGGAACAGGGAAAGATCATCATAGAACCGACCCCGGGGCCGGATCGCATCAGCGGCGTCAGCGTGGATGTGCTGCTGGGCAACGAGTTTCGTGTGTTCCAGGCCCATACCGCCCCCTACATCGACCTGAGCGGCCCCAAAGAAGAGGTGGCCGAGGCCATCAACCGGGTGATGAGTGACGAGATCATCATCCCGGACGGGGAAGCCTTCATCCTGCACCCCGGTGAGCTGGCTCTGGCGGTAACCCTTGAGTCCGTCACCCTGCCGGATGATATCGTCGGCTGGCTGGATGGTCGTTCGTCGCTGGCCCGCCTGGGGCTGATGGTGCATGTGACCGCCCATCGCATCGATCCG
Source organism: Pseudaeromonas paramecii (assembly GCF_039540575.1). Lineage (NCBI taxonomy): Bacteria > Pseudomonadati > Pseudomonadota > Gammaproteobacteria > Aeromonadales > Aeromonadaceae > Pseudaeromonas > Pseudaeromonas paramecii. The sequence goes on from NZ_BAABFC010000001.1 coordinate 120,046, forward strand.
GGTTGGTCTGGCCGCATCGTCCTCGAGTTCTATAATGGGGGTAGGCTCCCTCTGGCGCTGCGTCCCAAGATGGTGATCGGTGCCTTGAACTTCGAAACCCTTTCCGGCCCGGCCCAGCGTCCTTACAACAAGCGGGCCAACGCCAAGTACAAGCGCCAGCAAGGGGCGGTTGCCAGCCGTATCAATCAGGACTGACCTGGAGGTCACCATGAAAACGCTCTTCTATCTGCTGCTGATTGTGCTGCTATTGATAGGGGGGGCTGTGGTGACCACCGTCTGGCTGATCAACCCCGAACAGTTCAAACCCCTGATCATCGAGCAGGTCAAGGCCCGCACCGGCCGGGATCTGCTGATGCAGGGCCCCATCCGTTTCACTCTCTTCCCGCGCTTAGGCCTCGCCCTAGAAAAGGTGGCGCTGACCAATCCTGACGGTTTTCCTGCCGGCAACACTGTGGCCTTTAGCGAGGCCAGCGTGGATTTGGCGCTGCTGCCCTTGCTGGAGCACAAGGTGGCGGCCGGTCGGCTCAAGGTGTCTGGCGCCCGCCTGAGCTTTATCACCCTGGCCGATGGCCGCACCAACCTGGATGGTTTGCTGGGGGCCACCGAGCCGGCGGCCGTGCCGGAGAAAGGGGCCCAACCCACCACCGAGGGGGATTCCGCCTACCAGTTCTCCTTGGCCAGGATCGATTTTACCGATGGGGCACTGAGCATTGATGATCACCTCACCGGTAAGCAATGGCGTCTCAAGGATGTCACCCTGCAAGCCGATGCCCTGGCGCTGGGGCGGCCCATCCCTGTCAGCGTGGGGGGCGAGGTACAGGCTAAGCAAGGTACGGTTCGTCTGGAGAGCCAGGCCACACTCACCTTATCGCCAGATCTGATCCTGCTGGATAAATGGCAGGCCAAGGTCGCCGTCACAGGGGATGGCATATCGCCTCTGTTGCAGCAGATGAGCCTGGCGGGCCAATTACGCTACCAGCCGGCGGACAAGCTGCTGGCATGGGACTCCCTTGAGCTGACCGCTGGCCCCTGGCGTTGCCAGGGCGAGTTGAGCCTGCGACAGCAGGCGATCCCTGTGGTGAGGTTTGCGTTGCGCAGCCCCGCCTTTGATACCGCCTGGCTGGCGGGCAAGGGTGACGCCGACGTAACGTCAAGTGCTCAGGGCAAGGCCGCCACTGAGGTGCCTGTACAAGAGCCGGATCTGAGTGGGCTGCAGGGGCTTGATCTGGCCGGTACCCTGCGGCTGGATAGCCTGCAACTGGGCAACCTGCCCTTCATGCAGGTAGAACTGGCGCTGAACTTACAAAACGGCATCCTGGACTGGCAACAGCTTAGTGCCAGCCTATTCGACGGTAAGGTGTCGGCTCCTGGCCGGCTGGATAGCCGGCAGACGCCCGCACGCCTGAGCCTGCAACCCAAGGTGCAGGGCATTGCCATGGCCAAGTTAAGCAAGGCCTTGCTAGGCAAGGCGCCGCTTTCCGGGCAAGGGCAGCTGGAGGGGCGCTTGACGGGCGAAGGGCTGACGCCGGCGGCCTTGCGGCGCTCACTGTCCGGCAATCTGGCCCTGCAGGTGACTCAGGGTGCGGTTCGGGGCGTGGATCTACCCGCCTTGCTGCGCCAGGCGAAGGCGGGGGTCAAGGGGCTCTTGGGTGGCAGTCAGGATCAAGGTGAAACCGCGTTTTCCTCACTCGGTGCGCAGGCGTTGCTCACCCGGGGGGATGTGAAGGTAGAGAACATCAAGATGGTTTCCAGCCTGCTGCAGGTGGCTGGGGCAGGGCGCACGCATCTGGTCAACGAAAGTCTGGATTTCAAACTGGATGCTACCGTCATCGGAGATCTACCTGGACTGGGAGATTTGAAGATGGTGACGGTGCCACTGCGCATCACTGGTAGCTGGGAGCAGCCAAAATATTCAGTGGAGCTGGGGCGACTGTTGGAGTCGCGGGCTAAGGCACTGCTGGAGCAGTCGTTGTTACCCGCCGGTAGCCGACCCAAACTCGGCAACCCCCTCAAGGGGTTGTTGGGTAATTAATCTAGCTGTGAGCGCTGCCGCATATGCTAGCGATGCCTAGTTGGTCGCAGGTGCGCGGCATGCACCCTTAGATAACAATGAGCCACAAAGAAATATTTCAACTATAACAACAAGCAAAATAAGCAAAGAAACAACAATAACAACCCTATTTTCTGATACGGCGAAAGTGAGGAAGACAAGATGAATTTAACCGTCAAGGTAGTGGTGGCCTTTGCCATCTTGTGCGGCCTGATGGCATTTGGTGGGGGTATCTCCTGGTTCAATATGAATCGGATCGATAGCGCGTTTTCTTTTGTGGTCAAGGACATGAAGGGCCTGGATGAACAGGCCGGTCAACTTGGCAGCGGTCTGTTGCGCCTGAACAAGCTGACCGCCGACATGGTCTTTGCTACGGACCAGGCGAGCCTGGAGCGTCACCGCCAGGCATTTGACAGCCAGGTTGAGGGGCTCAATGCCAATCTGGCTCAGTTGCAGTCGAGCGTGAACCAATTGCAGGATGCCCAGGCTCTGACCAGCCAGTTGGCTCCGCTACAACAGCAGATAACCGGACTGTTGGCACTGAGTCAGCCCATCTATGCCAGTCGCAGCCAGATCTTGGCCGAAGGCGCGCGCATCGGCACCGTCAAGGATGAGCTGTTAAACAAGCTGGCCTTTGCCAAGATTGGCGCCGACAAGTTGTTCAAGCCCTATGCCGCAGAAGACCCCTATATCGGCGGCCTGGGCAATCAATTCATCGAGTGGCTCGGCACCCTGGAATACATGGTGAATGCCATCTTCAGCGCCCAGCGGGTCACAGACATGCAGCCCATAGAGAAAAAGGCCAAGGCCATGGGGCAGATGCTGCTGGATGGCTATGGCATGCTGCAGCGTGAGGTGCCCGCCATCGCCGATAACAGCGATATCCAGGCCGGCCTGGCGGCCCTGAAGCAGAACGTGAACAGCGACCAGGGGGCCATAGGGCGTTTTATTGGACTCAGCCAGCAGAGGGAACAGCTGGAGCAACAGGTACAGCAGATCGCCCAGGCCATCGATGAGGCGCTGGTTAGTCAGGCGGCGCTGCAATCTGCGGCCAATGGCCTGAGCCAACAGGCCTTCGTCTCAGCCAAGTCAACCCTCAATACCACCTCGTTGAGTGTCATCATCAGCGTGCTGGTGAGTTTGTTGTTTGCTGGCATTGTGGGCTGGCGACTCTCCGCTGCCATCAAGGGGCCCATGGCCGTGATTCAGCGGGTGCTGGATAAGATGGCCAAGGGGGATTTTTCCAACCGGGTGGATGGACGGTTTACCGGTGAGTTTGCCATCCTGCAACGGGACATCAATGCGGTGGTGCTGGCCTTCAACCAGGCCCTCAAGGTGGTGAGAGAAGGGGCCGAACAGACCCGTCTGACCGCCGAGCGTAACCGCCAGTTTGCCGACAGCCTGGCGGCCCAGGTGCAGGTTCAATCTGGCACCATGACGACGTTGGCGGCCACGGTCACCGAGATGGAGCACGCCATTGAGGACGTCAACAACAATACCGAGTCCAGCTTGGCAATGGTGTTGTCCGTGGACGATCAGATCCAGGAGGGGCGTCATCTGGTGCAGGAAAACACCCAGCGGGTGGAGAAGCTGTATGAGAACTTGCGGCACAGTGAGCAAACCATCGAAGAGGTAAATGGTCAGAGTGAACGTATCGGCGGCATCTTGGAGGTGATTGAGTCTATCTCCGAGCAAACCAACCTGCTGGCGCTGAACGCGGCGATTGAAGCGGCTCGGGCCGGTGAGCATGGCCGCGGCTTTGCCGTGGTGGCGGACGAGGTGCGTAATCTGGCGAGCCGTACCGGTGAGAGCACCAAAGAAATTCATGCCATGATCAGCAACTTGCGCAGTAAGTCCACCAGTGCCGTGTCCAGCATGCAATCCAGCCTGAGTTTGATGGGGGATAGTCAGACCATGATGGAGCAGGTGAATGATGCCATGGGGGTCATAGCACAGCACATGCAGCAGGTGCGGGATGCTTCCGAGCTGATTGCCCATGCGACCCGCGAGCAGACCCAGGCCAGCCGGGAAATCAGCCGCAGCATCAATGAGATGTCCGATGTGGTGGAGCAGAGCAGTCGCACCATGAGCGACATGGCGGCTCAGACCCAGATACTCGACGAGCTGTGCCTGGCCCAGGACAAGACGGTAGGCCAGTTCAGGCTGGCAGAATAAGTGCCAGCATGAGTCAAACGCCAGGGCTGCTACCCTGGCGTTTTTTCTTAGTGGGGTAGCGGACCTTGCCTGGGATGTTCGTGCCGTTGAAATCGGCTGGGCATAAATCCCTGCTGCAAGATGCAAGGTGTGGTCAGGCGCAGGAAGTCCTCGCAATCCAACTCCATCACCTCGCGCAGGGTGCCGGCATTGAAGCTGATCCTGGGGTAGTGCATCAGCTCGGCATCCAGGTATACCGGCAGGCCGAACAGCTGACCCAGGGGTGGCTCAGCCCCCACATCACAGTCGGCAAACAGGGCGCCGAATTCGTACTCTCTGGCCAGCTCCAGACGTTGACAGTTCAGCGCCTGGGGCAGTTTTGCAAAATCCACCCCACGGGTTGCCGGCATCACCAGCATCACTAGCTGACCATCGGCTCTGACTATCACGGTTTTGGCAAAGGCATCGCCAGGCACATGGGCGCGCTGAGCGATTTCCATGGCGGTAAAGGCCACAGGATGGGAAGTGAGGCGATAGGGCACGTGTGCCGCTTTCAGGTAGCGCTCAAGTAACGGAATGGCCATGGTACACCTCCTAAGATAGTGGAACTCACGGGCTGCCTATTAATTATGCGTTACCGCCGTCAGCTGCGCTGTTACTGTTGTAATGCAGCCATACTGAGGTTAGGGTTATGCCACAGGTAGCGGGTTGGTTAGCCCTGTGTCCTGTTTCATTCTGGTAGGCCGACCCTACAATTGCCCATCCAAGAAAACGTTAACAAGTGGTGTCATTATGGAAACTGTTACCAAGTCATATGCCGATGTGTTGGAGTATGTGCGGATGTCCCGGCGCAAAAACAAGCTCAAACGCGAAATCACCGATATTGAGAAGAAGATCCGTGACAACCAGAAGCGGGTACTGTTGCTGGAGAACCTCTCCGACTACATCAAACCTGGCATGTCAGTTGATGAGATCCAGGCCATCATCGCGAGCATGAAGAGCGATTACGACGAGCGGGTGGATGAATACATCATCAAGAATGCCGAACTCTCCAAGGAGCGTCGCGATCTGACCCAGAAGCTGGCCGCCATGAGTAAGGATAAAAGTTAAGATCCGCCAGAATGACTGTTGAGCCCACGGCATAAATCAGCAGTACCCATAAAAAAAGCCACCAGAAGGTGGCTCTTTTATTACCTGTCCATCCATTACGGATTGGCAGGCTCATGCTTGGCTTGGCTGCGCATGCCGCTTACCCCGGCAGGGCGACCGGAGTGCAGAACCGGCTTGCGTTCATAGGGTGGGTAATCCACCACAGGGCGTGCCGGTTGAGCGGGTGCCTCGGCAGGTTGAGCCATCTGGCAGGTCACCATCTGCATGCGAGAGACGACACCCGCGGACTGACCCTCAGTGGCAAGCTTTGCCGGCTGAGGTTGGACGTCTGCTTCAGGTGCAGTCATGACAGTGTCTTGATGTACGGCAATGGGCGCGTCCACCTGAGCCAAGGGCGCATCTTCTGCGGGAACCGGCGCTTGAGCCTCAATCACCGGCTCTTCTACCAGTACCACATCATCCACCACTACGGCATCTGGTTTACGGCGGCGGGAGCGGCGCTCTTGTCCGGCCTCATCCTGACTGTCAGTGATCTGCTCGGCTTGGGCTGCGACCACCTCGGTGTGGGCTTCTTCGCTCTCGGGGGCAGGGGCCGGCTCCTGGACTTGGGTGGAGGTCTCCTCGGTTGCCTGTTGGCGACGTTGGCGCGACTCTTCGTTGATCCGCTTACGGCGCTGTGGGCGCTTGGCCGGTTCAGCCGCTTCGTCCGTAACGCTGGGCGTCTCGGCATCAACTGAGTCAGCTGTCATGTCGTCCTTAGCCTCGACGGTATCAAGCGTTGCGGCGGGACGGACTGCCTCTTCCTCGTCGTCGATCATGATCATCGGCGGCAGATTGGTCGGCATCACAGGCACCAGCGCTTCCACCATGGGCGGTTGCGGCTCGCTGAGCGCAGCCGGTTCTACCGCCTGGTCTGCCACCGGCTGCTCAACGGCATCGGTGGCAACACGCACCTTGCGGCGTTGACTGCGACGTTGACGCCGCTCGGCCACCTTCTCTTCTTTGGGCGCACGGGCCTGCTGCTCGGGCTGCACCGCATCCAGTTGCTCGCTGGGCTCAGCGGCTACCGGCGGATTACGCGGCTTACGCTCCGGACGTGCACTGCCTTCGGCATTGGCTTCCTTAGGCTGACGAGGGCGACGCTCACCACGAGCCGGCCGTTCTGTCTTGTCGCCAGCCGCTTCATTGCGTGGCCGGCGATTAGCCGGACGGCTGTCGGTCTTGGCCTGGGTCTCTTCCTCTTCGGATTTGTCCGCCTGCGGGCGAGCACGGCGGTTATCGCCGTTGGCAGGCCGCCTACGCTCACCTTCCCGACGACGCTGGCGGGCTTCCGGTTTGGCGCGAGTGTCGGGCTTGTCCTGTGCCTGAGTAGGTTCTGCGGCCGGCTTGAACAGCGCCATGATGGCGGCGAACAGCTTGCTGAACAGACCCGGCTCCTGGGGCAGGGCAACAGGCGCGGCGGTAGGTGCGGGGGCCGGGGTGGTCGGAGCGGCGACAATCTGCACGGCAGGTTGTTCGCTGCGGATCACCTTGCTGGTATCCCGTGGTGTATAGACGTCCTTGGGCAGTTCGCTCTTCAGCTCGTAGCTGACGGCTTCTGTGACTTCGCTGTTGCGGACGCGGGACACTTCAAAGTGCGGGGTTTCCATCCCCTGATGGGGGATGATGAAGATCCGCACCTGATGGCGCTCTTCCAGCCGCTGGATGGCCGGTCGCTTCTCGTTGAGCAGGTAGGCGGCGACATCCACCGGCACCTGGGCATGCACCTGTTCGGTGTTGTCCTTGAGAGCCTCTTCTTCCAGCAGGCGCAGGATGGCCAGTGCCAGGGATTCGTTATCCCGGATGGTCCCCTGACCCATGCAGCGTGGGCAGACATGGGTACTGGACTCATTCAGCGAGGGGCGCAGGCGCTGACGTGACAGCTCCAGCAGGCCGAAACGGGAGATCCGTCCCAATTGAATGCGAGCGCGATCCTGACGAACGGCATCCCGCAGGCGGTTTTCCACTTCACGCTGGTGACGCACCGGGGTCATGTCGATGAAGTCGATGACAATCAAGCCACCCAGATCTCGCAGGCGCAATTGGCGTGCTATCTCATCGGCAGCTTCCAGGTTGGTCTGCAGGGCCGTTTCCTCGATGTCACCGCCCTTGGTGGCGCGTGCCGAGTTGATGTCGATGGAGGTCAGGGCCTCGGTGGGATCGATGACGATGGAGCCACCGGAGGGCAAACGCACCTCACGCTGGAAGGCTGACTCGATTTGGCTCTCGATCTGGTAGTGGGTAAACAGCGGAATTTCGCCGTTGTACGGCTTCACCCGGTTGACGAAATCCGGACGTACCAGTTCGATATGTTGCTTGGCCTTCTCAAAGACCACAGGGTTGTCGATCAGGATCTCGCCGATGTCGCGGCGCAGATAGTCGCGGATGGCGCGAACAATTACGTTGCTTTCCTGGTGGATCAGGAAGGGGGCCGCCTGATCCTCAGCCGCTTGCTTGATGGTTTCCCAATGCTTGAGCAGCACATTCAGATCCCAGGCCAGCTCTTCAGGCGACTTGCCCACCCCGGCGGTACGCACGATCAGGCCCATGCCTTCAGGCACTTCCAGGCCGTTAAGGGCTTCCTTGAGTTCGGTACGCTCATCCCCTTCGATGCGGCGGGAAATACCACCGGCGCGGGGATTGTTGGGCATCAACACCAGGTAGCTGCCGGCCAGACTGATGAAGGTGGTGAGGGCGGCACCCTTGTTACCACGTTCTTCCTTGTCGATCTGGACGATGACTTCCTGACCTTCCTTGATCACTTCCTTGATATTGGGGCGACCGTGGAGGCTGTAGTTGGCGGGGAAATATTCGCGAGCAATCTCTTTGAGCGGCAGGAAACCGTGACGTTCGGCGCCGTAGTCAACGAAGGCTGCCTCCAGACTCGGTTCGACCCGGGTGATTTTCCCTTTGTAGATGTTGGCTTTTTTCTGTTCGTGTCCAGGACTTTCAATGTCCAGGTCGTAAATGCGTTGCCCGTCTACCAGGGCAACGCGCAACTCTTCTTCTTGAGTTGCGTTGATTAGCATTCTTTTCATGGGTGTCTCGATAAAAATGAAGCCTCAAGCTTCGCCGTTGTGCTGCTGGACGGCTGCCGCGCACCGGCCCCGAGTCAATAGCATGGGTTGGCAACCTCCCGGTTGGATCATGCGTGGGGCGCGCTAAGGATGCGGACGGCGACCTGCAGGCTCTGCAGCCCGTAACGGAAGGCGCAGACGCCGATATCCAGCTTCTTTTGGTGACTTTTCCTCGGCTTCCGACCGCAATATTGGGCTCAGTGCGTCGCATGGTCTGTTGCTAGTGACGGCGAAGAGCCCGTTTTTTCTATCGGATCTGGCTCAAAACAAGCCAGTTGGCCTAAAAAAATCAGCGCATTATTTCATTTTCCCTCAATCTATAGCAAGGCGGCTTTTTCGCTTTGCGACAAGGATGCACTTCTGGGGTAGAATCCGCGCCATGAATACAGCAAACAACCGGGTGCAGCTCCTCACCATAGAGGCTGAGCAAGAGGGGCAACGCATCGACAATTTTCTTAAGACTCAGCTTAAGGGCGTCCCGAAAAGTCTCATTTATCGCATTTTGCGTAAGGGTGAGGTGCGGGTTAACAAAAAACGGATAAAACCTGAGTACAAACTCTGTACCGGTGATGAGGTGCGGGTGCCGCCCCTGCGGCTGGCAGAAGAGAATGCCTTGCCCTCGGCCAAGCTCAGCAGCATTCAGGCCCTGGAGAGCCAGATCCTGCTGGAGGACGAAGGCCTGATCGTGTTGAACAAGCCGGCGGGCATGGCGGTGCATGGCGGCAGCGGGCTGAGCTTTGGCGTGATTGAAGGGCTGCGCGCCCTGCGCCCCGAGGCACGCTTCATGGAGCTGGTGCACCGGCTGGATCGCGACACCTCAGGTTGTTTGCTGATCGCCAAGAAGCGCAGCGTGCTCAAGCATTTGCATGAGCAGTTGCGGGTCAAGACCATGCGTAAGCAGTATCTGGCGCTGGTGCGCGGTCAATGGCAGCCTCACGTCAAGGTCATCACGGCCCCCTTATTGAAAAACGTGTTGCAGTCCGGCGAGCGCATCGTGCGGGTTAATGCCGAGGGCAAGCCCTCGGAGACGCGCTTTCGGATCATGCGCAGCTTTGCCGATGCCACCCTGATCGAAGCCAGCCCGGTGACCGGGCGCACTCACCAGATCCGGGTGCATACCGCCCATGCAGGCCATCCCATCGCCTGCGATGATAAATATGGCGAGGCGGCGTTTGATCAGCGCATGCGTGCGGCAGGTTTGCAGCGCTTGTTCTTGCATGCCAGCCGCCTCACCTTCGAGCACCCGGTGACCGGTGAGCAGGTGAGCGTGGAGGCGCCACTGGATCCGCATCTGCAGGCCTTGCTTGATCAGTTGGATCGCCAGGCATGAGACGCTTTGAGCTGGTGATCTTCGACTGGGATGGCACCCTGATGGACTCGGTAGGGCGGATTGTATCCAGCATGCAGTCGGCGGCTATCCAGGTTGGCAGAGCTGTACCGGAAGCAGACGCGGTGCGCAACATAGTCGGACTTAGTCTGCAGGAGGCGTTGCCGCGTCTGTTTGGCCCACTGGATGAGCTCGGCTATCAGCAGCTGCTGCAAGCCTATCGGCAGCAGTATGTCCATGATGATCCCACACCGACACCCCTGTTTACCGGGGTGGCTTCGACCCTGCATCAATTAGCGGAGCGTGGACATCTGCTGGCGGTGGCCACCGGCAAGGCCAGGGCCGGGCTGGACCGTGTGCTGGCAGAGACGGGCTTCAGCCAACTGTTCCATGCCAGCCGTGGTGCCGATGAGGCACGCTCCAAACCGGATCCCATGATGCTGGAGCAGCTGTTGGCGCAGTTGAATGTGCCGCTGGAGCAGGCTGTCATGGTGGGGGACTCCTGCTATGACATGGAGATGGCCGCCAATCTGGGCATGGCCCGCATTGGCGTGGATTGGGGGGTGCATGCTGCGCCGATCCTCAAGCGCTTTACCCCCTTGGCGGTGATTTCCAGCATGGATGAACTGTTGGCGCTGGTGTGATCACGCCTCGGACTGCTGATCGACGGCCAGCGGCAGCACCAGACCCCAGTTGGCCAGCATGTCGATCAGCGCCATGAGGGGCAGGCCGATCAGCGTGTTGGGGTCCCGGCCTGACAGCCTCTCGAACAGACAGATACCCAGCCCCTCGCTCTTGAAGCTGCCGGCACAGTCATAGGGTTGCTCCAACTGCAGATAATGCTGGATCTGGCTGGGGGTCAACCGGCGGAAATGGACATCAAAGGGTTCCATGAGCAGCTGCTGTCGCCCGCTGGCGCTGTCCTGCAGACACAGGCCGGTATAGAAGGTCACCACCTGGCCACTGGCCTGCGCCAGCTGGTGATAGGCCTGCTCCGGGCCGCCGGGCTTGCCGACGATTTGGCCGTTCAGCACACACACCTGATCTGAGCCAATCACCCAGCCCTGATCGTGCTGTTGGGCGACCGCGCAGGCTTTCTCTCGCGCCAGGCGCTGCACCAGGGTGGCGGCGTCCTCATTGGCAAAGGGGGTTTCGTCGATCTCTGGCGCCTGACATTGGAAGATCAGGCCGGTTTTCGCCAGCAGCTGACGTCGGTATAGCGAGGTGGAGGCGAGTATGATGGGCGGCTGCATATAGAGTTTCCAAATCACTGTTTTTTAGGATGTTAGGCCAGTGGGGCGTTAAGTTCATGGTTTTTTGTAAAATACGGGTTTTTCCTTTGACTCTGTAGTGGAGTGTCTATATGATGCGCGCCTTATGCAAAAGGTGAAGTTGCCCATTAAGATTGATCCGGTCCGTTGCGCGGCCAAACGTCTCGACTACGTCGGGGTTGTTGAAGCCGATAAGCTGATCAGGCTGGGTGAATCGACCGTCGGTGTTCTCACCGATATCGAGGCCTCGTTGTCGTTTGGTATTGATGCCCAAGGTTTGACCATCATGCAGGGTAATGCCCATACCCTGGTCAAGCTTGAATGCCAGCGCTGCAACGAGACATTCGATTATCGGTGTGAGATCGAATTTGTTTATACTCCGCTGTTGAAAAATACGGTGGTGGATGAACTGCCGGAGGCTTACGAGTCCATCGAGCTAGATGAAAACGGCGAGTTCGACCTGTATGAAGTGCTTGAGGATGAATTCATTCTCGCCCTGCCCATAGTACCCATGCATCCGCTGGATGTGTGTCCTCAGGCAGGCAGAAGCATGACATGGGGGAAGATCGAGCCTGCTGATGAGCGTCCCAATCCGTTTGCAGTTCTCAATGGTTTGAAAAACAAGTAATTGATTAGGAGTAAGGTCGATGGCCGTACAACAGAACCGTAAAACTCGTGCCAGACGTGGTATGCGTCGTTCTCACGATGCCCTGACTGCCTCTGCGCTGACCGTGGATCAGACTTCCGGTGAAGTTCACCGTCGTCACCATGTGACCGCTGACGGTTTCTATCGTGGCAAGAAGGTAATTGCTTAATTTCGATTAAGCAGTAACCATTTTGTCTACGCTGACGATTGCGTTAGATGTGATGGGGGGCGATCATGGCCCCTCAGTTACAGTGCCTGCCTCCGCGCAGGCACTGTCGCTTTACCCTCAATTACACCTGCTGTTGGTTGGCGATGAACGTCAACTTGCTCCACATTTGCAGCAGTCCCAGCTTCAGCATCATCCCCGTGTTCGCCTGATCCAGGCCAGTCAATCCGTTAGCATGGACGACAAGCCAGCCTATGCCTTGCGTCATTTGCCTGACTCATCCATGCGCATTGCATTGGAACTCTTGCAAGCGGGAGAGGCACAAGCCTGTGTCAGTGCCGGCAACACCGGGGCCTTGATGGGCATGGCGCGCCATGTGCTCAAGCGGGTGCACGGTGTAGAACGACCCGCCTTAACCACCAGTATCCCCACCGTCGCCGGCGGTAAGTCTGTGTTGCTGGATCTTGGCGCCAATGTCAACTGCACCCCGGAGCACTTACATCAGTTCGCGCTGATGGGCAGCGTGGTGGCCGAATACGTCCATGGCATCCCGCGTCCCCGGGTTGCGCTGCTCAACATTGGGGTTGAGCAGAATAAGGGCAATGATGAGGTGCGCGAAGCTGCCGCACGTTTGGCGGTAGATAGTCGCCTGAATTACACAGGCTTTATCGAGGGGGATGCGCTGTTTGCCGGTCAGGCGGACGTCATCGTCTGCGATGGCTTTGTTGGGAATATTGCCCTGAAAACGGCCGAGGGCATGGTGCGGTTGCTCAGTCAGTCTGGCGCTCAGACCCGTAGCCCTTACGCCAATTGGTTACAATGGTTGCTGCGACGTTATATGCGGCGCCGTCTGTCACACCTGAACCCCGACCAGTATAATGGCGCAAGTCTGCTAGGATTGCGGGGCATTGTGATCAAGAGCCATGGTCGGGCTGAAATTTGCGCATTTTTCAATGCCATCGAACAAGCGATAGCCGAAGTGGACCGGTGTTTGCCCGTCCAGATCGCGCAGCGATTTGAATCTCACACTATTACAGGCGCCTAGTCGAATTCCTATGTTTACAAAAATTCTTGGAACGGGCAGTTATGTTCCCGAAACGGTACGGACCAATGCCGATCTTGAGCAGATGGTGGAAACCAGTGATGACTGGATCGTTGAGCGGACGGGTATTCGCGAGCGGCGCATCGCAGCGCCGGACGAAAATGTCGCTACCATGGCTAAACAGGCGGCATTGTGCGCCCTAGAGGCGGCGGGTCTTCAGCCTTCGGCGCTGGATATGATCATCCTGGCCACCACCAGTTCAGACAACGCCTTCCCTTCTGCCGCCTGCGAACTACAGGGCATGCTGGATTGTCCCGGCATCCCGGCCTTTGATCTGGCTGCGGCCTGTGCAGGCTTCAGCTATGCCCTGAGTGTGGCGGATCAGTTTGTTAAGACGGGGGCGGCCCGTCATATCCTGGTGGTGGGGGCCGATGTGCTGGCCCGCACCTGCGATCCGACCGACCGAGGGACCATCATCATCTTTGGTGATGGTGCCGGGGCCGTCGTGGTGGGCCCATCTGCCGAGCCGGGCATTTTGTCTACCCATCTGCATGCCGATGGTCGCTACGGCGAGCTGCTTAAGCTGCCCCAGGCCCAGCGCGGTATGCCTGAGGCTAGCGGCGATGCTTACATGTACATGAAGGGCAATGACGTCTTCAAGGTGGCGGTAACTCGCTTAAGTGAGATTGTCACCGAAACCCTGGAAGCCAATGGCATCGAGAAATCCGAGCTGGACTGGTTGGTGCCGCATCAAGCAAACCTCAGAATTATCAGCGCGACGGCCCGCAAGCTGGGTATGTCCATGGATCAGGTGATCCTGACGCTGGCTCAGCATGGCAATACCTCTGCCGCTTCCGTCCCCATCGCCCTGGATGTGGGGGTGCGTGATGGTCGTATCCAGCGCGGTCAGCTGCTGCTGCTGGAGGCGTTTGGTGGTGGCTTTACCTGGGGCTCTGCACTCGTCCGCTATTAATAAGAAGGAAACATAAGATGACTAAGTTTGCTATTGCCTTCCCCGGCCAGGGGTCCCAGAGCGTAGGCATGCTCGCCGAATTGGTAGAGCAACATGCGGTGGTGAGCGAGACCTTCGCCGAGGCCAGCGAGGTGCTGGGCTACGATCTGCTTAACTTGGTGCTCAATGGGCCGGCAGACGATCTCAATAAGACCTGGCGTACCCAACCGGCTCTGCTGACAGCATCTGTGGCCCTGTGGCGCCTGTGGCAGCAACAAGGTGGTGCGCAACCTGCCGTGCTGGCCGGTCACAGTCTGGGAGAATATTCGGCGCTGGTTTGTGCCGGCGCCCTGGCGTTTGCCGATGCCGTCAAGCTGGTCGAACTGCGTGGCCATGCCATGCAGGCAGCCGTTCCGGAAGGGGTAGGGGCCATGGCGGCCATCATTGGCCTGGACAATGACGTGATCGCAGCCAATTGCGAATTGGCGGCCCAGGGCCAGGTGGTCTCACCCGTGAACTACAACTCACCGGGGCAGGTGGTGATCGCCGGCCATAAGGAAGCGGTGGAGCGTGCCAACGTGCTGATGAAAGAGTCGGGTGCCAAGCGTGCCTTACCCTTGCCGGTGAGCGTGCCGTCCCACTGTGCCTTGATGCAACCGGCAGCCGATAAGCTGGCCGAAGCACTGGCGACTATCGAGATCAAGGCACCGCAGATCCCGGTGATCAACAATGTGGACGTGGCCCAAGAAACGGATCCGGCCCGCATCCGTGATGCGCTGGTACGTCAGCTGTTTAGCCCGGTACGCTGGACCGAAGTGGTTGAATCCATGGCCAATGCCGGTGTGACCTACGAAATCGAGATGGGCCCGGGCAAGGTGCTGACCGGGCTGGTCAAGCGCATCGACAAGCGGGTTGAGGGCGCTGCCATCAATGATCAGGCGTCCCTGCAGGCGTGTCTGGATATGTTCAAGTAACAGGAGCGATCATGAGCTTTGAAGGAAAAGTAGTATTGGTGACTGGTGCCAGTCGTGGTATCGGTCGCGCCATTGCTGAGGCCTTCGTGGCCCGTGGTGCCACCGTGGTTGGTACTGCCACCAGCGAGTCTGGTGCTCAGGCCATCGGTGCCTATCTGGGGCAATCCGGCTGCGGCATGGTTCTGAATGTCACATCAAGCGACTCTGTGGAGCAGCTTTATCAGGCCATCAAGGACAAGTTCGGTGAGGTGGATGTCCTGGTGAACAACGCCGGCATCACTCGCGACAACCTGCTGATGCGCATGAAGGACGAGGAGTGGCAGGACATCATCGACACTAACCTGACCTCCTTGTACCGCCTGACCAAGCCGGTGCTGCGTAGCATGATGAAGAAACGTCACGGACGGATCGTCAGCATTGGTTCTGTGGTGGGCACCATGGGCAATGCGGGTCAGACCAACTATGCCGCCGCCAAGGCCGGCCTGATTGGCTTTACCAAGTCGCTGGCCCGCGAAGTGGCATCACGTGGCATCACGGTCAATGCCGTGGCGCCCGGCTTCATTGAAACCGACATGACTCAGGCACTGACCGAGGAGCAACGTGCCGGCATTCTGAGTCAGGTACCGGCCAATCGGCTGGGTGATCCCAAGGAAATTGCTGCCGCCGTGCTGTTCTTGGCATCGGAGGATGCGGGCTATATCAATGGCGAAACCCTGCATGTAAATGGCGGCATGTACATGGTGTGATCAAGGGGTTATTTGGAGTAAATCATGCTGGGAATTTGGGCGATATAGCTCTAAATTCCTGGTTTGACCACATCCATTGATCTTGCAATGTACGACTAATTGAATACACTACAGCAACGACACGCAATCGCGTATTTCTAAAGGAAAATTCAGGTCATGAGCAATATCGAAGAACGCGTAAAGAAAATCATCATCGAGCAGCTGGGCGTTAAGGAAGAAGACGTTAAGTCCGAAGCCTCTTTTGTCGATGATCTGGGCGCTGACTCTCTGGATACCGTTGAGCTGGTCATGGCTCTGGAAGAAGAATTCGATACTGAGATCCCTGACGAAGAAGCCGAAAAGATCACCACTGTTCAGGCTGCTATCGATTACATCACCTCCAATCAGGACTAATCCCCTGTAAACAGGAGCGGCCTTACGGCCGCTCCTGTTTTCTTATCTCCTTTTTTTTGTTTTCCTCGCGGAGGCTTTCCTGTGTCAAAACGCAGAGTTGTGGTGACCGGTCTGGGTATGCTTTCTCCGGTCGGTAACAGTGCTGAACTCTCCTGGCAGGCTCTGCTCAAGGGCCAGAGTGGCATCACCAACATCGAGCACTTTGATACCACTGACTTCCCAACCAAGTTTGCGGGTCTGGTTAAAGATTTTGATCCTGAGGCATTCGGCATCAGCAAGAAAGATGCGCGCAAGATGGATCTGTTCATCCAATACGGCGTCGCCGCCGGTATTCAGGCCTTGGAAGATTCCGGCCTGACCATTACCGATGAGAACGCTCATCGCTGTGGCGTGTCCATCGGTTCCGGGATCGGCGGTCTGGGGCTCATCGAGCAGAACCATACCAGCCTGATGGCCGGTGGTCCGCGCAAGCTCAGTCCCTTCTTCGTACCGTCCACCATCATCAACATGGCATCCGGTCATCTGTCCATCATGAAGGGATTGCGTGGCCCCAACATTGCCATCACCACCGCCTGTACCTCGGGTACACATGCCATCGGTTTTGCCGCCCGCATGATCGCCTATGGTGATGCGGATGTCATGGTGGCCGGTGGTACCGAGAAGGCCTCCACGCCCATGGGCATGGGGGGCTTTGCCGCCGCCAAGGCGCTGTCTACCCGTAATGATGCCCCGCAGCAGGCCAGCCGTCCGTGGGACAAGGATCGTGATGGCTTCGTGCTGGGGGATGGTGCCGGTGTCGTGGTGCTGGAGTCTTACGAGCATGCCGTGGCCCGTGGCGCCAAGATTTACGCCGAGCTGGTTGGCTTTGGCATGAGTGGTGACGCCAATCACATGACGGCGCCACCAGAAGATGGTTCAGGTGCCGCCCAGGCCATGGTCAATGCGTTGCGCGATGCCCAGCTGGATGCCAGTTCCATTGGCTACATCAATGCCCATGGCACCTCCACGCCCCTCGGCGATCTGGCCGAACTGCGTGCCGTGAAAGCCACCTTTGGTGAGCACGCTCAGCAGTTGATGGTCAGCTCCACCAAGTCCATGACGGGTCACCTGCTGGGTGCTGCTGGGGCCATTGAGGCTATCATTACCGTGCTGGCCCTTCGGGATCAGGTGGCTCCGCCCACCATCAACCTCGACAATCCCGATGAGGAGTGCGATCTGGACCTGGTGGCCAATGTCGCCAAGCCTGCCAGTTTCGAGTACGCTCTGTCCAACTCGTTTGGCTTTGGTGGTACCAACGGCTCCTTGATCTTCAAGCGCGCCTGATCTGGCTGAAATGTAAGAAGCCTGGTACCTGGTATCAGGCTTTTTTTATGGGTAAAACATGCTGCTGCTTGATGGTAACCATGTCGACGGTCTGTCTCCGGCCGACCGCGGGCTAACACTGGGAGATGGTTTTTTCAGCACCATGCGGGTGAGCAACGGCCAGATCTGTCTGCTTTCCTATCATCTGGCGCGTATCCGCAACTGCCTGGCCCGGCTGCAGTTTCCAGCCCTGGAGTGGGATGTCATGGTCACGGCCATGCAGGCGCGGGCATCCCGCCTGCAGGACGGTGTGCTGAAGATCATCGTCACCCGGGGGCAGGGGGGGCGTGGCTACAGCCCCTTGGGCTGCTCCAGGCCGACGGTGATCCTGAGCGAGTATGCCTATCCGGCGCATTATGATACTTGGCAGGCCCAGGGGATTGTGCTGGGCGAGATCGACCAACGTCTTGGCAATCAACCGCTGCTGGCGGGGCTCAAAACCCTGGGTCGTTTGGAGCAGGTGTTGTTTAAGGCGGAGTTAGAATCCCGGGGGCTGGCCGAGGCCCTGGTATGTGATACACAGGGTCACCTGGTGGAGGCTGTCACCGCCAATCTTTTCTGGCGCCAAGGGCAGTGCGTGTTTACCCCGGCCCTCACTCAGGCTGGCGTGGCCGGGGTGATGCGGGCCTGGTGCCTGGACCAACTGCAACGGTGGCAATGGGACGTCCAAGAGGTCAGTCAGACACCGGCGGCCTTGGTGCAGGCCGACGAGATTTGGCTCACCAATGCCTTGATGGGCCAGGTGCCCGTTGGTCAGTGGCGCGGTAGAAGCTACCCGGTAGATGGCGCTGTGTGTCGGCGTTTGCAGAAGAGTTATCACGATGAAGTTAAAGTATAAAGTTGTGCTGGTTATCAGCCTGTCGCTGCTGCTGTTGCTCAGTGGGCTGGCGGGCTGGAGCTACCTGCAATGGCAGCGGCTGGAGCAGATGAAGGTCGGTGATGTGCCGGCCCTGTTCAGTGTCAACAAGGGTGAGCGTGCCGGCCGCTTGGTCAGCCGCCTGGCCGCCAAGCCCACACCGGGTTGGGCCATCAGCCTCTGGCTCAAGACCCATCCCGAGCTGACGGCCATACGTAGCGGTACCTTTGCCCTGCAAACCGGCATGTCCCTCAAAGAGGCGCTGGCGCTGATCGTGGCGGGCAAGGAATATCTGCTCAACGTCACCCTGGTGGAAGGCCAGCGGCTGGCGGACTGGCGCAAGACGCTGGCGCAATTGCCCCATGGCGTCTCTACCCTGGCCGGCCTGGATGATACGGCCCTGGCCAAGGCGCTGGGTGCGGACCACGCCAGCGTCGAGGGGCTGCTGTTGCCGGAGACCTATGCCTACACGGTGGGCATGACGGATCTGGAGATACTCCAGCGTGCCTATCAGCACATGCAGGCGTTTGTTGCCAAGGCCTGGCAGACGCGCGCCGAGGGGCTGCCTTACAAGACGCCCTATGAGGCACTGATCCTGGCCTCCATCATCGAAAAAGAGACGGCCCAGGCCAGCGAGCGGCCCCTGATCGCCTCCGTGTTTGTCAATCGACTCAAACGCGGCATGAAGCTGCAGACCGACCCGACGGTGATCTACGGCATTGGCGATCGTTATGATGGCAATATCCGTCGGCGGGATCTGCAGGATGCCAACCCGTACAATACCTATGTCATCGATGGCCTGCCGCCCACCCCCATTGCCATGCCCAGTCGCCAGGCCATCGAGGCGGCGTTGCATCCGGCTGACAGTGACTACCTCTACTTTGTCGCCAAGGGGGAGGGCTGGCACCAGTTCTCCAAGACACTGAGCGAACATAATGCGGCGGTACGCCGTTACATCTTGGGACGCCAATGAGCCAGGGAAAATTTATCGTCATTGAGGGGCTCGAAGGCGCCGGCAAGAGCAGCGCCGTCGCCTATGTGGAAGCCTGGTTGCGCGCCCGTGGTATTCAAACCATAGAAAAGACCCGGGAGCCCGGCGGCACCCCGCTGGCCGAGCGGATGCGAACCCTGGTCAAGGAGGTGCATGATGAACCCTTGACCATGCAGGCCGAGCTGCTGCTGATGTATGCCGCCCGGGTGCAATTGGTGGAGAACCGCATCAAGCCGGCGCTGGCGGCCGGTCACTGGGTCATTGGCGATCGCCATGATCTCTCCTCCCAAGCCTATCAGGGCGGCGGCCGTGGCATCTCAGCGTCGCTCATCAGCCAGATCAAACAGGCGGTACTCGGGGACTTTGCCCCGGATCTGACTCTGTATCTGGACATAGATCCGGCCCTCGGCCTGGCACGGGCCAGCGCGCGGGGGGAGCTGGATCGTATTGAGCAGGAACAGCTGAGCTTCTTCGAGCGTACCCGGGCCCGTTATCAGCAGCTGGCCGCCGAGGATCCGCGGATCTTCACGGTGCAGGCACAGCTGACGCCTGAACAGGTACGGGCGCAAATCCATCAGATACTGGAGCAGCAGCTGTGTATCCCTGGCTGAGCCCCCATTGGCAGCAATTTTTACACGGCGCCCAGCAAGGCCGGCTGGCTCATGGCTGGCTGCTGTGTGGTGCCAGCGGGTCGGGCAAGGGCGAGCTGGCGCGGCGCTTTGCCAACCAGGTGTTATGCCAGTCCCCGAACCAGGGGGCGCCCTGTGGTCATTGTCACGCCTGCACCCTGCTGGCCCGCGGTCATCATCCGGATCTGCACCAGCCTGAGGTGTCCGGTCGCAGCCTGGGGGTTGATACCATACGGGAGCTCATCGGCCAGTTGAGCGTCAGCCCTCAGTTGGGGCGGGCCAAGGTGGCCATTTTGCCCCAGGCCCAGCGCATGACGGAGTCGGCGGCCAATGCGCTGCTCAAGACCCTCGAAGAGCCACCAGGGGCGGCTTACCTGTTTTTGCTGACCGATCAACCCAATGCGTTGCTGCCCACCATCGTCAGTCGCTGTCGGCGTCTGTTGGTTCAGCCAGACGAAGCCAGCGCCCTGGTCTGGCTTCGGCAGCAGCCGGCCGGGCAGGGCGCCTCGGCCATGCATCTGCGCCTGAATCAGGGGGCGCCGCTGGCCACGCTTGCCTATCTGGATGCGGGCCATGAGGCGCAGCGCCAGCAGCTGTGTCAGCTGCTGGCGGCCCTGGCCCAGAGCCCCTGGCGCCTGGGCGAGGTGCAAAAGCAGTTGGAAACTCTGCCACTGGGCCTGCACTGGCTGCAGCTATTGCTGCTTGATGCCCTCAAGCGTCAGCAGGGCCTTGCCCCGGCGGCGCTGGTGATGCAGGATTCCCGCCCCTTGCTGGACTGGCTTGCGGCCAAGCCGTCTACCCAGCTGCTGCGGCTGTTGCGTGGCTTGGGGCGCTTGCAGGAGGCACGGCAAAATCCGCTGTTCAATGTGTCGTTGGGCCTGTTGGACTGGCTCAACGATCTGCTTATTGAGGAGAAGTAACTTGCTGATCGACTCTCATTGCCACCTGGATCGCCTGGATTATGGCGGCAAGCATGTGGATGTGGCAGACGTTCTGGCGAAAGCCAAGGCCCGGGGCGTGTCGCACCTGCTCAGCGTCAGTGTGACCCTGGAGCATTTCCCGGCCATGCGTCAGCTGATCGAACCCTATCCCCAGGTGTTTGCCTCTTGCGGTGTGCATCCGCTGGATCAGGAAACCCCTTGGAGTCAGGCGCAGTTATTAAGCCTGGCCGACGACGCCAGGGTGGTGGCCATTGGCGAGACGGGGCTCGATTACTTTTATGGTCCCGAGCAGATACCCCAGCAGCAGGCGGCGTTTCGCCAGCATATTCAGGTGGCCCGGCAGCTCAACAAGCCGCTGATCGTCCATACCCGCGATGCCAAGGCCGATACCCTGCAGATCCTAAAGGAGGAGGGGGCCGAGGCGGTAGGGGGCGTGCTGCACTGCTTTACCGAAGATTGGGAGATGGCCCAGGCGGCCATGGCGTTGGGTTTTTATATCTCCATCTCCGGCATCGTTACCTTCCGCAACGCCGATGCCCTGCGGGAGGTCACCCGCAAGCTGCCGCTTGATCGTCTGCTCATAGAGACCGACTCCCCCTATCTGGCACCTGTGCCCCATCGCGGCCAGCAAAATGAGCCGGCCTACGTGCGGGATGTGGCCGAATACGTGGCCTGGTTGCGCAACATGCAGGTGTATGACCTGTGTGAGGCCACCAGTGCCAACTTCTTCCGGCTGTTTTCCTTGGCGCGCGCCTAAGGGCCAACCGACCTCGACGCGTCAGTCATTGTCTCGCGGCCCGGTGACGGGCCGCTGTCGTTAGTGTTGCTGCCGGGCGTGACTGAGCAGTTGCTGCAGCTGGAACAAGGCGGCATGGATGCGGGTCAGATTCTCATCCACCCGGGCCATCATGGCCTGATGTTGGCGGGTAAAGTTCATGGCGACCTCCTGGGTTGGCGTAAAAGCTGGCGCAGCAAAAACGAGGTACGACTCTGACTCTAAACCGCCTGAAAACGATTTCCGTGGTGAGTGTCACGCCATGAGGTCGAGGGTTAATTGAGGTTAAGATCTGTGAGGTTGCCCGCTGCTTGTTGGCGGCATTCAGAAAAAAACAGCGCCGCTGTGGCTAGCGGCGCTGGTGGTTGTGACAAAGGCCTCGGCGGCAGTTGTCTGAGCACAGACGCGTGCCTTATTTGGTCTGATGGCGCTCAGCCAGGCGGTTCACCACATCGGCCAGTTGCAGACCTTCGTTTTGCAGCAGCACCGTCAGGTGATAGAGCAGATCGGCAGATTCATTGATCAGCTCTTCGCGATCCTTGGCCATGGCGGCCAGGGCCACTTCCACCCCTTCTTCCCCCACCTTCTGGGCGATGCGCTTGGTGCCCTTGGCATACAGGCGCGCCGTGTAGCTGGTCTCGGGATCGGCACCCTTGCGGGCGGCCAGCAGCTGCTCCAGCTCGGCCAGGAAGGCCAGGGGCGGGCGCGGGTGGCCGTCGAAGCAGCTCACCGTGCCCTTGTGGCAGGTGGGGCCCACCGGCTCGGCGGCGATCAGCAGGCAGTCGCGGTCGCAGTCGGTGCTGATGGCCTTGAGGTTCAGAAAGTGCCCTGAGCTTTCGCCCTTGGTCCACAGCCGACCCTTGGTACGGCTGAAGAAGGTGACATGGCCGCTCTTGAGCGTCTCGGTGAGGGCCTCCTGGTTGAGGAAGCCCTGCATCAGCACCTCACCGGTCACCACGTCCTGGACGATGGCCGGCATCAGGCCATCTACCTTTTGCCAGTCCAGTTGGCTGGCATCAAATTGCAGTTGTTCAGTCACGGATCGCTACTCCTTGATCGCGCAGATAGGCTTTGAGCTCAGGGATGGGAATGATGCCCTTGTGGAACACGGAGGCCGCCAGGGCACCGTCCACGTCCGCCTGGCTGAAGGCGTCGTAAAAGTGTTGCATCTCGCCGGCACCGCCAGAGGCGATGAGCGGCACCTTGCACAGGCCGCGGATGAGCTTGAGCTGGTCCAGATCATAGCCCTTGCGCATGCCGTCCTGGTTCATCATGTTCAGCACGATTTCGCCGGCGCCGCGGCGTTGCACCTCTTGCACCCAGTCGGGGGTGGTCCACTGGGTGATGCGGGTGCGGCTCTCGTCGCCCGTGTACTGCTTGACCTGGTAGCAGCCGGTCTCGGCATCGAAATAGGAGTCGATACCCACCACCACGCACTGCACACCGAAGCGGTCCGCCAGGGCGGTGATCAGGCTGGGATCCGCCAGGGCGGGGGAGTTGATGGAGATCTTGTCGGCGCCGAATTCCAGGATGCGGCGGGCGTCTTCCACACTCTTGATGCCGCCGGCGACACAGAAGGGAATGTCGATCACCTCGGCCACCCGGCTCACCCAGCTCTTGTCCACCACCCGGGCGTCGGAGGAGGCGGTGATGTCGTAGAACACCAGTTCATCGGCGCCCTCTTCGGCGTAGCGCTTGGCCAGGGGCACTATGTCGCCCATCACCTCGTGGTTGCGAAACTGGATGCCCTTGACCACAACGCCATCCTTGACGTCCAGGCAGGGAATTATGCGTCTTGCCAGCATGCGATGGCCTCCTCCACGGTGAATTTTCCTTCCAGCAGGGAGCGGCCCAATATGATGCCGGCCACGCCGGAGCCTTTGAGGGCCTCGATATCGGCGATGCCGCCGATGCCGCCGGAGGCCTGGAAGGCCACCTGCGGGTAGGCCGCCGCCAGGCTGCGGTACAGCTCGACGTTGGAACCTTGCAAGGTGCCGTCACGGCTGATGTCGGTGCACAGGACGTGCTTCAGGCCCGCCGGCAGGAAGCGCTCGATGAGCTCCTCGATGGTGACACCGCTGTCCTGCTGCCAGCCTGCCACCGCGATGAGGCGGCGACCGTCGGCGGCGATGTTCACATCCAGGGCCAGCACGATGTGCTCGGCGCCGTATTTTTCCATCCAGCCCATCACCATCTGCGGATCCTTGACGGCGGTGGAGCCGATCACCACCCGGTTGGCACCGGCGTCCAGCAGGTCTTTCACGTCCTGCTCGGTACGCACGCCGCCGCCGATCTGCACCGGGGCCGGGGTGTGTTTCAGCAGATCACGGATGACGCTGAGCTGGCGCTTGGCGGCGTCTTTGGCGCCGTCGAGATCCACCAGGTGCAGCTGGGCGGCGCCCGCCGCCACATAGAGATCGAAACGCTCCTGGGCCGAGGCGCTGTATTCGGTCTTCTGGCCGTAGTCCCCCTGGTAGAGGCGCACCACCTTGCCGTTAATCAAATCAATTGCCGGTATGATCATGGCGTCCTCTTACATGTCCAGGAAGTTTTGAATGAGCCGCGCCCCCACCTTGCCGGAGCGTTCCGGGTGGAATTGGGCGCCGAAGAAGTTGTCCCGGCCCACCACGGCGGTGAAGGGACCACCGTAGTCACAGCGGGCCAGGGTGGCGTCCGTCACCTCCAGGGCATAGGAGTGGACGAAGTAGAAGTAGCTGCCGCTGGGGATGCCGGCAAACAGCGGATGGCTGCCGTCATGCTCCACCTGGTTCCAGCCCATGTGGGGCAGGCGCAGGTCGCCCACCTGCATCAGCTTCACCTTGCCCGGCACCACCCCCAGACAGGGGATGTCGGTCTCACCGCCCATGTGCTCCTCGGAGGCTTGGGCCAGCATCTGCATGCCCAGACAGAAACCCAGCAGCGGCTGCTTGGCGGCCCGCACCAGCTCGGTCAGGCCCCGCTCGTTGAGGTTGGCCATGGCGGCCTTGGCGGTGCCTACTCCCGGCAGGATCAGCTTGTCGGCAGCCTCGATGGTGGCGGCATCCCGGCTCACCTCGGCGTTCACGCCTAGGCGGGCGATGGCCATGCGTACCGAGGAGAGGTTGGCGCAGCCAGTGTCTATGATGACGACCTGTTGTTGTGCCATTAGAGAACTCCCTTGCTGGAGGGCAGCTCGGTGCCCTCGACCCGGATGGCCTGGCGCAGGGCCCGGCCGAAGCCCTTGAACAGCGCCTCCACCTGATGGTGGGTGTTGCCCGGGGTGACCGTCAGGTGCAGGGTGATGGCCATGGCATCGGACAGGGAGCGGAAGAAGTGGGGCACCATCTCGGTGGCCATCTCGCCCACAGTGTCCCGGCCGAAGTCGGCATCACAGCGGAACACGAAGAAGGGGCGGCCGGAGAGATCCAGCGCGGCCCGCACCTCTTGCTCCACCAGGGACTCGGGGAAGGCGTCGACCTTGGCCTGAACTTCGTCCATGGCCAGCACGAAGCCGAAGCGGCCGATCCCGCGCTTGTTGCCCAGGGCCTGCTTGAGGGCCTCGCCCAGGGCAAGACCCACGTCTTCCACCGTGTGGTGATCGTCGATGTGCAGATCGCCCTTCACCGCCAACTTGAGCTGGAAGCCGGCGTGGGTGGCGATCTGATCCAGCATGTGATCGAAGAAGCCGATGCCGGTGGCAATCTGGTTGCCACCCTGCTTGTCCAGATCCACCTTCACCTCGATCTGCGTCTCCTTGGTGTTGCGGATCACCTGGGCCTGGCGGCCATGGCCCAGCAGGCGGTCACGGATCTGAGTCCAGTTGCAAGTCTCTGGATTGTATTGAATTCCAGTGATGCCCATGTTCTCGGCCAGCTGGATGTCGGTGAGGCGATCGCCGATCACATAGCTGTTGGCGTGATCGATGCGGCCGCTCTGCAGCCAGGGCTTGACCAGTCCCAGCTTGGGCTTGCGACAGGTGCAGTCGTCGGTGGGGAAGTGCGGGCAGATCAGCACCTCTTCCCAGTGCACACCCTGCGATTCAAACAGGTGTATCATCAGGTCATGGGGCGGCTGAAAGTGCTCCAGCGGCAGGCTGTCGGTGCCCAGGCCATCCTGGTTGGTGACCATCACCAGCTTGAAGCCGGCGGCCTGCAGCTCACGCAGCACGGGGATCACCATGGGCTCGAAGCGCAGCTTGTCCAGCCGGTCTACCTGCTTGTCGGTGACGGGTTCCTCGATGAGGGTGCCATCCCGGTCGATAAAAAGTATGCGTTCCTTGTTCACTTTGACTCCTTGGCTTACAGGCGCTTGAGCACATCCAAGACGGCGGCCATTTCGGCCTCGTCACCTATGGTGATGCGCACGCAATTCTCCAGCATGGGCTTGCTGCCAAAATCCCGCAGTATGATGCCGGCGTCCACCATGGCGGCGAACAGGGCGCTGCCGCTGTCGAACCGCGCCAGCAGGAAGTTGCCGTGGTCATCGAACAGCGACTGCACGCAGGGCTGCTGGGCCAGTTCGGCCTTGAGTTCCGCCTTCAAGCGGTTGAGCCAGGCCACGCGGCTGCGCATGGTGTCCAGCCCTTCCGGGCTCAGGGCCTGGGCGGCGATCTGGGCCACGGGCTCCGGGATGGGATAGGGGGCGATCACCTTGAGCAGCAGATTGATCACCTCCGGATTGGCCAGGGTGAAGCCACAACGCAGGCCGGCCAGGGCGAAGCCCTTGGACAGGGTGCGCGTGATCACCAGATGCGGATAGTGACGGATCAAGTCCACCATGCTGGCCTCGGGGCAGAACTCTATGTAGGCCTCGTCTACCACCACTATGCTCTTGCCGGCGGTAGCCTCCAGGATGGGGATCAGCTTCTCCCGCGCCACCAGGGTGCCGGTGGGGTTGTTGGGGGAGCAGAAGAACAGCACCTTGATGGGTTTGCCGCGGGAGAGCTCCGCCAAAATGGCGGGCACGTCCGGCTGGAAGTCCGGCAGGGGCGGCAGGGTGCGCATGCCCACGCCACAGGTCTCGGCGCTGATGCTGTACATGCCGTAGGTGGGCGGGCAGAAGAGGATCTCTTCTTCGCCTGGCTCGCAGAAGGTGCGGATCAGCAGCTCGATGGCTTCATCAGAGCCACGGCTCACCAGTACCTGGTCGGCGGTGAGGCCGGCGTAGGCGGCATAACGGCGGATCACCTCCGGCGGCTGGCACTCGGGATAGCGATTGAGTCGGCTGCAATCGAGCTCGTACTGCTCGGCCTTGGGCGCCTCGTTGGCGTTCAAAAACACGTGGCCCTTGCCACCGATGCGGCGGGCGGACAGATAGGGGGTCAAAGCCTGCACCCGTTGGCAGGCCAGTTGGGTCAAGGTCTTGCTCATGCTGAAGGCTCCTGGGCGTTGATTTCTGCCATCCGCAGCACCACCGCCTGGCGGTGGGCATCCAAACCTTCGGCGTTGGCCATGGCAATGACGGTGTCCCCCAGGCCCTTGAGGCCCTCGGCGGAGAGCTCCTGCACAGTGTAGCGGCGCTGGTAATCCGCCAGCCCCAGGCTGGAGGCCGTTCTGGCATAACCGTAGGTGGGCAGGGTGTGGTTGGTACCGCTGGCGTAATCCCCGACGGACTCAGGGGTCCAGGCACCCAGGAAGATGGAGCCGGCGTTTTCGAGCCATGGCAGTAGCTCCCGCGGCGCGCTGGTTTGCACGATCAGGTGCTCAGGCGCGTACTCGTTGGAGATGATGCAGGCCTCCTTGATGTCGCCACACAGTATGGTGAGGCTCTCGGCCAGGGCCTTACGGGCGATGTCGGCGCGGGACAGGGTCTGCAGCTGACGTTCCACCGCCGCATCCACCGCCTTGGCCAGGGTGATGCTGGGGGTGACCAGCACCACCTGGGAGTCAGGGCCATGCTCGGCCTGGGAGAGCAGATCGGCGGCGACAAACTCCGGATTGGCGCTGTCATCGGCGATCACCAGCACCTCGGAGGGGCCGGCGGGCATATCGATGGCGGCACCACGCACATCCAGACTGACCTGACGCTTGGCCTCGGTGACCCAGGCGTTGCCAGGGCCGAAGATCTTGTCCACCTTCTGTACCGTCTGGGTGCCGTAGGCCATGGCGGCGATGGCCTGGGCACCACCCATGGTGTAGATCTCGCTCACGCCGCACAGGCGGGCGGCAAACAGTATCTCGTTGGCGATGGGGGGCGGGGAGCAGAGCACCACCTTGCGGCAGCCGGCCAGCTTGGCGGGCACCGCCAGCATCAGCACGGTACTCACCAGGGGCGCGCTGCCACCGGGCACATAGAGGCCGACCCGGCCGATGGCATGGGTGTGCAGCTCGCAGCGCACGCCGGGCTGGGTGTCCATCACCAGGGGCGCCATCTGCTGGGCGGCGTGGAAGCGGGCTATGTTGTCATAGGCATGACGGATGGCCTGCTGCATGGCCGGGGTGACCGCATCGGCCGCCGCGTCTATCTCGGCCTGAGTCAGGACTATCTTGCCATCGGGCACCTTGTCGAAGGCGGCCGTGTATTCCTTGAGGGCCTTGTCGCCTTCGCGGCGGATGTTGGTCAGGATGTTGAGCACGGTGGCGCTGATGTCGGCGGCCTGATTCATGGCCGGTCGGGTCAGCTGCGTGCGGCGATCCTGCGGGCTCAGTTCGGCCCAGTTGACGATACGCATGACGCCTCCTTACTCCATCATCTTCTCGATGGGCAACACCAGAATGGAGCTGGCACCCAGGTCCTTGAGCTTCTCCATGGTTTCCCAGAACAGGGTCTCGGTGGAAACCACGTGCATGGCCACGTGATTGGTGTCACCGGCCAGGTTCATGATGGTGGGGTTTTCGGCGCCGGGCATCAGGGCACTGATCTCGGCCAGCTTGTCCTTGGGGGCGTGCAGCATGATGTATTTGCTTTCGCGGGCTTGCAGCATGCCCTGCAGGCGGGGGATCAGGGTATCGATGATCTGCTGCTTGGCCGGATCCAACTCGTTGCAGGTCTGAATGAGCACCGCCTTGGACTGATAGATGATCTCCACTTCCTTGAGGCCGTTAGCCTCCAGGGTGGCACCTGAGCTCACCAGATCGCAGATGCCATCGGCCAGGCCGGCCCGCGGGGCCACTTCCACCGAGCCGGTCAGCAGCACCGGCTTGTATTTGACACCGCGCTCGGCCAGGTAACGGGTCAGCAGGTTGGGATAGGTGGTGGCGATGCGCTTGCCGTTGAGGCTGGCGACGCCTTCCCAGACCTGCTCCTGGGGCACGGCCAAGGAGAGACGGCATCCGCCGTAGTCCAGGCGTTGCAGCACCTTGTAGTCCACCGGCATCTCCATGCGGGCGCGCTCCAGCATGGTTTCTTCGAGCACGTTTTCGCCTACCACACCCAGGTCCACCACGCCGTCCATCACCAGGCCCGGGATGTCGTCATCCCGCACCCGCAGAATGTCGATGGGCATGTTTTCCACGTGGGCGATGAGGCGGTCTTCCCGCAGGTTGATCTTGAGGCCACAGCTCTTGAGCAGGGCTTGGGAGTCCTGGCTCAGGCGGCCAGATTTTTGCATCGCGATACGCAGGCGTTTGCTATCCATTTTTTGATCCTTGTTAAATGAAAAAACCCTCGGAAGTCGTGATCTTCCGAGGGTTTTGTAACTGTGGCTGGCGCCGCCTGGAAGTTCACTTTCGTGTCTTCCAGCAGTCACCCTCCTGAAAGACTATTCGGGATGATGGTGGTGATGATGAATAGTGTTCAGGAGCTGTGCTCGCATGGCGTCTAACCCTTTCCTTGTTCGATAGGCCCCAACGATACAGGGCTGGCAAAAAAATGCAAGCCAGTCGTGCTGCCCGGCAAATCCGTACGGAAATGCTCAAAGTTTGGTCAGCGCGGCCGATAATGAAGGTACAGCACAGGAGATACATCATGCCCAATCAGGATCTGCTCTTCAGCATACTGCCACGGGCACCCATCAAGCCCGGCAGCGGCGAGTTCAATAAGGACGTGGCGCATATCACGCCGGAGGCCAAGCTGCGTCACGTGGAGACCCATAGAGACCCGCAGGAGCGGGGGCCGCAGGATGAATATCATCCCGAACCCCATGCCCAGGAAGAGGAGGCCTCTGCTGTGCCAGACGACGTCGAGTCCGACACCGAAGTGAAAACCGATAAGGATGGCCAGGAGCACGTGGATCTCTATATCTAGTGGCCGATACGCGCTTTGCTTTGTCCTGCCCCCGCTTTTTCCTATAATCGCCCCCCTGTTGTCCCAAGGGATGTCCTGTGATCCGCGACTTTTTTAGTGCCGATGGCCCGTTGGCCCGTGCCTTGCCCGGTTTTTCTCCCCGAATCTCCCAGCTGCAGATGGCCGAGGCGGTGGCTCGGGCCATCGATCAGGCGGGCACCTTGCTGGTGGAGGCAGGCACCGGTACCGGCAAGACCTACGCCTATCTGGTGCCGGCCCTGGCGTCCGGCAAGCGGGTCATCATCAGCACCGGATCCAAGGCGCTACAGGAGCAGCTGTATAACCGGGATCTACCGCGCCTGCTCACTGCCATGGCCTACAGCCAGCCCATCGCCCTGCTAAAGGGGCGGGCCAACTATCTGTGTCACTATCGTCTGGATCAGCTGTTGCTTGAGGCTCGGGATCAGAGTGCCGAGGTGCTGGCGGATCTGGCGCGGGTCAAACAGTTTGCCATCGTCAGCAAGAGTGGCGATCTGGGGGAGCTCACCGGTCTCAAGGAGCAGGCGCCCATACTGCCCCTCATCACCAGCACCAATGACAACTGTCTGGGCCGGGAGTGCCCCCGTTACGAGGAGTGCTTCCTGGTCAAGGCGCGGCGGCGGGCCATGGAGGCCCAGCTGCTGGTGGTCAATCATCACCTGTTCTTCGCCGATCTGGTGGTCAAGGACACGGGATTTGCCGAGCTGATGCCCGAAGCCGATCTGTATGTGTTCGATGAGGCGCACCAACTGCCGGACATCGCCAGCGACTATTTCGGCGAGCGGCTGGCCAGTCGGCAGCTGATGGAGCTGGCCGACGAGATCAAGGCCGCCTATCGCAGCGAGGCACCGGACATGGCGCAGTTGGGGCGGTGCGCCGAGGCCCTATTGCTGGCGTGCCAGGATTGTCGCCTGGCCTTTGGGGTTGAAGGTGGTCGCGGCAATCTGCGGCAATGGCTGGCGGACCCCAACGCCCAGCGTCTGCTGGGCCGACTTAAAGACACGGTTCAGCTGGTGTATGAGGTGCTCAAGCTGGCGCTGGGGCGTGGTGAGCGGCTCGACCACTGCTTCGAACGCATGCTGGAGTATCAGGGCCGGCTGGAGCGGCTGACGGCGGTGGAAACCCTGGGGGCGGCCTACTGGTATGACACCAGCAAGCTGCACTTTAGCTTCAACCGCACGCCGCTGTCGGTGGCGGAGCGCTTCGCCCAGGAGGTGGTGAAGCCCGGCAGCAGTTGGGTGTTCACCTCGGCGACCCTCACGGTCAACCACGCCTTCGACCATTTTCGCCAGCAACTGGGTTTGGCCCAGGCCGAGGCCCTGCTGCTGGAGAGCCCCTTTGATTACGGCCGGCAATCCCTCTTGTGTGTGCCGCGCGGCTTGCCGGATACCGGTTACGCCCGCCGTGGCACCTTGCTGGCCGAGCGACTGTGGCCTGTGATCAACCAGGTGCCCGGCGGCATCTTCTTCTTGTGTACCAGTTACCAGAGCCTGCACCAGGTGGCGGAGGTGTTGCGCCGGGAGCTGGGGCGGACCGTGCTGGTGCAGGGGGAGGACAGCAAGCAGGGCTTGCTGCAGCGCTTCGTGGAGAACGGTCGCGCCGTGTTGGTGGCCACCAGCGCCTTCTGGGAAGGGGTGGACGTGCAGGGTGCGGCGCTGTCTTGCGTCATCATCGACAAGCTGCCCTTTGCCTCGCCGGATGATCCCCTGCTCAAGGCCCGCAGTGAAGATTGCCGGCTGCAGGGCCGTGATCCCTTTGGCGAGTTGCAGCTGCCCGAGGCGGTGATCGCCCTCAAGCAGGGAGTGGGGCGGCTCATCCGTGATGGTCAGGACAAGGGGGTACTGATCCTCTGCGATCCCCGGCTGGTGCAGCGCCCCTATGGTCAGGTGTTCCTTGGCAGCCTGCCGCCCATGCCCCGTAGCCGTGACTTGCAACGAATCGATGACTTTTGGCTGGCAAATCGTGACAATGCCAGCCCCCTTAGCCGTGAGAATGCCCATGACCCAGATACTGGCCATTGATACCGCCACCGAAGCCTGTTCCGCCGCCCTGTTGGTGGGGCAAACCACCCTGAGCCGTTATGAGGTGGCGCCCCAGGGCCACACCCGCCTCATTCTGCCCATGGTGGAGAGCCTGCTGGCCGAGGCCGGGGTGTCGCTTGCTCAGCTGGATGCCATCGCCTTTGGGCGAGGGCCGGGTTCTTTTACCGGGGTGCGCATCGGCGTGGGGATCGCTCAGGGACTGGCGCTGGGAGCGGACAAGCCCTTGATCGGCATCTCCAACCTGGCGGTACTGGCCCAGCGCTGTTGGCTGGACAGCCAGGCCGAGCAGGTGCTCTGTGCCATCGATGCCCGCATGGGTGAGGTCTATTTTGGCGCCTATCGCCGGATGGGGGAGACCATGGTGCTGCAAGGGGACGAGGCGGTGTTGCCTCCCGAGGTGGCGGTACGGCAGGGGTTGGCCAACCTGGCCGCCGGCAGTGGCGGCTGGCTTGGGGCCGGCACGGGTTGGGCCGCCTATGCCGAGGCGCTGAGTCCCTTGCGCAACCAACTGACGGGCCTGGGGGCCGAGCTGCCGGACGCTGCGGCCATGCTGCCGCTGGCTAGCTTGGCCTGGCAGCAGGGATTGGCCTGTGAGGCCGCGTTGGCACAGCCCGTCTATTTACGTGACAAGGTGACTTGGAAAAAACTGCCGGGCCGTGAATAATTAGCCCGAGCAGTGATCAGGAGTGACCATGGCGCTAGCGGCCACCGACTTTCATACCTCGGCACTTATTAGCCCCACCGGCCTGGATGCCGGGCGCAGTGCTACCCAGGCGCCCCAGGTTCAGGCGGCGACCGGTGCTACGACCAACCCTGGGATCCTGCAAGTGGATCCCGATGCGGTGGCCGCCGCCGCCCGTCTGCGCTATGACCAGCCCTCCGGCCGCGAGAGCCGTGCCGTGGCCGCGTATCAGACGGTGGCGCGTCAGGAGCGCCGTGAGCAGTTGCAATCCCTCATTCAGGTTGATCTCTATGCCTAAGTCGTGGCTGATCCTGTTAGCGCTGGTGTGGCTGACCGGCTGTGTGTCCGTCCCCGATGAGCTTAGCTATGAACCAGAAAGCGCCTTGCTGCCCTATTCGACTGTGAGTCAACATCCTGACTCGGCCAAGGGCCAGCCGGTACGCTGGAGCGGTGTGATTGCCGCCACCCGGGTCCTGGCGGAGCAGACCGAGCTGGAAGTGGTGCTCTTGCCACTCAAGGCCAACGGCGTGCCGCAACAGCAAGAAAAATCTGAGGGCCGTTTTCTGGCCCACCTGCCAGGCTTGCTGGATCCCAGCCTCTATGCCCCGGGCCGCAGTGTCACCGTGCTGGGGACCATCGCCGGGACTGTGAATGGCAAGATAGGTGAGCAGTCCTATCGCTTCGTGCTGGTGGCGGGGTCGGCCCACAAGCTTTGGCCACAGGTCAAGGATGTGGAGGTGCGTTACGTCAACGGCTGTTTTGAGCCGCTGTGGCTGTCGCCCAGACCCCGGCCCTTGCCTTAGCGGCCCAGTGCCAGGTGCACGGCAAACAATAACCAGCTGACGATCAATAGGCTCCAGGGCAACCAGCTGGTGCTACGGGGCTGAGCCTGCGACGCAGGGCTGTTGTCCAGCTCCGGCGCCTCCTCAGTCGGCTCGATAGCCGCGTTGCTTAGTCGCTTCTTGGCTTTGTCCCGCTCCCGCGCCTTGGCCTTTTGTTGTCGCTTGTACTCTTCGATGCCTTTTTGAATACCCTGGGCTATCAGGCGGGTCTGCTCCTTGGTCTGGCCGGGTTTTTGCGTGGCCCGAGCGATACGCTCGGCTTCGGCCTGGGATTCGGGGGAGGGCGGTTGCGGTTTATCGTATCTGGGCATAGGGCATCCTTGTTTTGGCTTGTTCAGTATGCCAAATACTCCGCCTGGCTCTCCAGCACGGTCTGCCGGTTTACGGAGATAGGTCATTGAAAAATCAATCGTCGCTTCATTGGAGTCTGGCGAGCCGTGTCGGGTCTCCCTTTTCTGCGCCAAGGGTTGCATTGGCCAAGACCATTGATAAGCTATGGCGGCAAAACGTGACTGAGCCTCACCGACGTCTTGCGACGTCTGGTCGGGCTCTTTGTTTTTATGTTACACGGTGCTGTTATGAACGCTGAAACCCTTGCCTACCTCGAGTCCTGCATCAAGACCATTCCCGATTATCCCAAGCCTGGGATACTGTTTCGGGACATCACCAGCCTGGTGGAGCACCCCGAGGCCTTTAAAACGACCATAGATCTGCTGGTTGAGCAGTATCGCGATTGCAAATTGGACAAGGTGGTGGGCACGGAGGCCCGGGGCTTTATCTTTGGTGCGCCGGTGGCCGCGGCCCTGGGCTTGGGCTTTGTGCCGGTGCGCAAGCCCGGCAAGCTGCCCCGCGAGGTGATCGAGGAGAGTTACGAGCTGGAGTACGGGCAGGATTGCCTGCAGATCCATGTGGATGCCATTGAACCCGGCGAACGGGTGCTGGTCATCGATGATCTGCTGGCCACCGGCGGCACCGTCGAGGCGGCGGTCAAGCTGGTGCGCCGTCTGGGCGGCGTGGTGGACGATGCCGCCTTTGTCATCTCCTTGCCCGCTCTGGGGGGCGAGGCGCGCCTGACCCGGATGGGGGTCAAGGTGCTGAGCATGGTGCAGTTTGACGGCGAGTAAGGTCGGCGTCAGAGAGAGGGAGCAGGCATAAGCCATGGCATATCAGGTACTGGCCAGAAAATGGCGGCCACGCAACTTTCACGAGATGGTGGGGCAGCAGCATGTGCTGACCGCCCTGACCCACGCCCTGGATCAGGGGCGGTTGCACCATGCTTATCTGCTCAGTGGTACCCGGGGGGTGGGCAAGACCACCATAGCCCGCATCCTGGCCAAGTGTCTCAACTGTGAAACCGGCATCAGCAGCCAGCCCTGTGGTCAGTGCGACAGCTGCCGGGAGATCGAACAGGGCAACTTCGTCGATCTGCTGGAAATTGATGCCGCCTCCCGCACCAAGGTGGAGGATACCCGGGAGCTGCTGGACAACGTCCAGTACCGCCCGGCCCGTGGTCGCTTCAAGGTGTACCTCATCGATGAGGTGCACATGCTCTCCCGCCACAGCTTCAATGCCCTGCTCAAGACCCTGGAGGAGCCGCCGCCGTACGTGAAGTTCGTGCTGGCCACCACGGATCCCCAGAAGCTGCCCATTACCATCCTCTCCCGCTGCTTGCAGTTTCATCTCAAGTCACTGAGTCGTGAGCAGATAGTGTCCCAGCTGGCACACATTCTGGAGGCGGAGGGGCAGCCCTTCGAGCCAGCGGCCCTGCCGCTGCTGGCCAAGGCCGCCGATGGCAGCATGCGGGATGCCCTGAGCCTCACGGATCAAGCATTGGCCTATGGCAATGGCCAGGTACACCGCGACCAGGTGCTCAGCATGCTGGGTACCCTGGATCAGCGTCATCTTCATGGCTTGCTGCACCATCTGGCAGACGGCGACGGCGCGGCCATGCTGGCCAAGATCGCCGAGATCTGCAGCCTGGGGCCCGACTTCGACCAGCTGCATGCCGAGCTGGCCGGCCTGCTGCACCGCATTGCCCTGACCCAGTTACTGGGCAGCTCACCCGATACCCTGGCCAGCGATGGCGCCGAGGTGCAGCAGCTGGCGGCTCGCCTGGCGCCACAGGATGTGCAGCTGTACTACCAGATGGCGCTCACCGGTCGCAAGGAGCTGCCCTTCGCCCCCGATGGCCGGGCGGGTCTGGAAATGAGCCTGCTGCGCATGCTGGCCTTTGCTCCTGCCAGCGTTGAGACGGCTTCAGCGCCTCAGGTGCCGCAGCGCAGTGGCCCCCTGCACGCCGAGGCGGTCCCGTCATCGCGCGGCTCGCTCGGTTCGACTTCCAACCTGAGTGCGCCGTCAGTGGCGCTCGCCCATGAACCCGCTGTGCTCGACAGCGTGGCGGAAGAGGTTCAGGTGCTACAGCCGCTGATCGACGAGCAGGCACAGCTTGAGGCCGAGGCGGATCGCTGGCGGCAGGAGAGGGTGCCGACACCCTCATCCCTCACCACAACCATGGTCTCTGAACCGGCTGTCGCCAGCACAACACCTGAGGTGGTGAGCACCTCACCAGACGGTGCCGCGCCGTCACCGAGTGGGTTTGCCAATGCCCCATTGCCTGAGGCGGCAGCCAAACCGGAGGAGGCGGGCCAGACGAGCGGCAGCGATGGGCTGGCCAAGATGCTGCAGCTGCGTAACCGACTGCGCAGCCAGCGTCAGGGCGAGGCTGCCGAGCCAAGTCCGCAGCCCCGCGATACGCCGCGTGTGGCCTTGTCACAGCCGGATCCTGTGACGCGGCCCGCTCCGGTGCGTGGCCCGGCGACCCCGGCCGAGACCGCCGTTGATGGGACGACGGCGAGGGCAGAACGCGGCGCCCCGGTGGCACAGTCTAAACCGCAGACGACACCCGCCAGTGGGTTGGAACCGCCCCCCTGGGACGATATTCCCCTCAGTGCCTACGAGGATCTGGTGAGTCAGGGGGAGCCCGAGTCGGCCGCCCCGGCGAGCACGCCGCAGGAGCCGTCACCCCCAAAGCCTGAGGGGCCGCGACAGGCCCCGATGTCACCCGCTTCACTGTCACCACCGCCAGCCAAGACATTCACGTCGGCACCAACTCAGGCCCCGCCGGCGGTGAATGAGGCGGACGGCGAGGCTGGCGAGCTGTGGCAGAGCGATGATCTGCTGCGGGACTGCGGCGATCCTTGGGCCGAGCTGATGGTGGCGGCCGGTATCCGGGGCCGCTTGCGCCAGCTGTGCCTGAACGCCAGCTGCGACATGAGCGGCCAGCCTTGGCGCCTGCTGCTCTCGCCGGAGCACAGGCACCTGGTGAGCGAGCGGGCCATCCAGGAGCTGGCTAGCCAGCTGGGCGCTCACCTGGGCCAGCCGGTGCAGCTGCAGGTCAATCTGGCGGGGCCGGAGCGGCCCACACCGCTGCACATTGAGCGGCAGCGTTACGCGGCGCTGCACCATCAGGCGGAGCAGGCCCTGGCGGCGGATCCCCATGTGCAATTTATGATTGAGCGCTTTGGCGCCGAGCTGGATGCTGATAGTATCCAGCCACTCAAATCCTGTTAACGGCCCCTGTCGGGCCCCCGATTCGGAAGCGATGAGATGTTTGGAAAAGGTGGAATTGGCAATCTGATGAAACAGGCGCAGCAGATGCAGGATCGCATGCAGAAGCTGCAAGAAGAGCTGGCCCAAATGGAAGTCACCGGCGAAGCGGGTGCGGGTCTGGTGAAGGTCACCATGACCGGCAGTCACAGCGTGCGGCGGGTGGCCATCGACCCCAGCCTGGTGGAAGACGATCTGGAGATGGTGGAAGATCTGGTGGCCGCCGCATTCAACGATGCCGTGCGTCGGGTCGAAGAGCAGAACAAGACCAAGATGGCCGAACTCACCGGCGGCATGCAGTTGCCCCCGGGCTTCAAGATGCCCTTCTAATCCCCATCTTGAGTTATAAGAGGGCGGCGTCAGCCGCCTTTTTAATCTGTGAGACAGGTCTGTGAGATGAAATTTAGTCCTCTGCTTGATGAATTGATCCGGGAGTTGCAGGTGCTGCCCGGCATAGGCCCCAAGTCCGCCCAGCGCATGGCCTTCTTCCTGCTGGAGCGGGAGCGTCCCCGGGGACAGCGCCTGGCCAAGGTGCTGGACAGGGCCATGAGCGAGATCGGCCACTGCCGGCATTGCCGCACCTTCACCGAACAGGATCTTTGCGAGATCTGCGCTAATCCCAAGCGGGCGGCGGTGCGTCAGCTGTGCGTGGTGGAGACACCGGCGGATCTGGCGGCGCTGGAGCAGACCCATCTGTACAGCGGCCGTTACTTCGTGTTGATGGGGCACCTGTCGCCGCTGGATGGCATAGGTCCCGCCGAGCTGGGGCTGGATCGCCTGGCCCAGTTGCTGGATGCGGAGCCGCTCGAGGAGCTGATCCTGGCCACCAACCCCACCATCGAAGGGGAAGCCACGGCGTTCTATATCGCCAACCTGGCGCGGGAGCGGGGCGTCAAGGTCACCCGCATCGCCCACGGTGTGCCGGTGGGCGGCGAGCTGGAGCTGGTGGACGGCACCACCCTGTCTCATTCCCTGAGTGGTCGTCGTCTCCTGGAGTGATGATTTTTTCACCGAACAGGTTCGGTGACGCTGTTGGCCCCTTGAAATCCCTCCGGGTGGCCCCATCTAGGCTTCTGTCGTTTAGTCACGCTTTCATCGAAGGAACAGAAGATGACAGAAGCCGTTCACAAGGAAACCCACGGGTTTCAAACCGAAGTTAAGCAGCTGCTTAACCTGATGGCCCACAGCCTCTACTCCCATAAGGAAGTCTTCCTGCGGGAGCTCATCTCCAACGCCTCGGACGCCGCCGACAAGCTGCGCTTCAAGGCCCTCTCCGATGCCAGCCTGTTTGAAGATGACGGCCAGCTGCGTGTCCGCCTGCACATCGACAAGGACAAGCGTACCCTGACCATCTCGGATAACGGCATCGGCATGAGCCGTGACGAGGCCATCGAACACCTGGGCACCATAGCCCAATCCGGCACCCGCCAGTTCTTCAGCCACCTCTCCGGCGATCAGGCCAAGGATTCCCAGCTCATCGGCCAGTTCGGCGTGGGCTTCTACTCCGCCTTCATAGTGGCGGACAAGGTGACTGTGGTGAGTCGGGCCGCCGGTCAGAGCGCCGATCGCGGCGTCTGCTGGGAATCAGACGGTACCGGCAGCTTCACCGTGGAGGATGTCCACAAGGCTGGGCGCGGCACCGATGTGATCCTGCACCTCAAGGAAGGTGAAGACGAATACCTGGATGACTGGCAGCTGCGCAGCGTCATCGGCAAGTATTCCGACCATATCAGCGTACCGGTCGAGCTGTGGAAGGAGGGCGAGCCCGCCCAAGGGGAGGGCGAGAACGCCATCCCGGCCACCGAAGGCCATTGGGAGCAGGTCAACCGCGCCACCGCCCTGTGGACCCGCAGCCCCAAGGAGATCACCGACGAGGAGTACCAGGAGTTCTACAAGCACCTGTCCCACGATTTTGAAAATCCGGTGGCCTGGAGTCACAACCGGGTGGAAGGCACCCAGGAGTACACCAGCCTGCTGTATGTGCCCACCAAGGCCCCCTGGGACATGTGGAACCGCGAGCAGAAGCATGGCCTCAAGCTGTATGTGCAGCGGGTGTTCATCATGGATGACGCCGAGCAGTTCATGCCCACCTACCTGCGCTTCGTCAAGGGGGTACTGGACTCCAACGATCTGCCGCTGAACGTCTCCCGGGAAATTCTGCAGGACAACAAGGTCACCGCCCAGCTGCGCAAGGCCTGTACCAAGCGGGTACTGGGCATGCTGGCCAAGCTGGCCAAGGACGATGCCGACAAGTATCAGCTGTTTTGGAACGAGTTCGGCAATGTGCTCAAGGAAGGGCCGGCGGAAGACTATGGCCACAAGGAGGAGATCGCCAAGCTGCTGCGCTTTGCCTCCACCCACAACGACAGCGACGTGCAGAATGTCTCCCTGGAGCAGTATGTCTCCCGCATGAAGGAGAAGCAGGAGAAGATCTACTACATAGTCGCCGACAGCTATGCCGCCGCCAAGAACAGCCCGCACCTGGAGCTGCTGCGCAAGAAGGGCGTGGAAGTCCTGTTGATGTGGGATCGGGTGGACGAATGGCTGTTGAGCCACCTCTCCGACTTCGATGGCAAGCAGCTCATCTCCGTCACCCGTGGCGATCTGGCCCTGGGCGAGCTGGAAGACGAGGAAAGCCGTAAGCAGCACGAGGAAGCCCAGAAGGAGTTCGCCTCCCTGGTGGAACGGCTGCAGAGCGCCCTGGGCGACAAGGTGAAGAAGGTGACCATCAGCCACCGTCTGACCGAGACACCGTCGTGTGTGGTGACCGATGCCTACGGCATGAGCACCCAGATGATGAAACTGATGCAGGCGGCCGGTCAGCCGGTGCCGGCGCAGAAGTTCATCCTGGAGGTGAATCCGCAGCATGCCCTTGTGCAGCGCATGGCGGCAGTGCAGGATGAACAAACCTTCGCTCAGTGGGCAGAGCTGTTGCTGGAGCAGGCGCAACTCACCGAGCAAGGGGGCCTCAATGACCCCGCCAGCTTCGTGGCGCGCCTCAACCGCCTGCTTTTGACTCCTATCTAAGGGTAAAGCTCCGGGAATATCACAAGTCCCGGCTTGGGTAATTGCCAAATAGCGGTCCGGTGACACAATGTTATCAAGTGATTAAGTTGCCGGACCGTTTGGAGGCAAAGTGTTAAAAAGCAAATTGCTTGTCCTGCTATTTACCTGCCTGACGCCCCTGTGTGGCTCGGCTGTGGAGCTCTTGCTGTGGAACGCCCACAGCCTGGAGCACCTGAGGCCCATCGTGCTGGAGCGCTTCGAAAAGAAGACCGGTCATCATATCGTACAGCACCATTTTCGCGCCGATGAGTTGCGGGACAAGGTGATGTCCTCCGTGGTGTTGCCGGATCTCTATTTCATGCCCAGCGATCAGCTCAGCAACGTGGATATCTACCACCTGGCGCCCTGGCCGGATAGTGTGACTCAGGGCCAACCCCTGCGGGCCGATGGCCAAGTCGGCACCAAGTGGTACGGCATTCCGGTTAATCAGGGTAATCAGCTGGTGTTGTACTACCGCAAGGATAAGGTGACGCCACCCAAGAGCCTGGAGTCTATTCCGGATGGACGGCTGGGTTGGCCGCGCTCCCAGGCTTACTGGTTTATTCCCTTTCTTACCGCCCATGATGGTTGGCCCTTGGCCGGCGAGGGCTTTGGCTTTGACACACCGCAGATGATCAAGGCGCTGGAAAGCTACAAGGCCATCTCGGATCGTCACCCCGCTACCCGCTGCGAACTGACCTGCAACGAACAGGCGTTCTATGAGGGCAAGATCGATTATCTCATCGACGGCGATTGGGCCTTTCAGGCGCTCAAGGAGCAGTTGGAAGGCAAGTTGGGCGTCGCCGTGTTGCCCAGCCTCGATGGTGGTCAGATGCAGCCCATGTCCAGCTCCTATGTGCTGGCCATGAGCCAGGGGCTCGACTCGGAAAAACAAGCCGCCGCCCAGGCACTGGCCCATTTCCTGCTCTCGCCCGAGGTGCAGGCCGATCTGTATCAACACTCAGGTCTGTTCCCCGGTATCAAGTCGGTCGGCGATGCCTTGCTGCCCCAGATGGGGGATCTGCGTAAAGGCTTGTATCAGCAGCTGCTGGTTTCCCGCCCCATGCCGAACAGCCGCCAAATGCTGATCGCCTGGCTGGTATTGGGCAAAGGCATGGAGATGCTGTTTAACGAGGAGTATCTACCGGACGAGATTGCCCAGTGGATGCAGCAACGGGCGGCGCAGGAGGTGACACCACGATGATACGCCTCAGTCGGCTCTATCTGCTGCTGGTGCTGGTGTTCACCCTGGTGGCGGTGGGTACCTTGAGCCTGATGCAGTACCAGGCGCTGCGCACCTATGCGGCCGATAACCTGACCAATGAGCTCAAGGGGGAGGCGTTTCGTATCCGCGACGGCCTGGAGCGTCAGCTGATCGGTCTCAAGGAGGGGCTGCGGCTGCTCACCGGGCACGAGAGCATCATCAAGGGGCTCTCCACCCTCATCTACAGCGGTCAGGTCCAGGCTCGTTTCGAGGCGCTGTCCAATCGCTACGGCGCCATCTCGTCCCTCTATCTGCTGACGCCCGACGGCATGGTAAAGGAAAACTACGGCGGCCGGATCCGGCCGCTGGAACAGGATAAGGTGCTGCAGGCCAAGCTGGCCCAGCTGCGCAAGTCGGCCAATGAGGGGGTCCAGGGAGGGGCCATCTGGTCCATCAAGGATCCCTTGCTGATCTCCGAAGGCAATAACGAAGGCTTGGTATTTGCCACCGTGGTCACCAGCTTCGGTCTGCGTCAGCAGGAGGCCGTGCAGGGTTTTTTGCTGGCATTGGTGCCCTTCAATCGTCTGCACAAACAGCAGGAGGTGGAGGACAGCACTGTGCTGGAGATAGCGCCCCAGCTCACCAACCTGCCCCATAACACCGTTAACCAGACCCTGTCGATGGACATCCAGGACCGGGACTTTACCGATGCCTTGACCCTGTATATCCGGGTCAGCCGCTCCATCGAGAGTATGGATACCGCCATCAAGGAATTCATTCGTCCCTTCCTGGTGGTGCAGCTGCTGGTGATGCTGTTTCTGATGGTGGTCTTGAGCCTCTTCTCCGCCCCGGTACTGCGTGCCTTCAACGGTCTCAACGGCATCATTCAGCGCATGGAAGGTGGCCTGCCGGTGGAGAACTCCAACACCCGCATCTGGGAGTTTGCCCATACCGAGCGGCTGCTGATGGAGATGCAGGGGCGGATCCGCGAGCAGGTGGCGGATCTGGAGCGACAGAATCATCAGCTGGAGAGCCTGGCCAATGAGAAGGATATCTACCTCAAGGAGCTCACCCTGCTGAACCAGAACCTGGAGTCCAAGGTGGAGGAGCGCACCAATACCCTGGCGTTGAGCCTGCAGCGTATCGAGATCACCAATCGCTTCTATAACCAGCTGATCCTGCTACGTCAGCACCTCACCGATGACTCCACCCCGCAACAGGTGCTCAAGAGTGCGGTCAAGCACCTGACGGCCTGCGAGCTGGGACTGCCGTTTGCCATCAGTCTGAGCCTGGGCGAGCCCATGGTGACGGTGCAGCACAAGGATGAGGGCTTCCCGCAGCACAATCCGGCACCCCGTTATCGCAGCGATGAGGATTATACCCTGGAGGACGGGGTGTACAGCTTCAGCCTGCCCACCAATCACGGCAGTGGCTGGTTGCAGGTGGCGGCCCGCAGCCTGCGGGATGAAGAGCTCAAGGGACTCTTGCTGTTTGCCCGTGAGCTGGGCGGCTACCTGGAAAAACGCGCGCTGAACAACAAGCTGGCGTTCTGGGCCCGTACCGATGGCCTCACCGGCCTGGGCAACCGCATCGCCTTCGATCAGCTGATGACCGGCCTGGAGACGGCACTGGATACCGAGGTGGGCCTGTTCTTGGTGGACGTCAATGGGCTCAAGGAGCTCAACGACTCCCAGGGCCATGAAGCCGGCGATGCCTTGCTCAAGACAGTGGCGGAGCGGTTGCGCAACTGTGTCCAGGGCGTCACCAGCTACCTGTATCGCATCGGCGGCGATGAGTATGTCATCGTCCTGACCGGTGAGGGTTTAAGCCAACGGGCCTGGCTGCAAAAGCGGCTGGAAGAGGCGCAGTTCCAACCTGCCAGCCTGGCGGGGCGTGAGCATGGCATCAGCTTCAGCGTGGGCTATGCCGACACCCACAGTGCCCATCTGGCCTCCTTGTACCGCATGGCGGACAAGGCCATGTACCAGCAGAAGCAGCAGTACTATGACCTGAAGCGCCATGCCAATCTGGGGGATACGCAAAAGGTTGAGGAAAGCTCGGAAAGCGTGTAGCTTTTGCGCCGCAATTGAATATTTAGACGTATCCGACATTTAGGGAGCAGTTTATGCGCATCATTTTGCTCGGCGCCCCGGGCGCAGGAAAGGGCACCCAGGCTCAGTTTCTGATGGACAAGTACGGTATTCCGCAGATCTCCACCGGGGACATGCTGCGGGCCGCCATCAAGGCCGGTACCCCCCTGGGCCTCAAGGCCAAGGAAGTGATGGATCAGGGCCAACTGGTGTCTGATGACATCATCATTGGTCTGGTCAAGGAGCGCATCGCCCAGGCCGACTGTGCCAAGGGCTTCCTGCTGGATGGCTTTCCCCGTACCATTCCCCAGGCCGATGCCATGAAAGAAGCGGGTATCACCATCGACTTCGTGCTGGAGTTTGACGTGCCGGATGAAGAGATCGTCAAGCGGATGGCCGGTCGTCGGGTGCACCCGGGCTCGGGCCGCGTCTACCACCTGGTCTTCAATCCGCCCAAGGATGCCGACAAGGATGACGTCACCGGCGAAGCCTTGGTGATCCGTCCGGATGACGAAGAGGCCACGGTGCGCAAGCGCCTGGACATCTACCACCAGCAGACCGAACCCCTGGTGGGCTATTACAAGGCCGAAGCCGATGCCGGCCGTACCCGTTACGAGCGCCTGGATGGTACCCAATCGGTCAGCGCCGTGAGCAGCCAGCTGGCCGCTCTGCTGGGCTAAGTTGCCCAACCCTTTCCGCTGTATTAACGTCCGTCTTGTACGGACGTTTTTTTTGCCTGAGGAAACACGATGCGCC
Organism: Pseudaeromonas paramecii; assembly: GCF_039540575.1. NCBI lineage: Bacteria > Pseudomonadati > Pseudomonadota > Gammaproteobacteria > Aeromonadales > Aeromonadaceae > Pseudaeromonas > Pseudaeromonas paramecii. Next base: position 163,995 of record NZ_BAABFC010000001.1, read on the forward strand.
ACAAGCAAGGTCTGATCCTGGTGAATCTGGGAACCCCCCAAAGCCCGACTCCGGAAGGGGTCAAGGCATTCCTGCGCCCCTTCTTGAGTGACGGCCGGGTGGTGGACCTCGCCCCCTGGTTGTGGCGCCCCCTGCTGGAGCTGGTGATCCTGCCCCGCCGCAGCCCCAGAGTGGCCCGCAACTATGCCCCCATTTGGACCCCTGATGGCTCCCCCTTGCTGGCCATCGGCCGGCGGCAGCAGGCCGGGATCAAGGCACGACTGCTACAGGCCGATATCGACCTGCCTGTGTGCCTGGCCATGACCTATGGTGAACCCTCATTGGCCACCGCCTGGCAACAGCTAAAGGAGCAGGGGGTCGAGGAGATCTGCCTGTTGCCGCTCTATCCGCAGTACTCCTCCACCACCATGGCGCCGGTGCTGGATACCTGGGCACGGGTGATGCGCCGTGAGAAGAATGTGCCGGCCCTGCACCTGGTGCGGGACTACCACCTGGCCCCGGGTTATATCGCCGCCCTGGCCAATCGGGTACGCCAACATTGGCAGCAAAACGGGCAGGGGGATTGTCTGCTCATCTCCTTCCACGGCATCCCGGTGCGGTATGCCAAAGAAGGCGATCCCTATCCGGCCCAGTGTCAGGCCACGGCGAACGCCTTGGCCCAGGAGCTGGGCCTGGCCGCGGAGCAGTGGCGCCTAAGTTTCCAGTCCCGCTTCGGCAAAGAGCCTTGGCTGGAACCCTATACGGACGAGACCCTGCTGCAGCTTCCTGCCAGTGGGGTGCGGCGACTGGATGTCATCTGCCCCGGGTTTGCCGCCGATTGTTTGGAAACCCTGGAGGAGATAGCCGAGGAGGGCAAGGCCGCCTTCCTGTCCGCCGGGGGGGCGGCGTACCACTATATTCCGGCCTTGAATGACCAGCCGGAACACCTGGATTTGCTGGCCCAGCTGGCCAGTCAGGCCCTGGGCATCGGAAAACCGTTTGCGTCCTGACCCCCCTCTTTTTTCGGGCAAAAGGGGCGTGTTACCATGCGCGCCCCCAGCCTGAACCCGGTGTCCCAGATGAAATTTCCCGGCCAACGCAAGTCCAAGCATTACTTCCCGGTGGACCGTCGCGATCCCATGATCCAGCCCCTCGCCAGCCCAGAGGGTCAACCGCCCTATGTGGTGGGAATAGACCAGACGTTGGTGGATATCGAGGCCCATGTGGATGATGCCTTTTTGGCGCGCTATGGCCTGAGCAAGGGCCACTCCCTGCTGGTGAGTGATGACACGGCGGAGGCCATCTATCAGGCCATACTGGCGGGCCAGCTGGTGGAGAGCGAGTTTGCCGGTGGCACTGTGGCCAATACCCTGCACAACTACTCCGTGCTCAGCGACTCCCGCTCCATCCTGTTGGGGGTGATGAGCGAGCAGATCGGCGTGGGCAGCTATGCCTATCGGTATCTGTGCAGCACCTCGTCACGGGTGGATCTCAACCACCTGCAACCGGTGCAGGGGCCCATCGGCCGCTGCTTCACCTTTGTCACCCAGGACGGCGATCGCAGCTTCGGCATCAGCCCCGGCGCCATGAACCGCTTGAGTCACCAGTACATTCCGGAGTCCGTGATTAACGGGGCGGCGGCCCTGGTGATCAGTGCCTATCTGGTGCGGGGGGAAGAGGGCGATACCATGAAAGCCTCGGCCATGAAGGCGGTGTCGTTGGCCAAGGCGGCCGGGGTTCCCGTGGTGTTGACCCTGGGGACGCGGCACGTCATCGAGGCCGATCCCGCCTGGTGGCAGGCCTTCATCGCCGAGTACGTCACCGTGCTGGCGATGAACGAAGAGGAGGGGGCCGTACTCACGGGGCAGCAGGATCCGCTGGCGGCGGCCGCCAAGGCACTGGAGTGGGCGGATCTGGTGCTCTGTACCGCCGGCCCCTTGGGGCTCTTCATGGCCGGCTATACCGACGAGGCTTTCAAGCGGGAGACCAGCCACCCGCTGTTACCCGGTTGTATTCCTGAGTTCAACCGCTTCGAGTTCAGCCGTCCCATGCGGCGGACGGACTGCCAGGCGCCCCTGGCGGTGTTCTCCCATATCTCGCCCTACATGGGTGGCCCGCATAAGATCAAGAACACCAATGGGGCCGGCGATGGCGCCCTGTCGGCCGTGCTGCATGACATGGCGGCCAACTGTTTTCACCGCACCTCCGTGCCCAACTCCGCCAAGCATGTGGCACCGTTTCTCTCATACTCCTCATTTGCCCAGCTGTGCAAGTACGCCAACCGGGTGAGCTACGAGGTGCTGTGCCAGAGCAGCCCACGGCTGTCCCGCGGCCTGCCGGAGCGCGAAGACAGCCTGGAAGAGGCCTACTGGGAGCGTTAACAAAATGTGATGTCGCCTTGCAATGGTGCCCCGGGCTGGCGTTATAGTTAAGCAGACCAGGCAAACAGAGGAGACATCCTATGGACTTGAGCGGCTACCTGCGCATGGACGCCAACATCTTGCTGGGCATAGTGAACGAAAAACTGCGGCTGGAGTGCCCGGATCTGGAGGATCTGCTGGCCACCTTCAACTTCACCAAGGGCCAGCTGGACATGAAGATGGAAGAGATTGGTTACTTCTACGATCCGGTCACCAATCAGTTTAAGCCTCACTAACGTCACCGAATCAACTGACCCACAACGGGGAGCCTGGCTCCCCGTTGTGCTTTGCGGCAGAGACTAATTGGCCGACTGGTAGGCGTAGGCCATCTGCTGCTTCACCGCGTCGCCCAGTTGCCAGACCGCCATGGCGTAATAGACGCTGCGGTTGTAGCGGGTGATAGTGTTGAAGTTGGGCAGGCCATACCAATACTCATAGCCCTTGCCCACATCCAGTCGCAGCAGGGTGGCTTCGGCGTGATGCACTGGACCCACTGGCTTTAGCCCGGCCGCTTGCAGGGTGCGCAGCGGATAACTGTGCTGCAGACCTGCCTCCAGACCCTTGGCTTGGCCCCGGGCCTTCACCGCCACCGTATCATTGGGGGTCCAGCCATGGGCGCGGAAATAGTTGGCCACGCTGCCGATGGCATCTTCGGGATCCCACAGATCCGTCTTGCCATCGCCATTGAAGTCCACCGCATAGGCCTTGAAGGAGGAGGGCATGAACTGGCAGTAGCCCATGGCGCCGGCGAAGGAGCCGCGCAGCTCATGGGCATCGACGGCGTCTTCCCGGGCCATCAGCAGGAAGTTCTCCAGCTCGCCGGTGAAGAAGGTTTCGCGTCGGGGATAGTCAAACGCCAGGGTAGCCAGGGCATCCAGCAGGCGGGTATTGCCCATCACCCGGCCCCAGCGGGTCTCCACCCCTATGATGCCGACGATGATCTCCGGCGGTACCCCATACTGCTGTTGGGCACGTCTGAGTGTCTCGTCATGCTCCTGCCAGAAATCCACCCCATTTTGCACATTGGGCGTGGTGATGAATTTCTGCCGGTAACGCAGCCAGGCACCGTTTGGTCCTGTGGGGGTGGCACTGGAGGGGGCCTGGTTATCCATCAGCCGCAGCACATAATCCAGACGCTGGGCATGATTGATCCAGTAGGTGAGCTGATCCCTGTCGTACTGGTGTTTGACCACCATGTAATCGATGAACTGCTGGGCCTTGGGGTGAGCGGCATAGTCCCCCAGCGGCTGGTCGTCAGTCGGCTGGCCTGCCTTGAGCTTGCGCTGGTCCTGCAACCAGGAGCCGGTGGTGGCAGGGGGGACGGAGGGTAACAACTTGCTGTCGGTCTGGACAGTGGCGGCGTGAGTCACGGGCGCGTTGCTGCTGCAGGCGCTCAGCAGTGGCAACAGGCCCACTAATATGGGGGCGACGTGGTGGCGCATGAGGTGTCCCTATCGGGGTGAAATCCAAAAAATAGCCGAGGTTGAGTCCTGGCGGGATCGGCACTTTACCCCAGCCGATGGCGCCAGTAAAACCCGGAATGTGGCCGGAAAATCGATGGCTCAGCCGCCATTCAGCCTGACGACCAGGATGCAGGCTGAACCGGGCATAAACTACGGCCGCTCCGCCACCGGCTGGGGCACGGCAAGGTAGTCCAGTGTCGCCGGACACAAGCTGGCCAGCACGGTTTGGGCACTGGTCAACTGGGAGGTCGCGGCCCGGGCCTCCACCAGGGCGGCACGGCGGATCTGGCGCAGATCCCAGCCCTGCAGATGGGCCATGGCCAAGGCCGACTGCATGGCCGGCAGGGAGGGGTTGTAGGCGGCATTCTCGGCGCTGCGGCCCGTGATGATCTGGCCCGTGGCCGATGCCAATGCCACCCCGGCCAAGGCGCCGGAATAGGGGGCATAGCTGGCCTCGGCGGCGGTGCGGGCGTGCTGCAACAGGCTATCGCCATCCAGGGGCGCCAGTGGTTGGCAGTGCGGACTCATCAGCACCTGGGTGATGCCCAGATCCGTCGGACCAAAGGCGTACGGCAGCAGCTGCGTCAGGCTAAAGCGGCCCTGGGGCAGCTGGATTTGCACCCCTGGACCGCCCTGGGTCTCATTGATGAACTGCCGGCAGTGGCCGCAGGGGGAGGCGTTGACCGTCAGGCTGAGGAGGCGGGTTTCACCGGCCAGCCAGGCGTGGTTGATGGCGGACTGCTCGGCATGAATGCTGGCGCCCAATGGTTGATCCGGGAATTCGAAATTGGCGCCGAAGTAGCGAGTGCCACTGGCCGCCAGGGCGATGACCCCCACGTTGAAATGGCTGATGGGGGTATGGGCATAGGCCGCCGCCACCGGCAGCAGGGCCAGACTCAAGGCCGTATCGTCCAGGCCGCTTCGGCCCTGCAAGGCCTGCCATTGGCTTGCACTCAAACGGGCCGCCGCCCCGTGTGCCTGGTTGGCTTCGAGCTGTTCGGCTAACAGGCTGGCCAGTGGGGTGGGCAGGGTGGCGATGGCATCGAGGACGGCGGTGAACATGAGGCGCTCCTGGCTCGGATGAGGGAAACATAAACGGGGCGCCATGGTAGGAGGGAGCGCCCCGTCAAAATGTGATCCCTATCGTGCTTGAGGAACCGTTTTAAAATCAAACGTTTTTAAATTCTGACGCCGTGAACTGCCCCATCAAGCCAGCAGATGAAACAGCAGGGGTGCCACCAGGGCGGTGAGGATGCCGCACAGCACCATGGCCAGGGAGGAGAAGGCGCCCTGTTCCACCCCCTGCTCTGCGGCGGCGGCCGTGCCCACCGCGTGGGAGCAAGCCCCCATGGCCAGCCCCTGGGCGTGGGGATCCTTGACACCGAACAGCTTGAGCAGCGGAAAACCGATGAGGGCCCCCAGTATGCCCACCAGGATGACGATGGCCACGGCAATATCCGGGATCCCGCCCAGGCTCTGGCTGACGCTCATGGCCAGGGGGGTGGTGATGGAACGGGTTGCCACCGAACTGAGCATGTCGCGAGGCGTATGCAGGAAATGTCCCAGCAGCAGAGTGCCCGCCACGCTGATGAGCACCGCCAGCAGGCAGCACAGCAGGATCGGCAGCAGCTTGGCACGGATGTGGCGCATCTGGCTGTACAGGGGCAGTGCCAGGGCCACCACCGCCGGCTCCAGGAAGAAGGTGATGGGCGCCGTGCCGGCCTTGTACTGCTCCAGCGGCAGTTGCCAGATGGCCAGCAGGCCCATGATGATCAGCATGGGGATCAGCACGGGATTGATGAACGGCAGGGGGAAGCGGCGATAGAGGGCTCGGGTCAGCAGGTAGAGCGCCAGGGTCAAGGGCAGGGCCAGGTAGAAGATCATTGGTTCAACCTCTGATACAGACGGCCCACCACCAGCAATATCAGGGTGATGCCGGCCAACACGTTGAGCATTATGAGCAGCAGGGAATCGGCGAAGGCGTCCAGATAGGCCAGCAGGCCGACTCCCACCGGAATAAACAGCAGGGCCATGTGCCGCAGCAGCACACCGGCGCCGGCTTCCACCCAGCGCAGTTTCACTACTTGCAGATTCAGCAGGACAAACAGCAGCAACATGCCCAGAATACTGCCCGGAAAACTAAATGGCAGCAGGGCGGCCATGGCTTTGCCGGCCCACAGGCAGGCAAACAGCACCAAGGCATCCCGTAACAGCACGCAGGCTAAGCGCAAACGGGGCAACAACCACGCCATGATGACTCCGAAAAATGAAGAGGGGGTCACAGTTTAGCAGAGTTGACCTAGGACGAAAGTCGGCATTAGGCTGTCCATCCAAAACAAATATCATAAAAACGAAGGAAATCAGGGTAATACGCTATGAGTAGTCAACCCATGCCCAAGGGGCCAACCCCTTGGCTGCAGGCTTTTCGCCAAGGCTTGCTTATCCAGGCCCAAGCGCTGCCGGGATTTGCTCTGCCCATGTGGCAGGCCGACGAGGTGGTGGTGCGCTGGGACGGCCCCGCATTGCAGCAGGCCGCCGGTCGTCAGTCACTGACTAGCTCCCAGGAGGGCCATGAGGCCACCGAGTGGATCCTGTATGACGGCCATCCCTTCAAGGAACCTGTGTTCGAGATCTACGGTGAGGGTTATCAGATGCTGGCCCAGACCGCCGGCACCTGGGATGCCCCCAAGCCGGTGGGCCGCTGCCCCGATGCCAGCTATGGTCTGGGGGCGGAAAAAGGCTATCACAGCTGCTACAACCTGCTGCTGGTGCGTCAGGCCAACGGCTGGACCCTGATGGGCTTTACCGCCTGCCGCGAGTTTGTCGGCGTGTTCCGGCTCTATCCGGGGGGCCGATTACAGATCCTGATGGATACCGATGGGAGACAGCCAGCCAATGGCGAAACCTGGCAGAGCGAGCCGCTGTTTATCACCCAGGGGCCGACCCGCGAAGCTGTGCTGGAGCAGCTGGCCCAGCGGATCTGCGCCCAGCATCCGCCCCTGACCTCGGCCGGCCGTCCCACCGGCTGGTGCTCCTGGTATCACTACTATGCCGATGTCAGCCGCGCCGACATCGAAGAGAACCTCAGCCAGTTGCAGGCTCACTGGCCTGGCTTGGAATTTGTGCAGATCGACGATGGCTTTCAGGCCGCCATGGGGGACTGGCTGCGGCCCAGCGACAAGTTCGCCGGCGGTCTGGCGCCCCTGGTGGCGCAGATCCGGGCGCAAGGGGCAGAGCCTGCCTTGTGGCTGGCGCCCTTTATTGCCGAACCCAATTCCCAGCTGTTCCAGTCCCATCCGGAGTGGTTTATCCACGACCGGCAGGGTCGGCCCATTCCCGCCGAGCAGGTGACCTATGGCGGCTGGCGCTGCACTCCCTGGTACTGCCTGGATGGCAGTCATCCTGAGGTGCAGGCCCACCTGCGGGGGCTGTTTGCCACCTTGCGGCGCGACTACGGCATCCGCTACTTCAAGCTCGATGCCCTCTATTGGGGGCTGCTGCCGGCGGGTGACCGGCACGATGGGGGCAGCCGGGTGGCCGCCTATCGCGCGGGCCTGGCGGCCATGCTGGCGGGGGCCGGGGCGGACGCCTTCTTGCTGGGGTGCAACGCGCCCCTGTGGCCCAGCCTGGGGCTGGTACACGGCATGCGGGTGGCGGATGACGTGGAGCGCAGCGGCCCGCGCTTTCGTCAGCTGGCGCGGGAGATCTTCTACCGCAGCTGGCAGGCGGACCGCCTGTGGCGGCTGGATCCCGACTGCCTGTGCCTGCTGGACATTCCGGGTCAGCAGGCCTGCCCGGCCGAATACGACTTTCACCTGGCCACCCTGGTGGCCGCCGGTGGCAGCCTGCTGCTGGGGGATCGGCTGCAGGCCCTGGGCTCGGCATGGCAGGCCAAGGTGGCCCGCCTGCAAGCCCTGACCGAGGCGGGGGTGCCGCCGCTGCGCTTCACCGATACCAGTTTTGATCAGGGGTGGGTGCGCTTCGAGGATCACTGGCTGGGCTGCCTGTTCAACTGGCAGGGCGAGCCCAAGCCCGTCACCTTGCCGCTGGGCAGTCAGGACTTCTGGGAACAGCGGCCGCTGGCGGTCGAACAGATCCTGGCACCCTACGGCGCCCTGGTGATCCAGGTGCCGGTGGCGCCCCATCGGGCTTTGGGACTGCCGGAGGGGGGCCAGGTTGCCACTCAGACGGGGAATAGTGCTGCCGTGTCCATCCCCCTGAGCTAGTCGGACTTGTGCCCTGCCCAGCAGCGGGGCATACTTTTGGCCACTTGTCGGAGTGCCCCCCGGGGCTGAGACCGTTAATTCGGGATCCGTTGAACCTGATCAGGTTAATACCTGCGAAGGGATACAAGGCGCCAATGGCTTGCCGTCCACCGATAGATCGCCAGGACGACACTGGAAGGGCGCCGACCCAGACGACCTGTCTGTTTGTCGGCGTCCAGCTCCCACCCCGGGAGTCCGCCAACCCGCCCTCAACACTTCAGACAAGCAAACCCACAACCCAAGGTGAGCTTTGCTATGTCGACAGAAACTCAAACCCGCGCGTCCCTCACTGACGCTACCGCTCCCTCCCGCCGCGAGCGCCGTGCCCAGGCCAGGGCCTATATCGGCCAGCTGGCCGGGGAGAGCTTCCCCAACTCGGATCGCCTGTACGTCACCGGCAGCCGGCCGGATATCCGGGTACCCATGCGCCGCATCCACCTCTCGCCGACCCTGGTGGGGGGCACGCCGGAGGCGCCTGTGCTGGAGGCCAATGCCCCCGTGCTGGTGTATGACACCGCCGGCGCCTACGGCGATCCCGCGGCCCAGCTGGATGTGAGCCAGGGGCTGCCTCGCCTGCGGGATGCCTGGATCGAAGAACGGGGGGATTGTGCGCCCGTGGCCGCCACCGCCAGCCTGACCCGGGCTCATCGCCAGGCCATCACGGCGGCGGATCTGCCGCGCATGGCGCAGACGGCGCCGATCCGTTGTGCCAAACCGGGTCAACGTCCCACCCAGCTGGCCTATGCCCGGGCCGGCATCATCACCCCGGAGATGGAGTTCATCGCCCTGCGGGAGAGCCAGGGGCTGGCCGATGGGGGGATCAGCGCCGAGTTTGTGCGAGCCGAGGTGGCCGCCGGCCGGGCCATCATCCCCGCCAACGTCAACCACCCGGAGGCCGAGCCCATGATCATAGGCCGCAACTTCCTGGTGAAGATCAACGCCAACATAGGCAACTCGTCGGTCACCTCCAGCATCGAAGAGGAGGTGGAGAAGCTGGTGTGGGCCACCCGCTGGGGCGCCGACACCGTGATGGATCTCTCCACCGGCCGGCACATCCACGAGACCCGGGAGTGGATCTTGCGCAACAGCCCGGTACCCATCGGTACCGTGCCCATGTACCAGGCGCTGGAGAAGGTCAACGGCAAGGCCGAGGATCTGACCTGGGCGCTGATGCGCGACACCCTGATCGAGCAGGCGGAGCAGGGGGTGGACTACTTCACCATTCACGCCGGTCTGCTGCTGGCCTACGTGCCCCTCACTGCCAAGCGGGTCACCGGCATCGTCTCCCGCGGCGGCTCCATCATCGCCAAGTGGTGCCTGGCCCACCATGAGGAGAACTTCCTCTACACCCATTTTCGCGAGATCTGCGCGATCTGCGCCCAGTACGACGTGGCCCTCTCCCTGGGGGATGGCCTGCGGCCCGGCTCCATCGCCGATGCCAACGACGAGGCCCAGTTCGCCGAGCTGCGTACCCTGGGCGAGCTGACCCAGATCGCCTGGCAATACGATGTGCAGGTGATGATAGAAGGCCCGGGCCACGTACCGCTGCACCTGATCCAGGCCAACATGGACGAGCAGTTGAAACACTGCCACGGCGCCCCCTTCTACACGCTAGGTCCCCTGACCACCGACATAGCCCCGGGTTACGATCACTTCACCTCCGGCATAGGTGCGGCACTCATCGGCTCGTTTGGCTGCGCCATGCTCTGCTACGTTACCCCCAAGGAGCACCTGGGGTTGCCCGGCAAGGAGGACGTCAAGCAGGGGCTCATCGCCTACAAGATTGCCGCCCATGCCGCCGATCTGGCCAAGGGCCATCCCACCGCCCGCATACGGGATGACGCCATGTCCAAGGCGCGCTTTGAGTTCCGCTGGGAGGATCAGTTCAACTTGGCACTGGATCCCATGACGGCCCGGGCGCTGCACGACGAGGACCTGCCTCAGGCCTCCGGCAAGCTGGCGCATTTTTGCTCCATGTGCGGCCCCAAGTTCTGCTCCATGAAGATAAGCCAAGAGGTGCGGGCCATGGAGGCCGAGAAAGAGGCCGCACGGCAGGCCGGCATGCAGGCCCAGTCGGCGCGCTTCGTGGCCGAAGGCAGCGAACTCTACCAGCCGGTGCTGGACGGCGAGGGCCGGCCATGAGCCGTCCCATCGTCTGGAGCCTGGCGGGGTCGGATTGCGGCGGCGGTGCCGGCCTGCAGGCGGATCTGCTGACCATCCAGGATCTGGGGGGCCATGGCTGCACCCTGGTCACCGCCATCACGGCGCAAAATTCCGTGGCGGTCACGGCGGTGGCGCCCGTCAGCCTGGCGCTGCTGGAGGCCCAGCGCACCGCCTTGGCCGAAGACCTCTGGCCCGCCGCCATCAAGGTGGGGCTATTGGCAAGCGATGAGCAGCTAGCCTGGCTCAGCGACTGGTTGGCCGAACTGGCGCCCGGGCAGCGGCCCCCGGTGATCTACGATCCTGTGCAGGTGGCCAGCACGGGCCAGGTCATGGGCCGGCTGGTCCAGTCCGACGGTTGGGATCGGCTGCTGCCGCAGCTGACCCTGATCACCCCCAACCTGCCGGAGCTGGCGGCCCTCACCGGGCTGCCGGTGGACACGCCGGAGCAGATTGAGCGCGCCGCCGCCGAGCTGCAATCCCGGGGCGCCGCCGCCGTGCTGGTCAAGGGGGGGCACGGGGCGGGGCCGATCTGTCTCGATTACCTGCTCACATCGAGTCAATCCCTGTGGCTGGCGGCACCCAGACTCACTACCCGCCACGGTCACGGCACCGGCTGCAGCGACGCCAGTGCCATCGCCACCCTGTTGGCCCGGGGGGATGCCCTGGTTGACGCCGTCACCCTGGCGCGGGCCTATTTGCAACAGGGGCTCGCGGCGGCCGAGGGCGTGGGGCAGGGGCCTGGCCCCTTGGCGCGGCTGGGCGTACCCCATGGCCGGCAGCACCTGCCGCTGGTCTTTGCCAGCGCCGCAGCGGCTCTGGCGCCTGCATCTGAGCCATTCGCCCCTTGCCCTGCCCGGCTGGGGCTCTATCCGGTGGTGGACTCCCTTGCCTGGATCGAGCGGCTGCTGCAGTGGGGCGTGCGCACCCTGCAGCTGCGCATCAAGGATCCGCATGATCCGACCCTTGAAGAGCAGATCATCCGCGCCATCGCCCTGGGGCGGCAATACGGAGCGCGGCTGTTTATCAACGACTACTGGCAACTGGCCATTCGCCATGGCGCCTACGGCGTGCACCTGGGACAGGAGGATCTGGAGATTGCGGATCTGGCGGTCATCCGCCGCGCCGGCCTGCGGCTGGGCGTCTCCACCCACGGCCACGGCGAGCTGGCCCGGGCCCTGGCGCTGCGGCCCTCCTACATCGCCTTGGGGCACATCTTCCCCACCCAGACCAAGCAGATGCCGTCCGCGCCTCAGGGACTCAAGCGGCTGGCGGAGGCGGTGCAACTGCTGGAAGGCTACCCGGCGGTGGCCATCGGCGGCATCAGCATCGAGCGGGTGGCGGGGGTGCTCTCCACCGGCGTCGCCAGTGTGGCCCTGGTGAGCGCCATCACCCAGGCGGCGGATCCCCAGGCCGTCACCCGAGCGCTGCTGGCCCAGGTGGGGGCAGGTGGCGAGGCGGAGGTGTCGAATGTCGTCTGCTGAGCCGTTCTCCGAGGCCAACTGGGCTCGCTATGCCCGCCAGCTGAGCCTGCCCCAGTGGGGCGAGGTGGCCCAGGGGCGTCTCACCTGCGCAAGGGTCCTGCTGGTGGGGGCCGGCGGTCTGGGCTCGCCGGTGGCGCTCTATCTGGCGGGAGCCGGGGTGGGGCAACTGTATCTCAGCGATGGCGACCGGGTGGGGCTGTCCAACCTGCACCGGCAGATCCTGTTTACCCAGGCGGATCTCAACCAGCCCAAGACTCAGGCCGCCCAGCGCCATCTGGCCCGCCTCAACCCCGGCTGCCGGGTATGTCCGCTGCCGGCGGTGAGCCCGGACTCGCTGCCCGAACTGCTGTGTCCCCAAGGGCAGCCGCTGGATCTGGTCATCGACTGCACCGACAACCTGGCCAGTCGCCAAGCGGTCAACGCCGCCTGTGTGGCGGCCGCCGTGCCGCTGTTAAGCGGGGCCGTGGCGGGCTGGCAGGGGCTGATTGCGCTGTTTGAGCCCGGACTGCGTGGCACCCAGGGCTGCTATCACTGCCTGTTTTCTGCTCAGGATGAGGCCGACAGCTGCGCCAATGCCGGCATCCTGGGGCCCATGGCGGGGCTCATCGCCAGTCAGCTGGCGCTGGAGGCCTTGCGCTTTCTAGCCGACCTGCCGAGCCCGAATACCGGCCAGGTGCTGCGCCACGAGGCCTTAAGCGGGCGTTGGCAGCGCTTTGCCCTGAGTCGGGATCCCGGCTGCCCCGTCTGTGCCGCGTCGTTGGAGGAGCAATGAATGAATAAGCAAACGATGGATTTTTTTGTCAATGACAGCCCCCGCCAGGGGCTCATCGGTCTGAGCCTGGCTGGCCTGCTGCTGGCCGAGGGACTGGGGCGGGGCGAACCACCCCAGATCCCCGCCGGAGTGGCGGTGGCACTGAACCAGGCGGTGATCCCCCGTCTGAAATGGGCCCTGACGCCGGTGGCGGCCGGGGATCGTATCGACATCTTTTCCGTGATAGCCGGAGGCTAGCATGCAGACTCAACCACTCAAGATTGCCGGCCGCAGCTTTGCCAGCCGGCTCTTCACCGGCACCGGCAAGTTCGCCAGCGCCGAATTGATGGCCCAGGCCATCGCCGCCAGCGGCTCCGAGCTGACCACCCTGGCCATCAAGCGGGTCAAGCTGACCGGCGAGGACCCGCAGATCCTGGCGCCCCTGCGCGGCCTGGGGGTCAACCTGCTGCCCAACACCTCGGGGGCCCGTACCGCCGAGGAGGCCTGTTACGTGGCCCGCCTGGCTCGGGAGGCCCTGGGCACCCACTGGGTCAAGCTGGAGATCCACCCCGACCCACGCTACTTGATGCCCGATCCCATCGAGACCCTCAAGGCTGCCGAGCAGCTGGTGAAGGAGGGTTTCGTGGTGCTGCCCTATTGCGGCGCGGATCCCATGCTGTGCAAGCGGCTGGAGGAGGCGGGTTGTGCCGCCGTCATGCCGCTGGGGGCGGCCATCGGCTCCAATCAGGGGCTGACGACCCGGCAGATGCTGCAGATCATCATGGAGCAGTCCGGTGTCCCCGTGGTGGTGGATGCGGGGCTGGGGGCACCGTCCCATGCCGCCGAGGCCATGGAGCTGGGGGCCGATGCGGTGCTGGTGAATACCGCCATCGCGGTGGCCGGCAATCCTGTTGTTATGGCGCAAGCCTTCGCCCTGGCGGTGCAGGCCGGCCGCCTGGCCTATGAGCATGGACTGGGGGCGGTGAGCCAACGGGCGGTGGCCAGCAGTCCGCTGGATCCCTTCTTGCTGCGCCTGCTGGAGGATCCCGCATGAGCTTCTATCAGCAGTGGCAGCAACTGGATTGGGACCAGCTGCAAGCCCAGGTGGTGAATGCCACCGCCGAGCAGGTGGCCGCCGCCCTGGCGCGGCCCAGAAAGAGCCTGGCGGATTTTGCCGCCCTCATCTCGGTCGCCGCCGAGCCCTATCTGCCCCAGATGATGCAGGCCGCCCAGCGACTCACCCGCCAGCGCTTTGGCCAGGGGGTAAGCATGTATCTGCCCCTGTATCTGACCAACCTCTGCGCCAACGACTGCAGCTACTGCGGTTTCTCCATGAGCAACGCCATCAAGCGCAAGATCTTGAACGAGCAGGAGGTGCTGGCGGAGTGCGAGGCCATTGCCAGGCTGGGATACCAGAACCTGTTGCTGGTTACCGGCGAGCATGAGCGCAAGGGGGGCATCGACTATTTTCGCCGCATGCTGCCGCTTATCAAGCCCTATGCCCCCTACCTGATGATGGAGGTGCAACCTCTGGCGACGGACGAGTACGCCGAGCTGGTGGGGATGGGACTCGATGGCGTCATGGTCTATCAGGAGACCTATCATGCGCCCAGCTATGCCGCACACCATCTGCGGGGCAAGAAGCAGGACATGGCCTGGCGCATGGACACGCCGGATCGGCTGGGGCAGGCCGGGGTGGACAAGATAGGCCTGGGGGTGCTGCTGGGGCTGGCGGATTGGCGCACCGATAGCCTGATGCTGGCCCATCACCTGCAGTATCTGCGCAAGACCTACTGGCGCAGCCGCTACAGCCTGTCATTTCCGCGGCTGCGGCCCTGTACCGGTGGCATATCACCGGTCAGCCCGGTGAGCGAGCGTCAGCTGGTGCAGCTGGTGTGTGCCTGGCGGTTGCTGGATCCGGAACTGGAGCTATCGTTGTCCACCCGGGAGCGCCCCGAGCTGCGGGATGCCCTGATCCCCCTGGCCATCACCAGCGTCAGCGCCGGCTCCAGCACCCAGCCCGGCGGCTATGCCCAGCCGGCCAAGGAGTTGGAGCAGTTTCACATCAGTGATGAGCGACCGACCAATGCGGTGGCCCAGGCCCTCAAACAGCGCGGCCTGGAGCTCATCTGGCTGGAGCGGGGGCCGGCGGTAAACTAGCTGCAATTTGCAAATTGCCAGCCAGCCGATGGGCCTCATGCGCAGATTGCAGCGCTAGGCCGGCATTTGCCGGGCGGACGAGACTTAAAAGCTGGCTTGGCAATTGCAGGACAAGGACATCTTTGTTCGTCTTACGAGGTGTCCTTATGTTATCAGCCACACGACTGCCCGAGCCGTATCAATATGTGGTGCTGGGTGGTGAACTGGACGAAGTCTCCGCCGGCGAACTGCTGAGCCTGTGCGAAGAGAAACTGGCGCCGCGCTGTCGGTTGGTGCTGGATCTGCGGGCCGTCAGTGACCTGGATGAAACCGGCGTCGGGGTCTTGGTCTATCTGTACAAGCGACTGCGCTGGTTTGGTGGGCGGCTGCGCCTGTTGTGCCCGGCCGGCCCGCTGCTGGAACAACTGACTATCCATGGCATCGATGGGCTGATCCCCTGTTTTGCCGATGAGCAGGCCATGTTGGACGCCGATGCCGCCGAGGCCGCACTGGAGCAAGGTTGGCAGTAGTCCAATTAATGTGTGCGGGCCATCCCACTTTCTTGTAAATTCAGCCTCTTCGCCGCAAGGCGTTGCCCAAACTGGTGGGGTAGCCCCTCGTTGGTTTTCAACTGCTTGGAGTAGAAGGCGGTCGTTCCTGCATGAAGACTCAGGACAAGGAAACGCTGGTATGGCAAGCACACCTGCCAGCAGACTTTAGTGGTATCCGGCTGGGCCGACAGAGCCTGGATCGGGTATTGCGTTGCCAGGGCTGGGGGGAGCGGCAGATAGGTCATTGGCGCCGCCTGTTCACCGAGCTGGCCTCCCGCAGCGTGCATCATGCCCATCCCTCTTGTCTCAGGGTACGTCTGTACCATCTGGAACAGGTCTGGCAACTGGAGATCGAGGACGACGCGCCACCGTTCGATCCCTGCCAACCACAACCCATAGATCTGGCCCTGGATGAGGACACCCTGCTGGCAGAACCTGGCTGGGAGCTGCCGGATCCCATGCTGGCGGAGGTGGTCTATCGGCGTCTGCCGCTCGCCAACCTCTGCACCCTGGAACTCAGGCAAAACGAGTTGCATGGGCGGATCCTGCTGATCCATCACCAGTTGATCATGCGAACCCTGCTGGCCGACTACTTGAGTGAACGCTTCACCGTATCGACCTTCGGCTCGGCTCGGGAGGCCTTGTCTGTGCTGGAGCGGCAGGGCGCCGATCTGGTGATCTCCGACGTTGGCCAGGAGCCCTTCGACGGCCTGGCCTTGCGGTTTGCGTTGGCCGAGCAGCAACGCCAGGATCTGCCGCCCTTCTTGTTTCTCACCGGCAGCCAGGATCCGGAGACCCGCTTGCTGGCCGCCGGCCTGGGGGCGGAGGATTACCTGCTGACCCCGGTGTGCAAGGCCGAGTTGCTGGCGGTGGTCAGTCGGGTGCTATTTCGCCAGCAGAACCGCAAGGAGCGCTGTGCCGATCACCTGGATCCCTTGGTGACGGCCTCGTTGCGTCCCCATCTGCCCGCCAGCATAGCGCCGTTTGGTTTGAGCATGGGGATCCGTGGCGCCAAGCTGGGGGGGAGTGACTTCATCATCCAACAGGGGCGGCGCCTGATCCTGGGGGATGTGATGGGACGGGCCGAGCAGGCCAGGAGTTTTGCCCATGCCTATGCCGGTTACCTGCGGGGTTTGTTATGTGCCTTGCCCCATGGCTGGGGGCCGGCGCAGGTGCTCCATCGCCTGGCCGAGATCATGCTGGAGGATCCCCTGCTGAGTCAGACTCAGGTGCATGTGCTGGCCTTGACCTTGGAAGAGAGTGGCGAGGTGACATTGGCCTCCGCCGGCTTCCCCATGCCCTGGCTGATCGGTGAAGAGGCTATAGTGCCCTTGCCGGACAAGGGGCAAATGACCGGTCTGGGAGGGGATTTTCATGCCCAGGAGTCTGTGGTGCCCTTGCGCCAGGGGGAACGCCTGCTGATCCATTCCGATGGTTTGCGTTGCCAAAGTAACGATGAATTGCCCAGTCGCTGGCAGCAGGATCTGGTGGCACACCTGCGTTCTAGCGCCATGGTACCGATTAAAGAGACCCAAGAGAGTATTTTGCAGCTGTTTGATGCCCATCACGCCGACCTTATCCAGGATGACCTAACCCTTGTCCTGCTGGAGCGGCTTTGCTAGAAACACCCTAAGACGCACGCGGGAATAATAATGATGAATCGATCGAGCCAACCCCTACTCTTTTTGGTGGAAGACAGCCCCACCTTGGCCCTGCTGTATCAGGACTATCTGCGTAACGAGGGTTACGAGGTATGCCATTTTGCCCTGGGTCAGCCCGTCTTGGCGGCCTTGCCGGAGCGGTTGCCGCAGGTGGTACTGCTGGATCTAGAGCTGCCGGACATGGACGGCATGGAGATCCTCAAGTTTATCAGCGAGCAGGGCCTGCCCTGTTCCGTGGTGGTGATCACGGCCCACGGCTCTGTGGATGTGGCGGTGGAGGCCATGCGTCTTGGCGCCTTCGACTTCCTAACCAAGCCCTTCGACGGCAAGCGTCTGTGTACCACGGTACACAACGGCGTGCGTCACCAACAATTGAGCTCTCTGGTGGATAGCTACCGGGACAATTACGATCGCAACCAATTCGGTGGCTTTTTGGGCAGCTCACTGCCTATGCAGGGGGTCTACCGCATCATTGAGAGTGCGGCGGCCAGCAAGGCCACCGTGTTTATCACGGGGGAGAGCGGCACCGGCAAGGAAGTCTGTGCCGAGACATTACATCAGCTGAGTCCGCGGCGTGAGCGGCCGCTGGTGGTGCTCAACTGTGCGGCCATCCCGCGGGATCTTATCGAGAGCGAGATCTTTGGCCATGTCAAAGGTGCCTTTACCGGGGCGCAGAGTGACCGGGAAGGCGCCGCGGCCCGTGCCGATGGCGGCACCCTGTTTCTGGATGAAATCTGCGAGATGGAGCTGGAGCTGCAAAGCAAGCTGTTGCGCTTCATTCAAAGCGGCACCTTCTCTCGGGTGGGCAGCAGCAAACAGGAGAAGGTGGATGTGCGCTTCGTCTGCGCCACTAACCGGGATCCCTTTGCAGAGGTGAAGGCCGGACGTTTTCGTGAAGATCTTTACTATCGCCTGCATGTCATCCCCATCCAACTGCCGCCCCTGCGTGAGCGTGGTGAGGATGTACTGCAGATCGCTCGCCGCTTTCTTGCTGAGTTTGCCAAGGAGGAAGGGAAGCGTTTCGACGGTTTCAGCCCTCAGGCTGAGCGGCTGCTCTTGGAATATACCTGGCCGGGCAACATCCGCCAGTTGCAGAATGTGGTGCGTAACATAGTGGTATTGCAGTCCGGCCCGCGGGTCGAGGTGGGCATGTTGCCCCCGCCGCTGGATCAGCTTAGACCGAAATATGTCATGCCGGAACCAGGCGAACAGCCTGGTCTCCCATCTTTGGCAAACCAGGCTATCCGACCCATGTGGCTGGTGGAAAAAGAAACCATAGAGCAGGCCATCGACCAATGTGATGGCAACATTCCTCAGGCGGCCGCCCTGCTGGAGCTGAGTCCATCCACCATTTACCGCAAACGGCTGGCGTGGGCCGCCTCCTCGCAGGAGTAAGGCTGCCGGTCGGCTAGATTAACTAGCTTAGCCGTTGCAACCAGGCATCTATGTTGGCCGCCTGATCCGCCCAGCTGCCGGTATGTGCTCTTGCCGGTTCGCCCAGCCAGCCTTGCCGTTGCCCCAGTTGGGGGTGGACAGGAGCGAGACTCAACACCGGCAGCAATTCGGCCAGGTCAGCCCCTCTACTCACGCGGGTCAGCAGGGGCTGATATCCCCCGTGCTGGCTCTTGAACCGGGTCACCACGGGTTTCCCCAGTGCCAATGACTCGCGGATGGTCAGCCCATAGCTATTGGCAATGCCGGGGCACTCCAGCAAGGGCAAAAGCGTAACATGCCAGTATTGCAGGTAGGCGCCGTACTCTTGCTGGGTCTTTTCCCCCAACCAGAGGACGTTGGGCAGCCGCAACAGGGTATCCAGGCGACGGGTCTGTTTGGGTCCAATTAGCACCCAGTTCCAGTCTGGGCGCCAGCGGGCGGCGTCGTTGATCAGTTCCCAATCCAGCCGATCATCCAGGCGACCGCAAAAGCCGATCAAGGGGCGGTTGGCCGGCAAATCCTTTGGCCGCAGCTGCAAGGGTAACGGCTGGCTACAGAGCAACTGGGTCTTGTGCGCCGGGCACTGTTGCACCGGCTCAGGACGGATGGCCAAGATCAGTTCGGCGCGCTCCACCAACGGATGACCTACCCCCGGGGCCTGATTGCAGAAGTAGACCACCTTGATGTCGCTCAGCTCCTCCAGCAGAGGTTCCAGCTCGGCTCGTGTCACCCAAAGCACGGGATCCTGCAAGCCATGATCACTGATCGCCTGGCGTATTTGCCGGGCCTGCTGTTGCCATTGACTGCGACCCAACCATCGGCTCCAGTGGTACTGTTTCAAGCCTAAGCGGTACAGATTGGCGAATGCCTGTCCCTGCGGCCAGTATGCTTCGGCGGTGTCGGTGTCCGGTTCTAGCCAGAGCACCTTGCGGCCCGACAGTAGGGGTTCGATCAGCTGCTTGGTGGCACTGTCTTTATGCCAACTGTCACCCAGAATGATGAGATCGTTTCGCATAAGACTACTCCTGCGGGTTGGCCAATAAACACAAGGCGCGCGCCGGTCGTCCCGCGGCGTAGACGCCAGCGGGGAGATCGGAGGTTACCAGACTACCGGGGGCCACCAGAGTGCCTTGCCCGATATGCACACTGCCTAGCAGGGTACAACCCGTGCCTATGGTGACGCCGTCTTCGAGCAAGATGTCACCCCGGTCGTCATCTTGCCCCAGGAGGCGGCTGCCTGCGGCAATGCGCACACCATTGCCCAGGCAGATCCGTTGCCCAATCACCAAGGTGGTGTGATGTCCGATATGTACCTGGTGACCCAGACTCAGGAGCCCGGGGGGCGTGGTGGTTCGGTTCGAGGACAAGATCTGCACCTGCCCGCCCAAGCGGCATTGCCGACCCAGTTGGATCAGTGGGTTGCCCTGCACCCTTGGGATTTCATTGGCCAGGCTCAATCCTTCTGCCTTGGCCACCAGATGGCGTTCGAAGCGCGGCAAATGCCACCAGCGTCGAATGCCGCGCCGCACACTGCGGTAGCAGAAACGAATGAGCGCCAGAGGTAATGCGATGATGGCCGGGGGGCTGGCTTCTGGAATCACTGGGACGGGTAGCATGATGAGACTCCGTAATGGGCGTACTCCTGGGATGGCATAAAACGGGCCAATTTTTAAACAATTGTTTTTATTGAGTATTGATTAAAAATGCAGCTGGCATGCACACTGCAATTTGCAAAAGGGGGGTTGAATTTGCATTTGGCAGCGCCAGGTAATAAATCGAAAAGCGCGTCTTTCGAGTCATAGCCGGCCGTGTTTCGTGCCATTTGGTGCCCATGGTGGTGGTCAATGGCAAAATTTCCGTGATTAACAAAGCATTGCCACAGGCTGATTTGGTATTTTCACCGCGGACTGGACATAATTGGGGACAGCCCGAGTTCGGCGGATCCTGACATTACCTATGAAGCTATTTTTTTCTCCCAGAACCGATCTGGAGTGTGTCGCCCAGGCGCTGGGGCAGATGAGTGTTGAGCCGGGCCTGCGTGGCATACTGATGCTGACCGCCGAAGGCAATCACTACGACCTGGCGCAACTCGATGCCCTGTTACAACACAGCCCCATTCCCATCTTTGGCGGCATTTTTCCCTATGTGTTGTATGAGGAGGTGCAATACAGCACCGGGGTGATCTTGCTGGGGCTGTGTTGTCCATTGCAACTGGCGGTATTGCCGCAGCAGCGTCTGCAGGATGAGGATATCAGCCGCTATCTGCCGCCGCTGCCCCGGCTGGCCGGTGAACAAAGGGCCATGCTGCTCACCTTCATCGATGGTTTTGGTCATCGTATTCACCCGCTGATCCAGGAACTGTTCAACCACTATGGCCTCGAGTTGAACTATATCGGCGGCGGCTGTGGTTCCTTGTCGATGGAGTCTGGCCCTTGCGTCATCACTCCGCAGGGCGTCTTGCAGGATGCGGCCGTGCTGGTGTTATGTCAGGCGGCCAGCGGTATTGGCGTTGCCCACGGCTGGGAGTCTATCTCCGGCGCCTTCAAGGTGACGGCATCGCAGGAGGGACTGCTGCAGGGGCTGGATTGGATGCCGGCCTGGACCGTCTATCAGGAGGTGGTGGAGCAGCATGCCGGGGTGCGCATCAGCGAAGAGAACTTTTTCGAGATCGCCAAGGCATACCCCCTGGGGATTGCCAAGCTGGGGTCCGAGCTGGTGATCCGTGATCCGGTGCGTCTGCAAGGCGATGCGCTCTTGTGTGTCGGTGAGGTACGCAAAGGCGCCTATGTACATGTGATGCACGGTGGGACCAACACCATTATTCAGGCCGCTCGCCATGCCCGGGACATGGCCGTCAGGGAGTTGGGGCAGGCGGATGCCGAGATCATGTTGTTTGTTAACTGTGTCTCCCGCTCCTTGTTCCTCGGTGCGGAATTCCATCGGGAACTGCAAGCGGTCAGCTTGCCTGGCACTCCCATGATTGGGGCCTTGACCCTGGGGGAGATCGCCAACAGCGGGCGAGACTACCTGGAGTTTTTCAACAAGACATCCGTGGTGGGGTTGATTAAATCGTGATCCAGCCAGGCCTGATCGAACAAGAGGTATTACACGAGATCGCCATGTCCATCGGCGAGAGCCTCGAGATGGACGCCATGCTCAACCATGCCATCCCGATCTTTCTAAGAGGACTCGGCTGTGCCACCGCGGCCATGTTGTTATGTGGCGAGGAAGAGGAAGGGGGAGAGGCCGGCCCCGTGTTTATCTTGCCTCGCGCGGCCCAGCGTAACCAGCAACTCAATGACATACTGGCACGCTATGCCCGTCAACTGCCCCAGATGACCCTACCCGCCTTATTGGAGACACCGGCGTCAGGCTTGTATTACTACGCCTGGCACCTGTGCGATCAAAAAAGTGGTGCCTTGCTGCTGGGGCGCAGTACCCCGATACCCGAGGCCCTGCAGCTGGAGATAGCGCCGCTGGTCTACAAGCTTGGCCATGCGTTGAAGGCCTGCCGGCAGTTTGCCAGCCTGCAGGCGACCCAGCAGGAGATGGCCCGGGCCCGAGATGCGGCTCAGGCCGCCAACCGTGCCAAGAGCAATTTTTTGGCCACCATGAGTCATGAGATCCGTACCCCACTCAATGCGGTGATCAACTTGTCCGAGCTGTTATTGGAAAGCGAATTGACCTCGCGGCAACGGGAACTGGTGGAGGGCATCTGCCAGGGCGGCGTCTCCTTGTTCCAGCTGGTCAACGATGTGCTGGATTTCTCCAAGATTGAAGCCGGCAAGATGGAGATCCAGTACAGCAACGTGGAGTTGCGCAGTCTGCTGGAGGGGGTATGCAACCTGTTCGAGCAGCAGGCCACCCAGAAGGGATTGCAGTTTGGCCTGAGCATAGCGCCAGACGTGCCGCGGATGCTCAGTTGTGACCAAACCCGCTTGCGCCAGGTGTTGCAGAATCTGCTCTCCAATGCGGTCAAGTTCACCGAGCGGGGTCGGGTGCACATGGCGGTGCGGATGACGGAGCCCAATCCGGCCGGCCGGGATCTGATGTTTCAGATCATCGACAGCGGTATCGGCATCCGGGACGAGGAGCAGGGCAAGTTGTTCGAGGAGTTCCATCAGATGGATCCCGCCCTCAACCGCCGTTTTGGCGGGAGCGGGCTGGGACTGGCCATCGCCGCCCGTCTGGTGCAGATGATGGAGGGCTCCATCGGTTGTCAGTCTCGCTACGGCGAAGGCAGCACCTTTTGGTTCACCTTGCCGTATCAGCGCCTCTCCCTGCCAGCCACCGTCGCCCACAGCGCCGTAGCGGCCCAGCTGGAAGGAAAAATACTCCTGGTGGAAGACAGTCCCACCAACCAGATGGTGGCGTCGGCCCTGCTGTCCAAGGTGGGGTGCCAGATCACTGTGGTGGACAACGGTCAGGATGCCATCGCCGCCGTCACGGCTCAGCCCTTCGATCTGGTGCTGATGGATGTGTCCATGCCCGGCATGGATGGTCTGGAAGCCACGCGGCGGATCCGCGCCATCATGGGCCCCCCCTCCGCCGTGCCTATCATCGCCATGACGGCCCATGCGTTTGCCGAAGACAAGGCGGCCTGTCTGGCCGCTGGCATGAATGATTACCTCACCAAGCCGCTACACCGCGAACAGCTGCATGCCATGCTGGCGCGCTGGCTGCAGCAGCAGGGTGGCAGCCCAGTGGGTGAGCCTGTGCCGGCTGCGTCGGAGAAGAGCCTGCCCATCATAGATGAGCAGGTCTTGGCACAGCTGGCCAATGACACCAGTGAAGCCGTCTTACTCAAGGTGCTGGATCTCTTCTTGGCCGAGTCCAAGAATAATCTGACGGCCCTGGAGGCTTGTCTGGTCAATCGAGATTGGCAGCAATTTACCAAGCTGGCCCATGCTATTAAGAGCAGTGCCGGGGCCATGGGCGCCAAGGCGTTGCATCAGGTCAGCAGCCAGCTTGAGCAGTTATCCCGACAGGGGGAGCGGGACAAACTCGCCGCCCTGTGTCAGGAGCTTGCGCAGATCCAGGCGCAAACTCGCCTGGCGCTGGAGGCGCATTTTCAGGGTCGCATGGCCAATCCGCCACAGGACAAGGGTTAGACGTTCACGCTGTCTATACACAAAAAAGACGTTAAATCATCGCATTAAATGGCACAAAAGGTAGAATCCTTCCCCCGCAGTCTGCCAGAACCGAGCTGGCCTTGAGGATAAGAGGAGACAATCGTGGACAAGATCTGGCTGCAGCGGTATCCCGCCGGGGTACCTGCCGAGATTAATCCCGATGCCCACCCATCGCTGGTCGGGCTGTTTGAAGAAACCGTCCGTCGTTATCAGGATCAGCCTGCGTTTATCAACATGGGTGAGGTGCTGACCTATCGGGGGCTGGAGGAGCAAAGCCGTGCCTTTGCCGCCTATCTGCAACAGGGGCTCAAGCTGCGCAAGGGGGAGCGGATCGCCCTGATGATGCCCAACCTGCTGCAGTATCCCATCGCTCTGTTTGGCGCCTTGCGGGCCGGACTCGTGGTGGTCAATGTCAACCCGCTATACACTCCACGGGAGCTGGAACATCAGCTCAAGGATTCCGGGGCCACGGCCATCGTCATCGTCTCCAACTTTGCCAATACCCTGGAGAAGGTGGTCTACAACACGGATGTCAAACACGTCATCCTCACCCGCATGGGGGATCAGCTGGGCTTGGCGCGCGGCACCCTGGTCAACTTTGTGGTCAAGTACATCAAGAAGCTGATCCCCAAGTACGATCTGCCTGGCGCCATCTCCCTGCGCCGCGCCCTGGCACAGGGGCGGCGGATGCAGTATGTCAAACCCAGGATCCACAACGACGATCTGGCCTTCTTGCAATACACGGGCGGCACGACCGGGCTGCCTAAAGGCGCCATGTTGACTCACCGCAACGTGCAGGCCAATGTGGAGCAGAGCGTTACCTTTTACCTGCCCGCCTTGCGGGATGGCCAGGAGCTGGTGGTCACCGCCTTGCCGCTCTATCACATCTTTGCCCTGACGGTGAACTGCCTGGCCTTCATGCGCCTGGGGGCGGCCAACCTGCTGATCACCAACCCCAGAGACATTCCCGGGCTGGTGAAGGAGTTGCGCAAGTACCGGCCCAGTTGTATCACCGGGGTCAATACCCTGTTCAATGCACTCCTGAACAACGAAGACTTCCGCGAGCTGGATTTCAGTGAGCTGCGGCTGGTGGTCGGCGGTGGCATGTCGGTGCAGCATGCGGTGGCCGAGCGCTGGGAATCCCTCACCAAGACCCGGCTGATCGAAGGCTATGGGCTGACCGAGTGCTCGCCCCTGGTTTGTAGCAATCCCTATGATCTGCTCAAACACACCGGGGGCATAGGTTTGCCCGTGGCTTCCACCGAGGTTCGTCTGGTGGATGATGCCGGTGAAGAGGTCACGGGAGAAGAACAAGCGGGCGAGTTGCAGGTACGAGGTCCTCAGGTGATGCAGGGCTATTGGCAACGACCGGAGGCCACCTCGGAGGTGCTGACGGCCGATGGCTGGCTGAAGACAGGTGATATCGTGATGTGGCAGGCTGGCATGCTACGCATCGTGGATCGCAAGAAGGACATGATTTTGGTGTCCGGTTTCAACGTATATCCCAACGAGATCGAAGACGTGGTGGCCATGCATCCTCAGGTGCTGGAGGTGGCGGCCATAGGTATCCCGTCGGATCTGACCGGCGAGCAGGTCAAGATCTTCGTGGTTCGCAAGGAGGGCACCTTGAATGAGGCGGCCTTGCGGGCCCATTGCCGTAAACATTTGACTGCGTACAAGGTGCCCAAGCTGATAGAATTCCGCACTGAGCTACCCAAGAGCAATGTGGGCAAGATTCTGCGCCGGGTCCTGCGGGACGAGGCGCTGCAGCACATACAGGCGGAGTCCGCCGAATAACCAGATGTCAGGGGGAGGGTGATGCCTCCCTTTTCCTTATCTCACCTGACCAAGAGCACGCTTGTCATGGATTACCAGATTATCTCCTCCACCGAGGCCCTCCAGGCCTATTGCAGCCAGCTGGTTGATGGCCCCCTGTTTGTCGATACCGAGTTCGTCCGTACCCGCAGCTTCTATCCCAAGCTGGGGCTGTTTCAAGTGTTTGATGGCCAGCAGCTGGCGCTTGTGGATCCCCTGGGCGTGGGGGACATGAGCCCCCTGTGGCAGCGTCTGCTTAGCGCCCCGCAGCCTGTGGTGCTCTATGCCGCCAGCGAGGATCTGGAGGTCATACTGCACCAGGCCGGCGCTTTGCCCTCCAAGCTGCATGATGCCCAACTGGCGGCCGCCTTTACCGGGCACGGCATGTCGGTCGGCTTCAACGCCATGACTCAGGCATTGCTGCAGGTGACCCTGGCCAAGGAGCAGGCCCGCACCGACTGGCTGGCGCGCCCCTTGACCCCGGAACAGCTGATGTACGCGGCGGCGGACGTGCATTATCTGCAGCCCTTGTACGAACAGTTGATGAGCCAGGTCAACGCATTGGGTCGCCTGGCCTGGTTTGAGGAAGAGTGCCAGGAACTGATGGCTCGCAAACAAGAGCGGGGCGATCCGGCCCAGGCCTACCGGGAGGTGGGTAATGCCTGGCTGCTTGGCAGCAAGCAGCTGGCGGTGCTGCAGCGATTGGCGACCTGGCGTGAGGAAGAGGCGCGCCGCCGGGACCTGGCGCTGAACTTCGTGGTCAAGGAGACGCATCTGTTCGCCGTGGCGCAACAGCTGCCGACTCAGCTGCGTCAGCTGGAGGGCTTGGGGCTGCTGCCGTCGGAGATCCGCACCCATGGCCGCACTCTGCTGCGTCTGGTGCAAGAAGCGGTACAGAGCGATCCCGCCAGCTGGCCGGCCCGCCTGCAACGACTGGTGGATCATCCCCACTACAAGCGCGAGCTCAAGCGCATCAAGGCCAAGGTGGAGCAGGTGGCCCTGGCGCAGCAGTTGCCAGCGGAATTCATCGCCTCCAAGAAGATCATCCACCAGTACCTGACCTGGTTGTGGTTGCTCAATGACGACGAACGGGCACAAAGCACCCCGCGGATCCTGCGGGGCTGGCGTCAGCAATTGCTGGGCTCACTGGCGGAGTAACCTCAAGCCACTGGAATACGCGATAAAAAAACGCAGCCAGCTGGCTGCGTTTTTTCACGGCGCACCGTCAGGCGGCGGGCGCATCCTTGTCTTTCTCTTTTTCCTTGTCCTTGTCGTCCGAGAGCATGATGTTGAGCTCCAGCACGGAGAGCTCATCGCCTTTCTTGTCCAACTGGACCGTTACCTGCTCGGGATCGATGGCCACGTATTTGCGGATCACATCCAGCAGATCCTGCTTGAGTTGCGGCAGGTAGTCCGGGCCGCCCCGGGTGCTGCGCTCGTGAGCGACTATGATCTGCAGGCGCTCCTTGGCGAACTTGGCAGTCTGCTCCTTACGCGGTTTAAGAAAAAAATCTAACAGTGACATGCTTAACTCCCGAACAGTCGCGTAAAGAAGCCTTTCTTCTCTTCCTCCAAGAAGCGGAAGTCCCGCTTCTCACCCAGCAGCCGCGCCACCGCATCGTCGTAGGCCTGGCCGGCATCGGACTCGGCGTCCAGAATGACAGGCTCGCCGGAGTTGGAGGCCCGCAGCACCGCCTGAGACTCGGGGATCACCCCCAGCAGCGGGATGGCCAGGATCTCCTGCACATCCTGTACGCTCAGCATGTCACCACGGTTGACGCGGGTGGGGGCGTAGCGGGTCAGCAGCAGGTGCTCCTTGATGGGCTCCAGACCCAGCTCGGCTCGCCGCGACTTGGAGGCCAGGATCCCCAGGATGCGATCGGAATCGCGCACCGAGGAGACCTCCGGGTTGGTGGTGACGATGGCTTCATCGGCAAAATACAGTGCCATCAGGGCGCCGGTTTCGATGCCGGCCGGGGAGTCACAGACGATGTAGTCAAAGCCCATCTCCTTGAGCTTGCCAATCACCACGTCCACCCCCTCGCGGGTCAGGGCATCCTTATCCCGAGTCTGCGACGCCGGCAGGATGAAGAGGTTTTCCACCCGCTTGTCCTTGATCAGGGCCTGGTTGAGGTTGGCTTCGCCATTGATGACGTTGACGAAGTCATACACCACCCGACGCTCACATCCCATGATGAGGTCGAGGTTACGCAGACCGATGTCGAAGTCGATCACCACCGTTTTGTTGCCACGCTGGGCCAGCCCGGTCGAAATGGCCGCGCTGCTGGTGGTCTTGCCGACGCCGCCTTTACCGGAGGTCACGACGATAATTCGAGCCATTGCTGCTTTCCTTGTAATCGTTAAGACTGCAGTCTTTCAAAAATGAGTTTGTCCTGCTCCAGTCGGATCTGGGTTTCCTGATCCAGGCTGGCATCGGGCAGGGCATCTCGTACCTGATAGGTGCCGGCGATGGAGACCAGCTCCGCCTCCAGCCCCTGACAAATGATGCGAGCCTGACCGTTGCCACGGGCACCCGCCAGGGCACGGCCACGCAATACGCCGTAAATGTGGATACTATCATCGGCGATAACCTCGGCACCGTTACTGACGGAACCCAGGATCACCAGTGCACTGCCCTGGGCATAGATCTGCTGCCCGGAGCGCACATTGCCGTGATGAAAACGGGTGGGCACCAGGGCCTGTGACTCGCTGCGCTGTTCCACCACAGGGGCTTTGGGCTCAGGCTGCGACTCGACGGGACGACCCGAGGTCATCACCGCCAGCCCGGCGGCCTTGGCGGCAACCTTCATGGCCTCGTCCTTGGCGCCGGTAATGCCCACCAGCACCATGTCCTGTCCCTCGATCAGGGCACGCAGCTGCTCGAAATCCGGCACGATTTCCAGCTGTTCTACGTTGACGACGAGGGGAGCACAATTGAAAAAACGGGGGGCCTGGGCGATCTTGCTTTCCAGCAATTCTTTGATTTGACCGAGATCGATATCCACCAGATGCAAAACAGACAGGGTGAAACTACTACCTTTGAGCTCGTTGCCGCGATCGGCCATTTACCGCACTCCGTTGACGAGGAAAACCCTTATTCTTATTGGCCTCACATGTTATAGTCAGCCCACTTTCGTGGCAACAAACCCCGCATATTTTACCTCGATTCATGATCTGTGCCGTGTATAAAAGTCGCAAGAAAGAACAGACCTATCTGTACGTCGAGCGACGGGATGATTTCTCCCGGGTGCCAGCCGAGCTGATGACGCTGTTTGGCTCGCCCCAATTCGTCATGCTCTTGCCACTGGCAAAGCATGCCAAGCTGCCTGGGGTGGACCCTCAAGCGTTGGCGGATGCCTTAGCCAAGCAGGGCTTCTTCCTGCAGTTGCCACCGCCGGCGGAGAGCCTGCTGGTGCAGCACAGACGGACCCTTAATCTGGAACCTCACACCAAGTGAAGCCTTGGTTGCTCGGGTGGCTGGGGATGGCCGCTTGTCTATCGGTACAGGCCCAATCGCCCCTGAGCTTCCAGCAGTACGTGCAGGCCCTGCGCCAGGAAGCCTTGGCGCAAGGCATCCGCCCCCAGACCCTGGCGACGGCCTTTGCCGATGTGCACTTCATCGCGCGGGCGGTCAAGCATGACCGCAGTCAGCCGGAGCACAAGCTCACCCTGGACGAGTACCTGCCCAAGGCCGTACCGGCCTGGAAGATCAAGCAGGCCAAGCAGCAATACCAGAAACATAGGGTGTTGCTTACCCGCATCGGTGCCGAGTATGGCGTGGCACCGCGCTTCATCGTTGCCCTGTGGGGTATCGAGACCAACTTCGGCAAGCTCACCGGCGGATTTCCGCTCATCTCGTCCCTGACCACCCTGGCTTACGAGGGGCGTCGTGAAGCCTTCTTCAAGCAACAGCTGTTCGCCGCCCTGCAGATCATCGACGAGGGACATATCCCGGCGGATCAGATGATCGGCTCCTGGGCGGGTGCCATGGGGCAGGTGCAGTTCATGCCCACCTCCTTTTTGCGCTATGCCCAGGATGGCGATGGGGATGGCCGCAAGGATCTGTGGCACTCCCAGGCGGATGTGTTTGCTTCGGCGGCCAACTATCTGCATCAGGTAGGCTGGCAGGCCAATCAGACCTGGGGACGGGCCGTGACGCGGCCCAAGGCCCTGGACGCCAAGCTGATGGGGCTGGAGCAACAACGCAGCCTGGCCCAATGGCAGGCCCTGGGGGTGCGCAACGCCTGGGGCGGCCCCTTGCCCAAGGGGAGCATGCTGGCCAGCCTGATCCAGCCCGATGATGGGGCCGGTCGCAGCTACCTGGTCTACGACAACTACCGGGCCCTGATGCACTGGAACCGTTCGCACTATTTCGCCCTGGCGGTCAGCACCCTGGCCGATGCCATCGTGGCCCCCTAGGAAAGAGGCATGCTATGCAAACTGAGGAGATGCCTTTTTGGCAGCAACTAACGCTGACGCAGATGAGTCAGGCCCAGTGGGAGTCCCTGTGTGATGGCTGTGGCAAGTGCTGCCTGAACAAGCTCATCGACGATGAGACAGAGGAGCTGCACTTCACCAACATCGCCTGCGATCTGCTGGATCTGCGGACCTGCCAATGTAAGGACTACCCCAACCGCTTCAAGAAGGTGCCGGATTGTACCCGGCTGACCCCTGATCTCATCGACGAATTTCACTGGCTGCCGGCCAGCTGTGCCTATCGTCGCCTGGCGGAGGGGCAGCCCTTGCCCGACTGGCACCCGCTTATCACCGGCAGCCGCAGTGCCATGCATGCCGCCGGCGCCTCGGTGCGGGGCAAGGCCATTCATGAGCGCCATGCCGGCGACTGGGAAGACCATATCGTCACCTGGCCGCTGTGACTGTCATCCGATGAAGGCGGCCGGACGGGCCGCTTTTTTTTTGCCCTGTCTTTTTGGCACTGAACGGGCCCGTCTGACGGCTCAGCACGGGGCGCCCGCACAGTTTGAGCGCAATCACTGCACCAAGTTGTCGCACTCTCTTGGCACCTATCTTAGCGGTCAAATCCCGCCTGGAAATCAGGTTATCAATCATAACAATATGTTTTTAAAGAAATAACAATAAAGTTTACTTCGCATCAGCCAGCTTGGCACACGACTTGTAATACACACATGTATACAAGATTGGATGTGGTTGAGTGCACGGATGCAGAGCCTGGGATGGACCTTACAAGAGTGGCAAGACGCCTACGGCGCAGGGCAGCAGCCCGAGCAGCTGCTGGGTGAGCTGCTGCGCGCCCAGAGCCTGGATGATGCCGCCTGGATCAGCCTGATCGAGCCTGCCACCCTGGCCGCCGAGTGTGCGCGCCTGCAGAACTTGCTGGCGGAGGCGGGCAACCTGGCGGCCTTACCGCTGTATGGCGTGCCCTTTGCCGTCAAGGACAACATAGATGTGGCGGGCCTGCCCACCACGGCGGCCTGTCCTACCTACCGTTATTTGCCCACCGAGGATGCGGCCGTGGTGGCGCGCCTGCGGGCTGCCGGCGCCGTGGTGCTGGGCAAGAGCAATCTGGATCAGTTTGCCACTGGCTTGGTGGGCACCCGCACCCCCTATGGCGCCGTGCCCAACAGCTTCGACCCTCACTATATCTGCGGCGGCTCCAGTGCGGGCTCTGCGTCCCTGGTGGCGCGCGGCCTGGTGCCTTTTGCCCTGGGCACGGACACCGCCGGCTCTGGCCGTATTCCCGCAGGGTTTAACAACATCGTCGGCTGGAAACCCACCCGCGGGGCCATCAGCTGTCGCGGCGTGGTGCCGGCGTGCAAGAGCCTGGATTGTGTTTCCCTCTTCGCCCTGACGGTATCCGACGCCGAGCAACTGGCACTGATCGTCTACGGCGAGGATGCCGCCGATCCGTTTAGCCGGGCCAGCCAGGCCGTCGTCATGCCGCGCCCCCTTGGCCCGCTGACCCTGGGGGTGCCTGCGGCGCTGGCGTGGTTCGGCGATGCAGCCCAGCGCCAGGCTTTTGAAGCAGCCTGTGCCGCGCTGGCGGAACAAGGGGTGCACCTGGTGGCGGTGGATTATCAGCCCTGTGCCGAGCTGGCCCACCTGCTCTACGAGGGCCCCTGGCTGGCGGAGCGCCATGCCGCCTTGGCCGCGTTTCTTGCCGGTCATGCAGACGAGATGGACCCTGTGGTGGCGGGCATCATAGCCCAGGCTGACAGACTCAGTGCCAGTGAGGCGTTTAGCGCCGAGTACCGACGTCAGGCACTCAAGGCCCGGATCCAGCACCATCTCGCCGGGCTGGATGCGCTCCTGCTGCCCACGGCGCCGCGGCTGCCGACCCTGGCCCAGGTGGCGGCGGATCCCGTCGCAGTAAACAGCCAGCTGGGCCACTACTGCAACTGGGTGAACCTGGCGGACTGCTGCGCCCTGTCGGTGCCCGGCGGGTTTCGTGCCGATGGTCTGCCGTTGGGACTGACCCTGGTGGCAACCGCCTGGCAGGAGTGGGCCCTGGCCCGCCTCGCCAGACAGCTGACCGGCCTGCTCCCTGGGCCCTTGGGGGCCACAGG
The DNA here is from genome assembly GCF_039540575.1 of Pseudaeromonas paramecii. Taxonomy (NCBI): domain Bacteria; kingdom Pseudomonadati; phylum Pseudomonadota; class Gammaproteobacteria; order Aeromonadales; family Aeromonadaceae; genus Pseudaeromonas; species Pseudaeromonas paramecii. The sequence continues at coordinate 195,794 of NZ_BAABFC010000001.1, forward strand.
GCGACCGGTGCCATCCCAGCCCCTGGCCCCGGTGCTGGCGCCGGATCATCAGATCCTGGCGGTGGTCGGGGCGCACCTTGAGGGACAGCCGTTAAATCATCAAGTTACCGAGCTGGGTGGATACCTGCTGGAGCGTACCAGCAGTGCCCCTCACTATCGCCTCTATGCCCTGGCCGATGGCCGCCGTCCGGCCCTGGTGGCCGGGCGCGCCCTGCCGGTGGCGTCCGGGAGCGCCATCGAGCTGGAGCTCTGGGCCCTGCCCAAGGCGGCCTGGGCCGATCTGCTGGCACAGGTGTCGGCGCCCTTGGGGCTGGGCACAGTCCAGCTGGCCGATGGACGACGGGTGGCGGGTTTCATCTGTGAACCTGTGGCCCTTGAGGGCGCCCGGGACATTACCGCCTACGGCGGCTGGCGGGCCTACCTGGCCGCCCAGTCCCAGCCGGAACAGCGTCAGGGGAGGGTGGCATGCTAACGACCTCACCGGCAGCGCCGCTGTTTGCCAAGGTGCTGATCGCCAATCGGGGCGAGATCGCCCTGCGGCTGCTGCGTACCGTGCAAGAGCTGGGCATCACAGCCGTGGTGGTCTACAGCCATGCCGATCGTCTCAGCCCGGCGGTGCGCCTGGCCGATGAGGCCTACTGCCTGAGCGACGGCGAACAGAGCGCCGTGGCCGACACCTACCTCAATGGCGACAAGATACTCACCATTGCCCAGGCCTGTGGCGCCGAAGCCATTCTGCCCGGCTATGGGCTGCTGGCGGAAAACGCCGACTTTGCCCGCCGCTGCGCCCAGCTTGGCATCACCTTCGTCGGCCCCACCGAGCAGCAACTGCGCCAGTTTGGCCTCAAGCATGAGGCCCGGGCTTTGGCCCAGGCGGCCGGTGTGGCCCTGCTGCCGGGCACAGATCTGCTGATGAGCCAGGAGGAGGCCATGTCCGCGGCGGCGGCCCTGGGCTATCCCCTGATGCTCAAGAGCACCGCCGGTGGCGGTGGCATCGGCCTGTGCCGCTGCGACAGCCCTGAGGCGCTGGCCGCGGCATTTGCCCGGGTGCAGCACCAGGGGCAAGCCTACTTCCAGCACGCCGGGGTGTTTTTAGAGCGTTGCGTGGAGGGCGCCCGCCACCTGGAGGTGCAGATCGTCGGTGACGGTCTGGGACAGGTGGTGGCCCTGGGGGAGCGGGATTGCTCCTTGCAGCGCCGGCACCAGAAGGTGGTGGAGGAGACGCCGGCACCGGGTCTGTCCGCCGCCACCCGCGAACGTTTGTGCCAGGCGGCCATTCGCCTGGGGCAGTGGGTGCAGTATCGCAGCGTCGGCACGGTGGAATTTATCTATGAGCCGGCTACGGAGGCCTTCTACTTTCTCGAGGTCAACACCCGGCTGCAGGTGGAACACACCATCACGGAGGCGGTGACCGGGCTGGATCTGGTGGCCCTGATGCTGCAGATCGCCGCCGGCCACACCCCGGATCTGGCGGCCTTGCCCCAGGCCAGTGGCGTGGCCATGGAGGTGCGCCTCTATGCCGAGGATCCGCTGCACGATTTCGCCCCCATGGCTGGCACCCTGAGCCAGGTCGACTTCCCGAAGCACCCCTGGTTGCGGGTGGATGGCTGGGTCGAGGCGGGCAGTCAGATCAGTAGTCACTACGATCCCCTGCTGGCCAAGCTGATTGTTCACGGCGCGGATCGGACCACAGTGTTGCAACGGCTCAAGCAAGTCCTGGCAGAGAGCCAACTGGCTGGCCCCATCACCAATCTGCCGTACCTGCGGGAGCTGCTGGACTGGGCGCCCTGGGTCGCGGGTCAGTATCACACCGCCAGCCTGGCGCAGTTTGCCTATCGGCCGGCCATCATCGAGGTGGTGCAGCCGGGCACCTACAGCAGTGTGCAGGACTATCCGGGGCGCGTGGGCTACTGGGCCATCGGCGTGCCCCCCTCCGGCCCCATGGACGACCGGTCCTTCCGGCTGGCCAATGCCCTGGTGGGTAATGCGCCGGACGCGGCCGGGCTCGAATGCACGCTGCAAGGGCCTGTGCTGCGTTTTCATCAGGACAGCGTCATCGCCATCTGCGGCGGCCTGTGTCAGCCCACCCTGGATGGTCAGCCCATCGCCCTGCATGGTCCTGTTTCGGTGACTGCCGGTCAGACCCTGGACCTGGGCACAGTGACGGCAGGTTGCCGCAGCTATCTGGCGGTGCGTGGCGGCCTGGCAACCCCTGAGTACCTGGGCAGCCGCGCCACCTTCGCCCTGGGGCAGCTGGGTGGCGTACAGGGGCGCTGCCTGCAGGCGGGCGATCAACTGCCGGTGGGGCAGGCGGTGGCCGGTCCTATTCCGACCACGCCGCTAGCCGCCCAGCTGCAGCCGGGCTTTGGTTGTCTGCCTCAGGCCGGTGCCTGCTGGCAGATCGGTGTGCTGCACGGCCCCCATGGCGCCCCGGATTTCTTTACCCCCGAGTACCTGGCGACCTTCTTCGCCAGCGACTGGCAGGTGCATTACCAGTCCAACCGACTGGGCGTGCGCTTGAGCGGCCCCAAGCCACAGTGGAGCCGCCAGGATGGCGGTGAGGCTGGCCTGCATCCCTCCAACATCCATGACTGCCAGTACGCCATCGGCAGCATCAACTTCACCGGCGACAGTCCGGTGATCCTGGGGCCGGATGGCCCCAGCCTGGGGGGCTTCGTCTGCCCGGTGACGGTGGCACGCGCCGAGCAATGGAAGCTGGGTCAGCTCAGACCCGGGGATCGCATCCGTTTCGTGGCCATGAGCTTCGAGCAGGCGCTGATGGCTGAACAGGCCTGGGATCAGGCGCTGAGCACCTTGAGTGCGCCTGTGCTGCCCCAGACGGTCCTGACTCCCACCTTGACTACTGTGGCCGGCGAGAGTGCCTGCGTGTTGGCCCGGTTGCCCGCCGACGACGGGCGTCCGCAGGTCAGCTACCGCCAGGCCGGCGACAAGTGCCTCTTGGTGGAGTATGGCGACGAGACCTTTAGTCTGGCCCTGCGGCTGCGGGTCCATGCCCTGATGCAGGCCCTGGCAGAGCGCCCCATCGCCGGCGTCGAGGAGCTGTCCCCCGGTGTGCGTTGCCTGCAGATCCGCTTCGACAGCCGCCGCCTGTCCCAGTCCAGCTTGCTCAAGGTGCTGATGGCCGAAGAGACAACCTTACCTGATGTGCAGACGCTCAAGGTGCCCAGCCGCACCCTCTGGCTGCCCCTGGCCTTCGAGGACAGCAGCACACTGGCGGCGGTGGATCGCTATCGCCAGTCGGTGCGTGAGACGGCCCCCTGGCTGCCCAACAACGTGGACTTCATCCAGCGTATCAACGGCCTGAGCCACCGTGACCAGGTGGCGCAGACGCTCTATGCCGCCCGCTATCTGGTGCTGGGTCTGGGGGATGTCTACCTGGGGGCGCCCTGTGCCGTGCCGCTGGACCCGCGCCACCGGCTGCTGACGTCCAAATACAACCCGGCCCGTACCCACACCGCCGAAGGGGCGGTGGGCATAGGCGGCGTCTACCTGTGCATCTATGGCATGGACTCGCCCGGCGGCTATCAACTGGTGGGCCGCACCCTGCCCATCTGGCAGCGGCACGCCGGTTCGGAGCCCTGTGTGTTGCGGTTTTTCGATCAGATCCGCTTCTACCCTGTCTCCGAAACCGAGCTGACCGCGCTGCGTGAGGCGCAGCAGCAGGGCCGACTGGCGCTGCGCATCGAGGATGGGGAATTCTGCCTGGCGGAACATGAGGCCTGGCTCGCCGGCGAGGCCCAGCGCATTTGCGCCTTCCAGGCCCGCCAGCAGGCCGCCTTTGCCCGGGAGATCGCCCTGTGGCAGCAGAGCCACTGGCAACCCCAGTGGCATGACACAGCGCCGCCGGTCGAACCGCAGGCGGCCGGCCAAGGCGAGTCACAGCACCCGGTGGCCGCCCAGGTCAGCGGCAGCATCTGGAAGCTGCTGGTGAGTCCGGGGCAACGGGTGAGCGCCGGGGAGCCTTTGGTGATCCTCGAAGCCATGAAGATGGAATTTGCCATCGCCGCGCCCGTGGATGGCGTGGTGGGGGCCTTGCTGTGCCAGCCCGGCCGGCAGGTGCAGGCGGGTGAGCCCCTGCTGCACCTGGCGCCCTTGGCCGAGCCGGTGGAATAGGAGAAATCATGAGTCCGAGTCAGCGTCAACTTGGCCAGCGCCCCCTGGGACAACCCAAGCCCAGGCCGGAAAACATGGCCGATCGCATCTATCAGGCGCTCAAGGAGCAGATCTTCGCCTTCGCCCTGCTGCCCGGCGATCGTTTCAGCGAGACCGAGGTGGCCGAACGGATGCAGGCCAGCCGCACCCCGGTGCGCGAAGCCCTCTACCGGCTGCAGAAGGAAGGTTTCGTCGAGGTGCAGTTTCGCAGCGGCTGGCAGGTGCGGCCCTTCGACTTCGAGTACTTCGAGGATCTCTATGACGTGCGCATCGTGCTGGAAGAGGCGGCGGTGCAGCGGTTGTGTGACGGCGAGCAGCAGCACCCGGCCTTCGCCGAGCTGCTGGCCTTCTGGCTGGTGCCGCCGGAGCTGCGGCTTGGCGATGGCGCCGAGGTGAGCCGGCAGGATGAGCGCTTCCACAACCTGCTGATCGTGGCCAGCGGCAACCGGCAGATGGCCCAGATCCATTGGGAGATCAGCGAGAAGATCCGCATCATCCGCCGGCTGGATTTCACCAAGGCGCCTCGGGTCGAGGCCACCTACAACGAACATGGCGCCATCCTGCGCGCCATCGTCAGACGCCGCACCGACGAGGCCAAGCGTCTGTTACGCAGTCATATCGCGGCCAGCAAGGCCGAGGTACGCAAGATCACCCTGCACATGCTGCACAGCGCCCGGTCGCGGGCGGCGCAGGGGCAGGAAACCGCCATCGACTAGGTGGCACATCGAGTCTTTAGGCTCAACAAGTAGGCAGTACCCATGTGTTTTAACAAGGAGATGTTTCCATGAAGCTAAACAAAGTCCATCAGTTGGTCCGTCTGTCCGTGTTGTCTGCCAGCCTGGTTGCCGGCGGCGCCTTTGCCGCCGACACCATCAAGGTAGGGGTGTTGCACTCCCTGTCCGGCACCATGGCCATTTCCGAGACCACCCTCAAGGACACCATGCTGATGCTCGTTGACGAGCAGAACAAGAAGGGTGGGGTACTGGGCAAGAAACTCGAAGCCGTGGTAGTGGATCCGGCGTCCAACTGGCCGCTGTTTGCCGAGAAGGCCCGCGAGCTGATCCAAAAGGACAAGGTGGCCGCCGTGTTCGGTTGCTGGACCTCAGTGTCCCGCAAGTCCGTGCTGCCGGTGTTCGAAGAGCTCAACAGCATCCTCTTCTACCCGGTGCAGTATGAAGGCGAAGAGTCCTCCAAGAACGTCTTCTATACCGGTGCCGCACCGAACCAGCAAGCCATCCCTGCCGTGGATTACCTGATGGGCCAAGGGGTCAAGCGCTGGGCGCTGCTGGGTACCGACTACGTCTATCCCCGCACCACCAACAAGATCCTCGAAGCCTACCTGAAGGCCAAGGGCGTGAAGGCTGAAGACATCATGGTCAACTACACCCCCTTCGGCCATGCCGACTGGCAATCCATCGTCGCCGACGTGAAGAAGTTTGGTACCGCAGGCAAGAAGACCGCCGTGGTTTCCACCATCAACGGCGATGCCAACGTGCCCTTCTACAAGGAACTGGGTAACCAGGGCATCACCGCCGAGACCATCCCTGTGGTGGCCTTCTCCGTGGGTGAAGAAGAGCTCTCCGGCATCGACACCAAGCCGCTGGTGGGCCACCTGGCCGCCTGGAACTACTTCCAGAGCGTGGACAACGATCTCAACGGCGAGTTCATCGAAAAGTGGCAGAAGTTCACCGGCAAGGAAGATCGGGTGACCAACGATCCGATGGAAGCCACCTACATCGGCTTCAACATGTGGGTGCAGGCGGTGGAGAAGGCCGGCACCACGGATCCGGAAGCGGTACAAGAGGCCCTGATCGGCATCAGCGTACCCAACCTGACCGGTGGCTACGCCGCCATGATGCCTAATCACCACATCACCAAGCCGGTGCTGATCGGTGAAATTCAGGAAGACGGTCAGTTCGAGGTGGTGTCCGAGACCAAGGGTACCGTGGCCGGTGACGCCTGGTCCGATTACCTGGATGGCTCCAAGGATCTGATCTCCGACTGGCGTAAGCCCCTGGCCTGCGGGAACTTCAACGTGAAGACCGGCAAGTGCGGTGGTGCCAGCAAGTAATACCTCGCGGCCTGGCAACAGGCCGCCCTTATGCTTGACGGCTGGGCATGATGCCGGGCCGGCGTGTCTTATCTGACTCTTTATCTGACTACCAGGATGGCGCCATGGTAATTGCATTACGTCCTCTGCTTGCCCTGCTGCTGCTGTTTGCCTCCAGCAGCTGGGCCATGAGCCTGGAAGAGGCCCAGACCGCCTTGAGCGGTCGGGATTTTCAGGCCAAGGGCGAGGCCATCGCCCAACTGGCCCGCTCCGACGATCCGTCGAGCGCGCCCCTGCTGGCGGCCTTGTCCCGCGGCGATCTCTTCTATGTGAAAAAAGGCGGCCAGCTGGTCGTCCGCACCCCGGAGGGCTACCAGGATCTGGCGGGCCAGCCCCTGACCCTGCGCAGCAGCCAGCTCAAGCGGGTGGTGATGAATAACAACCTGCGGCGCCAGCTCTCACAATCACTGGCCGAGCGCCAGCTGGGCGATGCCGACAGCGGCGTGCGGTTGGCGGCGGCCAAGGAACTGCTGGGCAAGCTGGATGACAACCTGACGCCCTTGTTGCAGGCCCAGCTGGCCAAGGAAACCGACGACGAGGTGAAGACGGCCCTGGCCGGCGTGCTGGCCTACGAGCAGCTCAAGGACGCGGAGCCGGCGGCGCGCCTGACGGCGGTGGAGACCCTGTCCCACTGGCATCACCCCCAGGTGCTGGCGGCGCTGCAGCAGGTGCGGGACACCGATGCCGACAAGGCGGTACGGCTGGCTGCCGGCAAGGCTGCCGGCAGTCTGGAGCACACCCAGTCGGTCTACTCGGGCCTGGAGACCCTGTTCTTCGGTCTGAGCCTGGGCTCCGTGCTGGTGCTGGCGGGCATCGGTCTGGCCATCACCTTCGGCGTCATGGGGGTCATCAACATGGCCCACGGCGAGCTGATGATGCTGGGCGCCTACACCACCTTCGTGATGCAGAAGCTGCTGCCGGACGCTCCTGGCCTGGCGCTGCTGCTCTCCATCCCCATGGCCTTCCTGGTGGCCGGTGCCGTGGGGGTGGTGATCGAGCGCTGCGTCATCCGCTTCCTGTATGGCCGTCCGCTGGAGACCCTGCTGGCCACCTTCGGCCTCAGCCTGCTGCTGCAGCAGGCGGTGCGCTCCATCTTCTCGCCGCTCAACCAGAGCGTCGTCATGCCCTCCTGGATGAGCGGCAGCCTGTTTATCAATGACTTCTTCAGCCTGACCCTCAACCGGCTGGTGATCATCGCCTTCAGCTTGCTGGTGTTTGCCGGCCTGATGCTGCTGCTCAAGCGCAGCCGTCTGGGGCTGGAGGTACGGGCGGTGGCACAAAACCGCGCCATGGCCCGCAACATGGGGGTGCGCTCCGCCCGGGTCAATGCCCTGACCTTCGGCCTGGGCTCCGGGGTGGCCGGCATCGCCGGGGTGGCCCTGTCCCAGCTCACCAACGTGGGGCCGAACCTCGGCCAGAGCTACATCATAGATGCCTTCATGGTGGTGGTGTTCGGCGGGGTGGGGAACCTGTGGGGGACCCTGGTGGCGGGCCTGACCCTGGGGGTGGCTAACAAGCTGCTGGAGCCCTTCGCGGGCGCCGTGCTGGCCAAGATCCTCATCCTGGTGGCGATCATTCTGTTTATTCAAAAGCGGCCCCGCGGACTCTTCCCGCAGCGTGGCCGGGCCGTGGAGGGTTAACTCATGCTGCTGAAATCTATCTGGCGGGACAAGCTGGGGCTGGGGCTGCTGGCCCTGATCCTGCTGGCCACCGTCTACGTGGTGCTGGCCAACCAGCTGTTCGACCCGTCCCACCCCCTGTATGTGGGCACCAATACCGTCACCCTGCTGGGCAAGTACCTCTGTTACGCCCTGCTGGCCCTGGCGGTGGATCTGGTGTGGGGCTATCTGGGCATCTTGAGCTTGGGCCACGGCGCCTTCTTCGCCCTGGGGGGCTATGCCATGGGCATGTACCTGATGCGCCAGATCGGCCCCCGCGGCGTCTATGGCGACCCCGTGCTGCCGGACTTCATGGTGTTCTTGAACTGGCACGAGCTGCCCTGGTTCTGGAGCGGCTTCAACCATTTCCCCTTCGCCCTGCTGATGGTGGGCCTGGTGCCGGGCCTGCTGGCCCTGGTGTTTGGCTTTCTGGCCTTCCGCTCCCGGGTCACCGGGGTCTACCTGTCCATCATGACCCAGGCCCTGACCTATGCCCTGATGCTGGCGTTCTTCCGCAACGAGATGGGCTTTGGTGGCAACAACGGGCTCACCGACTTCAAGGATCTGCTGGGCTTCGACCTCACCGCCGACAGCACCCGCCTGGCGCTGTTTGCCGCCTCGGCCATCGCCCTGGTGCTGGGCTATCTGGCCTGCCGCATCATAGTGGAGTCCCGTCTGGGCAAGGTGGCCATCGCCATCCGCGATGCCGAGATGCGCACCCGCTTCATCGGCTACCGGGTGGAGTACGTGAAGCTGGCCATCTTCGTCTTCTCCGCCATGCTGGCGGGGCTGGCTGGGGCCCTCTACGTGCCCCAGGTGGGCATCATCAACCCGGGAGAGTTCTCGCCGCTCAACTCCATTGAACTGGTGATCTGGGTGGCGGTGGGCGGCCGGGCCACCCTGTACGGCGCCATCGTCGGCGCCCTGCTGGTGAATTACGCCAAGTCGGTGTTCACCGGCATACTGCCCGATGAGTGGCTCTATGCCCTGGGCGCGTTGTTTGTCCTGGTGACCCTGTTCCTGCCCAAGGGGGTCACCGGCTGGCTCAATCGCAAGGAGGCCATGGCATGAACATGTTTGCCCAGACCCAGGCGCTGTTTTCGCCTACCTATTGGCGCAATCGCCTGGCGCCCACGCCGTCACCGCGCCTGAACCTGACCCACGGGGTGATCCTCTACCTGGAGGACATCAACGTCAGCTTCGACGGCTTCAAGGCCCTCAACAACCTGAACCTCTACATCAATCAGGGGGAGCTGCGCTGCATCATAGGCCCTAACGGCGCCGGCAAGAGCACCATGATGGATGTGATCACCGGCAAGACCCGGCCCGATACCGGCAGCGCCTGGTTCGGCCAGAGCATCAACCTGCTGGAGCACGACGAGCCGGAGATCGCCGAGGCCGGCATCGGCCGCAAGTTCCAGAAACCCACGGTGTTCGAGACCCTGACGGTGCAGGAGAACCTGGAGCTGGCCATGGCCGGCCCCAAGGGGGTATGGGCCACCTTCCGCGCCCGCTTGCAGGGTGAAGACAAGGATTACCTGGATCAGATCTTGTTGCTCATCGGCCTGGTGGCCGAGCGCCAGCGGCTGGCGGGGGTCTTGTCCCACGGACAGAAGCAGTGGCTGGAGATCGGCATGCTGTTGATGCAGCGGCCCCAACTGCTGCTGGTGGATGAGCCGGTGGCCGGCATGACCCACCAGGAGATGGAGCGCACCGCCGAGCTGCTCACCTCCCTGGCGGGGCAACATTCCGTGGTGGTGGTGGAGCACGACATGGACTTTGTCCGCAGCATCGCCAACAAGGTGACGGTACTGCACCAGGGCAGCGTGCTGGCCGAAGGCAGCATGGCCCAGGTGCAGGCCGACCCCAAGGTCATCGAAGTTTATCTGGGAGAGGCGGCATGCTGACACTCAAGGGGATCAACCAGTTCTACGGCCAGTCCCACACCCTATGGGATCTGGACTTGCACATCGACAAGGGCGAATGCCTCTGCCTGATGGGCCGCAACGGCGTGGGCAAGACCACGCTGCTCAACGTCATCATGGGCCAGCTGGGCCTAAAGAGCGGCCAGATGGAGTTTGATGGCCAGGATCTCACCCGCCAGGGGGTGGAGCAGCGCTCGCGCCTGGGCATCGGCTATGTGCCCCAGGGCCGGCAGATCTTCCCGCTGCTCACCGTGGAGGAGAACCTGCGCATCGGCCTGCCGGCGCGGCGCGACGGCAAGAAGGCCATCCCGGATCTGGTCTACGACCTCTTCCCGGTACTGGCCCAGATGCGCCAGCGCCGGGGCGGGGATCTCTCCGGCGGGCAACAGCAGCAGCTGGCCATCGGCCGCGCCCTGGTGCTGGATCCCAAGCTGATGATACTGGACGAGCCCACCGAGGGCATTCAGCCCAACGTGGTGAGCGAGATCGGCGACATCATCAAGAAGCTCAACAAGGAGATAGGCCTCACCGTGCTATTGGTGGAGCAGAAGCTGCCCTTCGCCCGCAAGGTGGGGGACAGGTTCTGCCTGCTGGATCGGGGCCGCAACGTGGCCGACGGCGCCATGGGCGATCTGGATGAGGCGCTGATCAAGGAGTACCTGACCGTATGACGGCGGCGCCCGCGCTCACCGAGCAAGCTGCCAGCGCCGGTTGGCAAGCCCGCCTGTCGCTGGACTTTGCGCCACGGGCCGGCCGTACCGAGCTGGTCCGTCGCCAGCAGTTCGGCCCCTTGGCGGTACAGCGTCCCTTCCATCCCGAAGGGGCGCCCTGCCACCTCTACGTGCTGCATCCCCCCGGTGGTGTGGTAGGGGGCGACAGCCTGACGCTGGACGTTCAGCTGCAAGCCGGTGCCCACGCCCTGCTGACCACCCCGGGGGCCACCAAGTTCTACCGCAGCCTGGGGCCATTGGCCACCGTGCAGCAGCAGTTTGTGGTGGCCGAGGGGGCGAGTCTGGAGTGGCTGCCCCAGGACAACATACTGTTTCCCGGCGCTCGGCTGCGGCTGGACAGCCACTTCGCCCTGGCGCCGGGCGCCCGCCTGCTGGCCTGGGAGACCCAGGCCTTGGGCCGGCCCGTCATCGCTGAACGCTTCACCCAGGGCCAGCTGTTTAGCCGGCTGCAACTCAGCCGCGATGGGCAGCTGCAGCTCAATGACTGCCTGCGCATTCGCCATGAGGCGGATCTGAACCGATCTGCGGGCCTGGCTGGCTTCCCCCTGGTGGCCACCCTGCTGGCAACCCCCTGCGGCGAGGCCGAGCGGGAGGCCGTGCGCGAACTGTTGGCGGACTACCCATTTCCGGCCGGGGTGACGCGGCTCCAGGATCTGTTGGTGGTGCGGCTGCTGAGTGACGACAACGAGTTGCTGCAGCAGCGCATGCAGGCCCTGTGGCGGGCGCTGCGCCCGGCGGTGCTGGGCTGCGTGCCCTGCGCGCCGCGCATCTGGGCCACCTAGCCGGTTTTTATCAACTGAATACACGCAGTAAGAAGACTAAGGACAACGAGCATGGATCTGACGCCAAGAGAAAAAGACAAGTTGCTGCTGTTTACCGCCGCCCTGCTGGCGGAGCGGCGGCTGGCCCGCGGCCTCAAGCTCAATCACCCGGAGGCCATCGCCCTCATCAGTGCCGCCATCTTGGAAGGGGCTCGGGACGGCATGACGGTGGCGGCCTTGATGAGCCATGGCCGCACCATACTCACCCGCGAGCAGGTGATGGAAGGGGTGCCGGAGATGATCCCGGATGTGCAGGTGGAGGCCACCTTCCCCGACGGCACCAAGCTGGTCACCGTCCATCAACCCATTGTGTAAATAAGGAGCGCCCATGATCCCAGGCGAAATTCAGGTGGCGGACGGCGAAATAGCCTTGAACGTCGGCCGGCCCAGCCTCAGCGTCACCGTGGCCAACACGGGAGACAGGCCCATCCAGGTGGGCTCCCACTATCACTTCTTCGAGACCAATCCGGCCTTGCACTTCGATCGCCCCCAGACCCTGGGCTATCGGCTGGACATCCCCGCCGGCACTGCCGTGCGCTTCGAGCCGGGGCAAAAGCGCACCGTGACCCTAGTGGCCTATGCCGGTGAGCGCAAGATCTACGGTTTTCGCGGTGAGGTGATGGGGGCCATCGACGGCCAGGCAGACAAGGAGCAAGGGGTATGAGCAGCATCTCTCGGCAGGCCTATGCCGACATGTTTGGCCCCACCACGGGGGACAGGGTTCGTCTGGCGGACACAGATCTGTGGCTGGAGGTGGAGCAGGACTTCACCGTCTACGGCGACGAGGTGAAGTTCGGCGGCGGCAAGGTGATCCGCGACGGTCAGGGCCAGGGGCAGGCCAGCTGTGCGGTGGCCCTGGATCTGGTGATCACCAACGCCCTCATCATCGACCACTGGGGCATCGTCAAGGCGGACGTGGGCATCAAGGCCGGCCGCATCGCCGGCATCGGCAAGGCCGGTAACCCGGACGTGCAACCCGGCGTGACCCTGATCATTGGCCCGGGTACCGAGGTGGTGGCGGGCGAGGGCATGCTGCTCACCGCCGGCGGCATCGACAGCCATATCCACTTCATCTGTCCGCAGCAGATAGACGAAGCCCTCTGCTCCGGCATCACCACCATGCTGGGTGGCGGCACGGGCCCGGCCACCGGCACCAATGCCACCACCTGCACCCCGGGCCCCTGGTACCTGGCCCGCATGCTCGAAGCCGCCGACAGCCTGCCGATGAACCTGGGCTTCCTGGGCAAGGGCAACGCCAGCCTGCCCCTGGCCCTGCATGAGCAGGTGGCGGCGGGGGCCATCGGCCTCAAGCTGCACGAGGATTGGGGTTCCACCCCGGCGGCCATCCACAACTGCCTGAACGTGGCCGAGGAGACCGACACCCAGGTGGCCATCCACACCGACACCCTGAACGAGTCGGGCTTCGTGGAGGATACCCTGGGGGCCATCGGCGATCGCACCATCCACACCTACCACACCGAAGGGGCCGGTGGCGGTCATGCGCCGGACATCATACGGGCCTGCGGCCAGGCCAACGTGCTGCCGTCCTCCACCAACCCCACCCGGCCCTACACGGTCAACACGGTGGACGAACACCTGGACATGCTGATGGTCTGCCACCACCTGGATCCGGCCATCCCCGAGGATGTGGCGTTTGCCGAGTCCCGCATCCGCCGGGAGACCATAGCCGCCGAAGACATACTGCACGATCTGGGGGCCTTCTCCATGATCAGCTCCGACTCCCAGGCCATGGGTCGGGTGGGCGAGGTGATCACCCGCACCTGGCAGACCGCCCACAAGATGAAGGTGCAGCGCGGTAGCCTGACCGGGGACCCTGCCCGCCATGACAACGCCCGCATCAAGCGCTACGTGGCCAAGTACACCATCAACCCGGCCATCACCCACGGCATCAGCCATGAGGTGGGCTCGGTGGAAGCGGGCAAGCTGGCCGATCTGGTGCTGTGGCGGCCAGCCTTCTTCGGCGTCAAACCTAGCCTCATCATCAAGGGCGGCATGATAGCGGCGGCCCCCATGGGGGATGCCAACGCCAGCATTCCCACCCCGCAGCCGGTGCATTTTCGTCCCATGTTCGGTGCCCTGGGCCGTGCCATGCAGGCCACCCGCATGACCTTTGTCTCCGGCGCGGCGCTGGCGGCGGGCTTGCCGGAGCAGCTGGGGCTGCAGAGCCTCATCGGCGAGGTGAAGGGCTGCCGCCGGGTGCGCAAGGCAGACATGATCCACAACGCCTGGCAGCCGGTGATCGAGGTGGACAGCCAAACCTACCAGGTGCGGGCCAACGGTGAGCTGCTCACCTGCGAACCGGCCGAGGTGCTGCCCATGGCCCAACGCTATTTCCTGTTTTAACGGTTTGTGTTGTAGAGGACCCTATGATCCGATTGACCCAAAGGGTCGCCGCCAGTGGCGAGCAGACCCCCGATACCACCCTGACCCTGCCCATCGATCTGCGGATCAAGAGCCGGCTCAAGGTCACCCTGGACGATGGACGCGAGGCGGGCCTGTTCCTGCCCCGCGGCCAGCTGCTGCGCGGTGGTGAGCTGCTCACCGATGACGCCGGGACCCTGCGGGTGCAGGTGGTGGCGGCGCCAGAAAAGGTCAGCACTGTGCGCAGCGACGATCTCCTGCTGCTGACCCGCGCCTGCTATCACCTGGGCAACCGCCATGTGCCGCTACAGATCGAGTCCGGCTTTGCCCGCTACCAGCAGGATCACGTGCTGGACGAGATGGTCGTGGGGCTGGGCCTGACGGTGACCACAGAGCTGGCGCCGTTCGAGCCGGAGGCGGGGGCCTACCAGTCCCAAGCCGGGGCCGGCCACCATCACCACCATGATCACGACCACAGCCATGATCATCTTGGGGTTCATGGCCACGAGCATGCAGATCACCCCAGGGTGGCCCTGCACGGTCATCTGAAATTCAACTAACGCCTTCAACTACAAAAGGACATTGCCATGAAGATTGCAAAACTGGCCTCCGTCGCCGCCCTGAGCCTGCTGATCACTGCACCGGCCTTCGCCCACCCCGGTCACATGGAGCACGGCCTCACCGATGGCCTGCTGCACCCGCTCACCGGCCTGGATCACCTGGCCATGCTGCTCACTACCGGGCTGCTGGCCGGCGTCACCCGCCGCAGCCTGCTGATGCCGCTAATAGCCCTGCTTGCCCTGGTGCTGGGCACCGGCCTCGGCTTTGCCCTGGGAGCCTACAGCTGGGTGGAACCGGCGATCCTCATCTCCCTGGTGGCCGCATCCAGCCTGCTGCTGTCCCACTCCCGCCTCACCGCCCTGACCTGGACCATGCCGCTGTTTGCCCTGTTCCATGGCTGGGCCCATGGCGTCGAGGCGCCGGCGACCCAGCTGCTGGGCTTCACCCTGGGCTCGGCCCTGATGGCGGGGGCCCTGCTGGTCGCCGGCTTCGCCCTGGGCCGCAAGCTGCAGGCCCATCCGCGCCTGCAACAGGGCTGGGCCGGTGGCCTGCTGGTGCTCACCGCCAGCCTACTGGGCTAAGCCATGACGCTGTCAGCTCACGGGGCAAACCATCCCGTCGAGGGCGCAGGTCAATCGGTCCAGGGCCTTGCCCTGGGCTGGTTGCAGCTGTTCCAGCTCATCAGCGCCAACCTGCCGGTGGGCAGCTTCACCTACTCCCAGGGGCTCGAATGGGCGGTGGAGGCGGGCTGGGTCAAGGGGGCCGACGGCTTCGAGGCCTGGCTCACCGATCAGGTGGACGAGAGCCTGGTGTGCCTGGACTGGCCCCTGCTCAAGCGGCTGCACCAAGCCGCCCTGGCGGCCGACGAGCCGGCGCTGGAGCACTGGACCCAGCTGCTGCTGGCCAGCCGGGAGAGCGAGGAGCTGCGCCTGGAGGAGACCCAGCGCGGCCAGGCCCTGTGCCGGGTGCTCAAAGACTGGGCCCTGAGTGACGGTCCGCTGCCGACCTGTTTGTCTTCCAGTCAGCTGGCGGGCTTTGCCTGGGCCGGCGCCCGCCTGGGGCTGAACCTGGAGCAGTTGGCCCTGGGCTGGGGCTTTGCCCTGATCGAGAGTGCCGTGATGGCGGGGATCAAGCTGGTGCCCCTGGGACAGCAGGCCGGCCAGGGGATACTGCGCCGGGTCAGCGGGCGCTTGCCGGCGCAGCTGGCCACCGCCTGGGCCCTGGCGGATGACGAGTTAGGCGGCGGTCTGCCTCGGCTGGCCATCGCCAGCAGCTGCCATGAGATTCAATACACCCGGCTGTTTCGCTCCTAGGCCTTCGCCAGGGGCGCCGGATAGACACAACCCAAGGACAAGGAATACAGATATGACGACGATGAGCAGCCCGTTGCGGGTCGGTGTGGGGGGCCCGGTGGGCTCCGGCAAGACGGCCCTGCTGGAGGCCCTGTGCAAGGCCATGCGGGATCACTTCGAGATAGCCGTGGTCACCAACGACATCTATACCAAGGAGGATCAGCGCATCCTCACCGAGGCCGGTGCCCTGGAGCCCGAGCGTATCGTGGGGGTGGAGACAGGTGGCTGTCCCCACACCGCCATCCGCGAGGACGCCTCCATGAACCTGGCGGCGGTGGAGGCCCTGGCGGAGCGCTTCGGCAATCTGGATGTGGTGTTTGTGGAGAGCGGTGGCGACAACCTGAGTGCCACCTTCAGTCCGGAACTGGCCGATCTCACCATCTATGTCATCGACGTGGCCGAAGGGGAGAAGATCCCCCGCAAGGGCGGCCCCGGCATCACCAAGTCCGATCTGCTGGTGATCAACAAGATCGATCTGGCGCCTTACGTCGGCGCTCGGCTGGACGTCATGGAGTCGGACACCAACCGCATGCGCCCAAGCAAGCCCTGGACCTTCGCCAACCTCAAGACCGGCCAAGGGCTGCAGACCATCATCGACTTCATCGTCCAGGCCGGCATGCTGACCCCCAAGGCGGCCTGATGGTGCCAAGCCAAGACAACAACGGCCTCATAGTGAGGCCGTTTTGTTGTCTGCTCAGTCGATCTGCAGGTACTTGTGCAGCTGGGCCGACAGCCGCCAGTTGCGCTCGATACAGGTCCGAATGGCCAATGCCGTGGCCTGACGCTGCTGGCTGATGGGTTGCAGGGCGATCTGGACGTTGGGCTTGTGACAGCGGCGGGCCAGCAGGGCGTCCAGCTCCTCGATGTGCTTTTCCCGTGCCACCGGATGCTTGATCTCGTCGGCCCGGGCCAGGGCCTCATCCAGCACCTCAAAGCCCCCCTTCATCGCCACCTTGGGGGAGACGGTCACCCAGGCGGCGGGATGGATCAGGATGGGCTGGGTACCGCTCGTCTCCAGCTGCACCTCGTAACCCGCTTCCAGCAGGGCCCCCGACAGGGGACGCAGATCGTACAGACAGGGCTCGCCGCCGGTGATCACCACGAGTTTCGCCGTGTAGCCCAACTGCTGCAGGGCGTGCAGTATGGCCTGACTGTCCATACGGGCCCAGCCGTCAGACTGGCTGGATCTGTCCAGCACCTGCTCCGCCGGCACCTGGCGCTCTGGAGTCACCACCCAGGTATGGCGGGTGTCGCACCAGGGGCAGCCTACCGGGCAGCCTTGCAGGCGGACGAAGATGGCGGCCCGACCGCTCTGGCAGCCTTCACCTTGCAACGTCTGGAAGATCTCGTTGATGGGATAGTGCAGGGACATGGGACACTCGCTGGAGAAATTGGGCGCCGGAGGATAGCAGAATCCCCCGGCTGAAAAAAGCATAGCCTGGCCGGCTAGCTGGGACAGCTGCTGAGCTGGATATGGCCCTTGCCTTGCCGTTTGACCTGATAGAGGGCCTCATCCGCCAGACGCAGCAGGGCGCGATCATCCAGGGCGTCGGTCAGCTGGTGCGTGTCGGTCAGCCCTACGGAGCAACCCAACCATTTCGCCTCCGGCAGCGCAACTTGCCCCAGATGCTGCTGCAGTTTGGCCTCAAAGCCCCGGGCGTCCTGCAACTTGTGCAGCACGCGGCCCAGACGCTGCTGTGCGGCCTGGCGGCTGAGCCCGGGCAGCAGGATGACGAACTCGTCGCCGCCCCAACGGGCAAACAGGTCGCCGTCGGCCAACTCCTCCTTCACCAGGGCGGCAAACCAGCGCAGCAGCAGATCGCCCACCTCATGACCGAAGGTGTCGTTGTAGTACTTGAAGTTGTCCAGATCCAGGTAGGCCAGCGCCATGGGCGACGCGACCTGGGCATCCAGCGCACTCAGCTGGCTGCGCAGCGCCTGCTGCATGGCCTGCCGGTTGAGCAGACCGGTGAGACTGTCGATGCTGCTAAAGTGCAGCAGCTGTTTGCGTTGTCGCAGTGTCACCAGCTGGGCCGTCAACTGGTTACCGATGAAACGCAGTGCCTCGGTGTCTTGCAGGCTGATCTGCAGGTTGTCATCGAAGGTCATCAGTAACATCTCACCCAGCCGTCGGTTGCCATCGTGCAGCGGTATCACCAGCACGGAGGAGAGACGCAGGGGGGGCAGGCTCTCCTCGAAGCGGACCCGCAGGCTCAGGCTGGGCTGGTTCTGCCCACCGAAGCGGCTCGCCAGGGCCAGGGCATCCACGGGTAGTTCGGGCAGCTCGTTGAACTGAGCCAGTTCCACCGGGGGGCTGGCTTCCTCCTGCAACAAGATGAAGCCGGCCTGAGCATTGAAGTTGGCACAGATGAGTCGCAGGGTTTCCCGGCCCAGGGCCGGTTCATCATCATGACTGTGACCCAACTGCTGCAGGGTACTCAGCAGCCGCATCTCCCGCACGTTGCCCCACAGCTCATTGATCTGCTGCTCCTGGCGCACCAGGCTCAGCAGGTTATCCAGTTGCAGCTGGGGCAGGGGGAGGGAGAGTTTCACCACCTGGCCGCTGTCCTTGAACCAGGCACGACGTATCTTGTTAAAGCTGTGCTTGAGGCCGTGCTCCCGACACAGGGCCACCGCCAGGCGAAAGTGCAGATAGCTTTGCTCAAACTCGTTATTGAGCCGATGACACTTGATCCGCGCCTCGTGATACAGCAGCCAGTGCTGACGTGTGAGCCCGGCGTTGGTATCCAGTGCCTCCTGCACCAGCGCCAGATCCTGTTTGGCCGCCTCGGGCTGGAGCTGGCCGGTATGGATCAGGGCCTTGAGCAGCGGCCGCATGAATTTGCCGTCGGCGGAGACGTCGAACTTGAGGGCGTAGCTGCGATCCAGCGCCTGCTCGGCCCGCACCCACTCGCCTTGCAGGGCATGGACCAGCCCCTGCAACAGTATGATGTCGTGCTCGTTACGATAGGGGAAATGGGTGGTGCCGCGGATCCGTACCATCTCCTTGAGTCGGATCAGCAGGGTGCTGGCGTGATCGAAGTTCTCGCTCAAGGTGTAGAGCCAGGCCAGGTTGTAGAGACTGACCGATACCTCGGAGTAGTCGTTGAGTCGCATCACTGTGGTGAGGGCCTGCACCAGATAGTCATGGGCCGCCTCAAATCGCTCGTGCAGGCAGTGGAAGTAGCCGATGCCGTTCTTGATCCGGGCCAGTTGGGACGGCAGCTTGATCGCCTCCCGCAGCCGCTCACTGATCTTGAAACAGCGCAGCGCCTTATGATCCTGCTTCAAGTTGGTATAGATGACCCCCCGGCCGTGATAGGCCGACGCCACATCGGCCAGGTAGCCATAGTGCCGGGCCAGGCGGATGGCCTGCATGGAACAGCTCAGTATCCAGTCTGGCTCCAGCCGAGCATCGAAGGTGGCCTGGACGTAGACATTGCGCAGTGTGTAGATGCGGGCGCCCATCAGCTCGAAGCGCTCGAGCCGGCTGAGCAGCTGGCGCAGCCGTCCCAGTCCAAAGGGGGCATTGGCCTTGTCATTGGCCACAAACAGGCTGAACAGACTCAGGGTCTGATCCAGCTCGTCGCCGTGGAGGTTGCTCCATTTCACCGCCTGCTGGGCACACTGGGTGGCCAGAATGAGATCGGAACGGTAGATATGGGCCAGGCTCAGCTCGCGATACGCCAGGGCCAGGGCCGCCGGATCATTGATGCGCTGGGCCAGCTCCAGTATGCGATCGAAGCGACTGACAGCATCTTCCACCTGGCCGGCCAGCATGGCGGCGCGGCCCCAGCAGGTATAGAAGCGGATGGCAAAGCGTGGATCGGCCTCAGTGCTGGGCAACTCGGCCAGCGCCTGGGTATGTTCGCAGGCGCGAACGGCCTCCGGCAGGCAGAGACTGTGCAGCAGCCGCTCGCAGCGATACAACCACTCCATGGGCGACTGGGGCACATCATACAGGCTGGGCCAGGGGTGCAATTGCAACGGGGCCAGCTCTTCGTCAAAGCTAAACAGAACCCCGGTGTCCTCAATCAAACCGACGAACTGATCCCAGTGGCGCTGCTGCGGTTCACTGGGTTGCTGAAAGTCCGGATCCAGGCCAAACAGCAACAGGTAGCGTGAACGGCTCTGCTCCTGCATCAATTCGCTGATGAGTTGCAGGGCACTTTCGCCGGCATGGTGCAGACCGGTCACCAGAAACAGGATGGGATGCACCTGGCTGAGGGATTGAACCAGGCGAATGATAGCCTGACGGATCTGCTGGCACTGAAAGCCCAAGTCGTCAGGCAGCGGGGACTCGGTCCGGTTCAAGGGCCGGCCCTCGAAGTAATCGAGTAACAGACTGCGAGCCGGGCCAAAGAGCTGCAATTCGCTCAGCACCAGCTGCAGGCTACCTCCTTGGGTCTGAATGAGCTGGCGCAGCAGGGGTAACAGAGGTGAGTAGGGGTGACGCTGATCCTGTGGCGTCATCCGCCATTTGATGGGCGGGCAATGCTCCCGCAGGCAAAATTCATCGAATCGGGTGCGTAGCCGAGCACCGCTACGGGTAGCGATAAAGCCGCAGATGGCCTGCTGTTCATTGGCATGCCGCCAGGTTGTGCTAAGCCATTGGTCGAACCGAGTTGCACCCAAATCCTGCTATCCCATGTAAGTTATTGTCTAATCGAGCCAATATTATAAAAATTGCTTGATCTTCGGCCATGGCGTCTGCTTCAGAACGAGGCATGGATCATGAGATCCTAATAAAGGGCAAGCTGGTCAATGACTTGAACAACAGGGCGCCATCGATAACATTATGGTAAATGAAGTGCTGACCAAACGGTTCCTCCAGGGGCGGCAAGCCTGTGCAGCCGGGCATAGGTGCAGAAAGGTGAATCCGTAATCCAAGGAGTCTGCTCAAACACGAAACAGGCCAACTCACTCCGGTGACATGGGGCCGGCGTACAGGATGGCAACCCGGCGCACCTGGCAGTCCCCCTGACTGGCAGTAACCCTGAGAGGAGCGTTTACCCATGGAATCACGGGAATAGCAGCGACGACGGCATGGGCGCAGGGCGTCAGGTCGGCAACAGCCGCCCGACGGCGGCATCGGTTCCGCCAGGATGAAGGGGATGGGGACTCCCCAAACGCAAGACGCGTCGCTACGTGAAAAATGGCCGTTTGGCAGGGGCTCAGTCGCCAACTTTTCACCTAGACACGGGGTCACCAGTTACGCCAGCTCGGTGCTACAACGGCCGCCATGCCGCTGGGACAGGCCCAGCCGGCGTGTCTGCATGTGCGACTGGCGCCGTGAGAGCAGCACAACTGTGCCTTGGCCATAGACTCAGCCTGTTCGTCACCATCTGTCAGCCAAAGAAAGCAAACCGGGAATGACTGGGCCTGCGCCTGGTCTTGGCTGGCTAAGCGGTTGTCACGGCCGAGTATGCAATCGCCTGAAAAACAAGGGGGAGTTGCCCGGTAACACCGCAAAGGTGCCTAGGACGCCATCACTGACTCATCATTTATGATATTTAACATAATATACATAATGCGAACTTAAATTGGGTGGTAGCCAGGGCCGCAAACAGTCCCAAACCAGCGCAGGCTGCGGCCTCAGCGCCTGCGCAATACCTTTTTAGCAGTTGTGCCCACACTCGTTTTTCTTCCGGTGATTTGGCTCTTGCTTCGGCTAGACCCATGACAACTTCTTGTGGATCTAGTCCACATTCGATAGCGATGTAAATCGCTGTTTTGTCGGTAAATTCCTTTTTTCCGTTGTTGATTTCCGCTAGGTATCCGGCGGAGATTCCTAGCTCTGCGGCCATCTGTTTAAACTGCGCTAGGTTTTTGGTGGTCATGTATGCCGTTATCAGGTCTTTTGAGTTCATTACGTTGTTCTCCGCCTCCTGTTTTTTGTTGATTCTAGATCATCTGGTTAGCTTTCTCGCTTATTGACGATTAGCTAAATGGCTGGCTAGATTTGCCCCATTAGCCGATTAGCTAACAGGGTGACACCATGACACGGACAGCAGCAGACCAGCAAGTAACCGATACTTCGGCCTATCGTGGCGAGGTTTCCCTTTCGGCTTCGTTCCAATGGGGCTTTGTGCTTTACCGTGACAATGAAATCTATGTCAGTGCAGGCGGCTTTGAGGATGAAGTTTCCGCTGCTGATGCTTGCGCTGAAGTAATCCCTGAGCTTGATTTTCCGATTGTCATGGTTGCTGGCCCTGAGCCTGAATCTGTTGTCTTTGAGCTTGTTTCGCCTTTTGAGCCCTCTGTATCTGTCCCCTTAGAAATCTACGACGAATTTCTCTATATGTGGACGCTGTATAACGTCCATGGTTGTGCTGCGGGCAAGTTCGATACTGTGCAGCATCTTATTCAGTACGTTCTGCGTTCTGTGTGTTACGGTTCTCGCCGTCCTGGTTCCTGGGAACGTGGCGTTCTCGATGCAATGGGCTTGGTGGCTGATTGTGTTGATCATCAACAGTACCGCGCCAAGTACGGTTTCCCTGCTGTTCACCTGGGGGCCGACGACGAGAATGCAGCAGACCAGCAACCTCCCTATATCTGTCAGTTTTGCGGTGCGCCTTCCTGGTTGCATCCATCTGAACAGTCAGCGCCTGCTGATTACTGTTCAGACTCGGATCACGGTTCCCTTGAGGATTACCTGGGGGCCGAAGAATGAAGCTCTCCCGGTTCGACCATAATCCGTTCCTTTTCCAAGCCTATGGGTTTGCTGTTGTGTCCCTGGTTTGTGCTGGGCTCCTGCTTGCTCTGGTTTTTCAGGGTTCGCCGCTTGATTTGCTTGGCCTCTTTGATTCCTTGATTGCCATGTTCTTCGGTTGGTATCTGGACTCTGAGTTGTGGGGCCGTCATTACGCTGCTTTGGATCAGTATCTGACCTTGCGAGCTATTGAGCGGAGACGCCAGCAATGAACTGGGTTGTCTATCTCTATTGGTTCCTGGCCATCTCTGTTTGCGTTGGCGGATTGGTCTTCATCGCTATCGAGATTCGTAAGGTCGTGAAGTACGGGAGCAAGCAATGATGCGCTTTGCCGACGACTATCAACCTGACGCCCTGCCGCCGGTCACTGTCTACTGGCAGACCGAACCCGGCTTTGGTGTGTTTGCATGGCTGCCTGGCCAGGGATGGGACCAGTTCGATTCGTTTGGCCAACTGGATATGTATTGCACTGTGCAGTACTTCGGTTATTCGGTTTCGTTTGTCGAGATCACCTCCGAAGCCCAGCGCTTGGAGCTGGTAGCCCAGGGGGTGTTTGATGAGTAAGTGCATCATTGACTTCGTATCAGGCACTTGGTCTCCCCTGCCCCTCCAGCGCATCACGGCCATGGCCAAGATGGGCGCCAAGCTCAAGGGCATTCCCCGTTTTGTCTCCCTGGCTGCCAAGCGTTGGGGCGGTAACTTCGGCCTCAATCAACTGGGTGAGCCTATCCATGTCAATCAGGCCCCCACGGATACTCCGGTGCATGAACTGCCTTGGAATACCTTCCAGCAGGATGCCAATGGTAAGCGCCGCGCCGCTGCCTATGCTGCCGGTAAACATTTTGAGCCGGCCTCCACGCCGGATGCTGAATGGATCGAGTACCGCAAAGAGCTGTACAAGGCGATGCAAACCGTCGTTACGGCTGGCAGCGACGAAACCCGCTTTCGTGTCTCCCGCGAACTGCGCCAGCTCATGGCCGACTCGATACAGGATGATGAATTCGTTCTCGAGGGTGGCGACTTCCAAAGCAACTTTTCTGAGCTGCTGGGCATGTACGGCGTGCAATGGCTCGACGCCCTGTGCGCCTCTGAGCTGGAGTACTTCGTGTACCAGTTGAACGCCCAGCTCTCCGGCCATCAGTCTATTGAGGGCCCGCACTATGGTCGTTGGACTGTGGAATCGCGTAATGGCGGCATGTTCGGCTATAGCCACGCTGCCGTTCTGCTGTGTGACGGCCAGCAGGCTGGCCTTGCTGCCTGGGGCTCTGCAAACCATGGCTGCCTCATTTCGTTCTCTGGTGTCGGCTGTGCTGCCCTGGACATGGCCGAGCTTTACAAGGTTCTGGGTAAAATCCCAGGCTTCCGCCTGACTCGCGTGGACATTGCTCTGGATGACTTTGAGGGTGAGCGCTTCGACGTTCTCAAGGCCAAGGAGTGGGCTGAGGATGGCCTTTTCACTAAGCGTAAGCCGCCTTCTTACTGCTATATCGAATCTGGCTCATTGACCAAAAAGGAGGCCGATAAGAAACGGCGTTCCTATGGGTTTGACCCTTGTGGTGGGCGTTCCTTCTACGTTGGCAATCGTACTTATGGCCTCATGTTTCGCTGCTATGAGAAGGGTAAGCAACTTGAATCCGAAGAGTATCCCAACTGGCAACGGGCCGAAGTCGAAATTCGCAATAAGGACAGGGTTATCCCCTTGGATGCCTTGATTGATCCAGACAAGTATTTTGCCGGTGCTTATCCCTGTCTGGCTCAACTGGTGGCACCTGCTGAGCCTGTGGCCATTAAGACCAAGCAAGGCGCCATTGATATTCCTGAGGCCGTCACGGCTAACGGCGTTGATATGTCCGGTATATCAAAAACCGGCAAGGCGTTTATTGAGAAGGTTAAGGCCACCCGTTCCGCCGTTCTGCACAACGCTGCTATTCAAGCGGGCCGGGTCGTGAATTATCTCTATCACGGTGAACAACTCTCACCCACTGAGATTGTGCAACTGATGATTAGTCACCTGGAATTAGGCGATGTGCCTAAACGGCTGTCTATTCCAATCCCTGAGGAGTTTGTGCCGGATGAGCGTCCGGTTTATTACGGCGGCCTAGTGGCCATCTAATGGAGTAATTAAAAATGATTGAAGGTCAAAAAATTCCGGGCGTTCGGATTTGCTCTGCTGTGCGTCTGACAGGCACCTCTGCTAAAACCAATAAGGGCTATGACATGGTAAAGGTTCTTTACCTGCTGCCTGCACGTGATTACGAAAAAGAAGGTTTCTCGAAAAAGGGCTGGGGTTTCGAATATCGCGAAATCAGCGGCATTGTCGATGATGCGTTGTTTGATGATTTTGAAAGGCTCGTCTTCCTGGAGCCATGCGATATTTACGTCGCCAATCATCCTGAGGACCTTTCCAAAAACGTTATTGTTCGTGTTGAACAAAAACTGACTGAGTTCGTTCAAAAAAAGCCTGAGCCTATTAAGGCTTAACTAATTTCGGCAATTGGTCGTTGTCGAAATTCCATCAACCCATATAGGGAGATTTGACCATGAAATATTTCCAAGCTGCTCGTAAGTACGGTTCCCGTGTTGCCACTGGTGCCGCCGTTGCCCTGATGACTGCCGCCCCTGCGTTCGCTGAGCTGCCCACCGAAGTTTCTACCCAGATGGCTGAAACCAAGACTGATGCGGCCACCATGGGGGGCCTTGGCCTTGTCATCGTTATCGCTATCGCGGCGTTCAAGTATCTGCGTTCTGCGAAGTGATTCCGGCCATTTAAAGGCCCTTCGGGGCCTTTTTTCGATCTGGGGGCGCTATGTCTTATCAAGTAGGTGACAGCTGTTATTCGGATGCGTCTACGGCGCTTTCTGTGATGGCGTCAACCATGTTTGGCACTGGTGCTGATGCCAGTTGGTCTAGTGCTGTTTCTGCTGATGGCTCTGCCATTGTCACCACATATTCGACGGGTGCTGTCGTTTATGTTTCTCCGAATCTCCAACCTTGCCACCTTGTTGAATCTACTGAGGCCATAGGCCTTTCTTGGGGCGTCATCCTCTGTTGGCTCATAGCCTGGGGCTATCGCCAGATGGGCCGCTCTGTTGACGATAGGGGGCAGCAATGACCGTTTACTCCTACTTCCTTGTTGCTGCGCTGCTGGGTGCGGCTTGGCTCTATTTCCGATAGGGGGCGTTATGCGCTATTTCTTCTTGGGTGTCTCGCTGATGCTGATGGTGGGTACTGCGTCGGCCAGCACCATGTCTGCTGTAGCGTGGGAGCAGGGTGTCACCTTTGGCGGTTCTGCGGGGACAATCCGTAAGGGTGTGACGGTGTTCAGCCCCCTGGGCGACGCTCTAATAGCTGGTGAGGTTCGCGCTCTTGGTAGCAAGTTTGCCGTCTCGGCAACTGCTCGCCTTGCAGCTGCACGCATGGGGACGATTATTGGCCTCGGGTTAAGGGCCGCAAATCCGTTAATTCTAGGCGCGACTCTTTTAGCTTATTTGGCTGAGGGCGGGATCTCTTTAGAGGATGGTGAATATGTTATTAGAGCTCAGTCTACTGAGCATGTAGATCCAAAAGTTACGACTCCAAATCCACTCGTTTATGTACTTGTTTATTATAATTCGAGCACTCTGGTTTATACCGAATATTACGGCTTGACTAAGCAGCAGGCTTGCTCTGTTGTTGGTGGTTCCGTTGGCGGTTCAACTTACCAATATTGTTATGCCACAGGTTTCACATATCAGTATAAGGTCGGTTACTGTTCTAATGATACACATGTCTCCGGTTCTTCTTATTGTGCATCTAATCCATCTTGCCCTCCTGAGGATGGTTCTCCCTACACTGAGTTACGTTACGCCGACGGTGTCCCACTTTGCTATTTGCCGGATTCTATTCGCCCTGTTGTTGACTCTGATTGGTCAAATCTTCCCGCACCATCACAAGCTGTTGCTGTGGCCTATGCGAATGAAGTTGCCGGTTCTGATGATGAATTACCGATTGATTCAACCCCTGTCAGCGTTGGCGGTTCTGACGCCAAACTGATTGGCAATGCTTATATTAAGGATGGTGCTTGGTATGCTGATTATGCGACGACCACTGTTTACCCTTCGGGGACTTCGGCGGTTACGACGGTTGAGCCTGTGCTTGTATCTGATGACACGACCACAACTCCTAATGTCGCTGATACAATCACTAACGTTGATAACAGCAGTTCTTCTAGTTCCTCAGTCACCGAAGTTGATTCAGTGGATTACTGTGTTGATAATCCTACTCGGTCAGGCTGTGCAACTCTTGATTCCCCCGACAGCGAGGATCTGGACGTTGATACAATCGATTTCTCGATTAATGCTTTATCTCCTTTTGGTGCTGATGATGCTGCTTGCCCTTCTCCTAAGCCTTTAATCATCCTTGGTCAGTCTATCGAGTTTTCATATCAACCTGTCTGTGATTTCTTCACTGGCATACGTCCTATTGTCATCGCTGTGGCGTGGCTTTCCGCCATTCTCCTATCACTCGGTTTAGGGGGTAAGGGTAATGAGTAGCTTAACCAAATGGGTGTTGTCTGTTTGTGGGCCTATAGCAACGCGGGTATTGAGTCAGTTGGGTTTGAGTTTGGTTACTTACGTCGGCGTTGATACTGCGGTTAATTACTGCATCGACTATATCCGCAACTCCTACTCTGGCGTTTCTGCTGATGTGGCTGTGTTCTTGGCAATGGGGGGATTCAATACCGCACTGGGTATCGTTTGCGGTGGCATTGTCTCTCACCTGACACTGATGCAATTCAAGCGGATGAAATTCAAATGATCACGTTAATTACTGGTGTCCCTGGTGGGGGCAAAACGCTCTATTGTGTCGCTGAGGTCTTGTTACCTCTGGATGCAGCTAATCAGAAGTTGCCACCTGAGCAGCGTCGTAAAATCTTTGTGGACGGTATTCCTGACTTGTTGATTGAGCATGAAGTTGCTCCCGACATTACCAAGTGGCATGAGTGGGCTCCTGACGGTTGTCTGATTGTCGTTGATGAGTGCCAGCGTGTTTGGCGTCCTACGTCTGCGGCTGCCAAGGTGACGGATGATATTGCAGCGCTTGAGACTCACCGGCACCGTGGTATTGACTTCATCGTTATTACCCAACATCCCAGTCTGATTCATTCAAACGTGCGTCGTTTGGTGGGCAAGCATATCCATCTCCGTCGAACTGCCCTTGGTGTTTATGCCTATGAATGGTCTGAGTGTGCCAATCCTGACTCTGTCCGCTCGGCCCTTACCAAGGTTCGCTGGTCTCATCCTAAGTCAGCGTTCGGCAAGTACAAGTCCGCCAGTTTGCACACTAAGGTCAAATTTCGTGTGCCGCCTGCGCTCAAGGTGTTTATTGGCTCGGTCATCATATCCCTGGTGCTGGCTTACCATTTCTCGAAGCGCATCATGGAGCGTATGGGGCTTGTGCATGATGACCCGGTTGTCCAGTTGTCCAATCCTCCACAGGCTCGCCCTGGTGCTCCGGTTGCTCCCCAGGCTCCTGAGCTGCCATCAGACGGCTTTGTGATGCCTCGCTATGCCCATGACATTTACCTAGTGGGGGTCAGTGGCCAGCGTGATGATAAGGGCCGCTTTAGCGGTGTGGTGATTTTCAAGTCACTGATGTCAGGCCGCTGGGTGTTTTTGCATGCTGAGGATCTGGAAGTGCTAGGTTACCGGGTCAACTTGCCTAACAACGACTTGGCCGTGTTGGTAGACCCTAAGGGCAACACCACCCAGGTCAGTTGGGAACCATTGGAATACAACCCAAATCCTGCCGATGGCCATGATTACACAGCGACAGGCGGCACAGACACGCCAGAGGCAGCCGCAGGCGACACTGGCGGGGCTGAGACGCCGGTCGCAAGTCAATCAGCTGCGTGAGCTTGATGTGGGGCTTTGCCCCACATTGAAGGCCCGGCGCCCTCGTCCGGGCCGTTACTAGGGCCAATCACCATTTCTGCTAGTTCTAGGGCGTTCCTGGCCCGCACCTCTCCATTACCTATGCCGCCACCCTCCCCCCTCCTATAAACGGCTCTTGGCGTCATCCTGCAGGGCTCTGTGGGTCGTATTGCCAGAAGAGCGGCGTTCGAGGTGGCCGCCTCCACCCCGTATAGTAATACGGGGTGAAATTCACAGCTGCCCGGCTGGGACTCCTGTGGTACTGTCTCGGGACAAGGAGGTGACTATGCGGTCAAAAGGTGTTGCGTTCGAGTCAGGGATAGATTTTGTGTCTCGTGGTTTTTGGTTTGCTCTTGGTTTTACCCCGGTCTTTTTGCTTGTGTCCTGGTTGGCTTTCCAAGCGTGGGTTCAGTATCAGGATTATCGGTTGGGGAAGTCGTTGGATCAGTCGGCTTTGCAGCTGGAGCTTAACCAGCTGCGTCAGCAGCGTGACAATCTCCAATATCGCTTGCAGCAGGCCCAGCAAAAGCCGGTGGCCACCATAGCGCCGTCGGCCACGCCTCCGGATGTGAAGCGGGAGCGTGAGTGCAGTAACTTGGTCTTGCAGTTCTCCCAGACGGGAGATCAGAAGGTCAAAGAGCGGATGTTGCAGGTATGCGATTAAGGGGCTTAGGCCCCTTTGATTTATGTTTACAGATTTCAATCCGGGTGCTAATTTGAAATCAGTTAACGCAAATCAAAGGGGAGGCTTATGCGTGGTGGTGCTCGAGTTGGTGCAGGTCGGCCAAAGGCTGAGGAAACGGTGGCTGTTCGGGTTCCTGTAGGCTGTTTGGATGCTGTTAGGGATTTCATTTCAGCTTATCGTACTGGCGTTCTTCCTGCCCAATCTTCGTTTGGTTTTGCTTTGGATTGGCACCCTACATCTTTCTTGCCTGATGTTGGTCGTCAACTGGTCGTTTGGTGTCGTTTCAAAGATGGAGATCCTTATTGCCGTTTTTATATCAACTCTGATTGGTATCTGAAGTCGCTTTTGTGCTTAGGGCCTTATGAGTTTGGTATGTTTGCGTGGGCATACCAGCCTGAATTATCGCCTCCTTCTTTTGATTAGTGTTGTGTTATTCAACAAAAGGGGCCTAGGCCCCTTTCTTCTTGTGTCGTCTGTGCGGCCGGTCGAGTCGTATCACTGCATGGGCATAGCCGGCGGCCAGCCACATGATCTGTTGCGGTGTTACTCGTTCTCCGTAGGGCGTGATTAACCAGTTCCCCCGGATCTTCCAACCGTTCCAATCGCGGTGATGGTGCCCCAGTTCCTGGCCACCGTATAACGCCATTAACCGGCGGTGGTGTCCGGGTATCGGTTTTCCCTTGTCCCAGCCTTCTACTGTTTTTTGACTTACGTCACATAATTCGCAAGTTTTTTCGAGACTCAAACCGCACCGAAACCAACGGAAAATGTAGTTTTCGGTCACTTTGCTTCTGTCCATAGATAAACTCCCGCAAAGAGCGGGAGCTTAATCTGAGTCTTTACTCGGTTGGGATTTAACCTAATCTCGCATTATGCGAGCTGAGACAATACAACAAGCAACCGAGTATACCCCAGGTGGCGCTGGCTTGAGCCGGCGGCTGGGTTATCTTCGTTTGTGCGTTTGTGCGTTTGTGCGTTTGTGCATTGCGCGTGTTTTACGACATCACGCATGGCATGTGCACATCCACGCTTACCCATGCGGCCAATTCAAACACGCCGACTCGTCCAGCAACGCAGCCGCTGGGCATCTTGCTGATTGCTGCCGTTGTTCGGGATTGGCGTGCTGACGCACCTTGTGCCGTGCGCTCGGCCTGGCTGACGCAGTGCGCTAATATCGTGCGCCATCTGGCGGGTTTAAGGTGATTAGCCAGGCGGCTTAGCGCTGGGTCTGGAGATAGATGGCGGCCAAGGTGCTATTAGCCGACCGCAATGGTCATGCGGTATCTGGTTGATTTGGTCGAAAATGAGCGGTGTCGGCAAGGCGAAAATTAAGGTGCCCTGCAAGGCGGCGGGCAGCCCATTGCCAACTCCGACTTATAGGAAAGTCGGACTTGAAGCTGTACTTGGGCCGGCCTAAGATGCCGCACCGGCAATCATTTTTTTATCTTCATGAATAACAACGATATTTCTCTGCCACCCTATTTGCCGTACTTCGAGTCACTGAACTTGCTGCATGAGGCCAACAGCTTTATCAACGCCCATGTCAGCCACCTCACCGCCACCCGGGTGGACGATGCCGCCCTGCTCTATGAACTGACCCTGGATTACCTGTGCGAGTTGCAGAGCAATGCCAACAACTTCAAGACCGCCCGCTCGGAGATCACCACCTTCCTCATCTGGTGCTGGGATCTGCAGGGGCTGCGCCTGGCGGATGTGACCCGCCGGCATATGAATCAATTCATTCAGTGGTGCCATCAACCTCCCCTGCCCCTCATCGGCAACGCCCAGCGGCCGCATTTTCTCACCGACAAGGGGCTCGGGTTGCGGGTGCCCAATCCCTTGTGGCGCCCTTTCGTCAATCGTTCCCCCAAGCAAAGTCAGCTGCCGGCCGGCGCCCAGGCCTATCAACGCAAGGCCTCGGCCACCAAGAACCAGCTGGCGGTGCTCTCCTCCTATTACCAGTTCCTCAACGATGAAGAGTATTGCGATCGCAATCCGGCGGCCCTGGCCATGCGCCGCGGGCGCCTCAAGGAGAACCCGCTGCATGGCGAGCAGGATGAGGCGATCAAGGCCCTGAGCCCGCTGCAGCTGAGCTATCTGCTGTCCACCCTGGACGAGCTGGCCGCGGCCGATCCCGCCCGTCACGAGCGCACCCGCTTTCTGGTGATACTGCTGTTCTCCACCTATGCGCGTATCTCGGAGATCTCGGCGCGCCCTGGCTATGCGCCTGTGATGTCACAGATCCGGCGCGACAAACACAACGAGACCTGGGGCTTCTTCATTCCACAATCCAAGAACGGCAAGGCCAGAACCGTGGCGGTCAGTGACGCCTTGCTGGCCGCCCTGACCCGTTATCGTCGATTTCTTGGCCTGCCCGAGCTGCCATCCCCCAATGAGCAGATCCCGCTGCTGGTGCGCCACAAACCCGCCCAGCACGGTCGAGATAGCCAGAATCTCAATGCCAACCTCGGCATCAATGCCATTCGCGAGGAGGTGGAGCGGGTCTATCAGGCCACGGCGGAGCGCCTGATGCAGGACGGTCGTACCCAGGATGCCGACGAGTTGCGAACCATGACGGTGCATTCTCTGCGCCACACCGGGATCAGTGCCGATCTGGAGAAAGGCCGGGCGCTGCATCATGTGATGGCCGATGCCGGGCACCAGGATATTGGCATCACCTCCCGCTACATCACGGCCTCCCGTACCGAGCGCTATGAGAGCGCCCGTCACAAGGGGTTGTAACTGGCCGGGCCAGTTGCAATTAACCTTCTGTTTTATCAGTAATTTATGTAGATACGACGCCTGGGTGTGACTTGTCTTGCACCCTGGCAGCTCTTAGACTGTCGGGCACAGTTGATGGCCTGAGATGGCCGCCCACAAGGAATCCACCATGCTTGAGCAACTGCGCCGCTGGCGTCGCGATTTTCATCAATACCCCGAACCCGGCTGGTGCGAATACCGCACCACCAGCCTGATTGCTGCCGAGCTGTCGGCCTGTGGTTACCAGATCTTGCTGGGGGATCAGGTGCTCTCCGCCGCTGCCGTCATGGGCCGGCAAATCGATGAGCCCAAGGAGAAGGCCCGCGCCGCCGCCCAGGGGGCACCGCAAGCCTGGCTGGAGGCCTCCAGCCTGACCGGTCTCATGGCCGTGCTGGATACCGGCCGGCCGGGACCTTGCGTGGCGCTGCGGGTGGATCTGGATGCGGTCAAGGTGCAGGAGAGCCAGGGGGCACAACACCAGCCGGATCAGCAGGGCTTTGCCTCGGTCAACGCTCAGTGCATGCACGCCTGTGGCCATGACGGCCATGCCGCCATGGGGCTGGTGCTGGGGCAGTTGCTGGCACAGCAACACGAGCGACTGTGCGGCAAGATCAAGCTGTTCTTCCAACCGGCCGAGGAAGGCTGCCGGGGCGGCAAGGCCATGGCCCAGGGCGGCCAGGTGGATGATGTGGATATCCTCTATGCCATCCACCTGGGGATCCACGCCGCCAGCGGCGAGCTAGTGGTCTCCCCCACCGGCTTTTTGAGCTCTACCAAGTTTGATGTGGAGTTTCACGGCACCCCGGCCCATGCCGGGCTGGAACCCAATGCCGGCGCCAATGCCCTGGCGGCCGCCTGCCAGGCGGTGAGTCAGATGCTGGGGATCCCCCGCCACCGGGATGGCCTGACACGGCTCAACATCGGCACCCTGAACGCCGGCGCCGAGCGCAATGTCATCCCCAGCTTCGCTCTGCTGGAAGGCGAAACCCGCGGCGCCAGCGCCGAACTCAACGACTACATGTTCAGCCGGGTACAGCAGATCGTCGATGGCTGCGCCCGCAGTTACGGGGTGGACTTTCGCATTCGTAAGCAAGGCGAAGCCATCTCCATCGAGAACAGCCCGCGGCTGGTGCACAGTGTCACCCTCAGCGCCGACCGGCTGGGTTTTCATGTCATCCACAGCCGCCCCTTTGGCGCCAGTGACGATGCCGGCTACATGCTGGAGCGGGTACAAAAACGCGGTGGGGAAGCGGCGTATCTGGTGATCGGTGCCGATCTGGCAGCCGGGCACCATCATCATGGCTTCGACTTTGACGAAACGGCCATGGTCAAGGGGGTCTCCCTGCTGGAGGCGCTGTTTGTGGCGGCCCTGCAGCCGCCGGCCGAGATTACTGGCTGAGGGTGATCAGCGCCACCCGGCGGTTGAGTTGGCGACCATAGGTACTGTTGTTGTTGGCGGCCGGTTGGGTCTCCCCGGCGGACTCCAGCGTGAGGCTGCCGGGATCCACTCCCTTGCCAATCAGGTAATAGGCCACCGCCTGGGCTCGAGTGCCGCCCAGTCTCAGGTTGTAGCCTTCCGAGGCGCTGCTGTCGGTGTGCCCCGTGATCTGTAGCCGGTAGTCCTGGCCGATGGCCGCCTGGGCCACGCAGTCCAGAGTCGCTCTGGCCGCCGCATCCAACTCGCTTCGGTCCACCGCAAAGTGCACCGGCACCATGGTCAGGCTTCGGCCATCGGCGCTTTGCCCCAGCCCGTCACAGCGTGCCGGCAGCGAGCTGACAAACGGCGGATCCTGCCACAGCAGATATTCCTTGCCCCCAAAGCCCTCGGCAGCCTGGGCCCCCAGGCTCAGCGTTGCCAGAGTCATCAAAAAATAACGTCGAGTATTCATAAAGTTGGCCTCATAAACCTGGGGTGACTTAAGCTTTAAGGGCAGCGATAGCCTGGGTCATCATCAAGCTGCCGATATGAAACGCCTTGTATTGGCCCGCGCCTATCCCCATCTATTTCAATGTCCTTTTCATAAATTGTCGACAGCTTTATGGGGGTACCCTGATGCGTGATCCACATGATGAAAGCACCCCGGTAGAGGGTGAAGTCACAGGTCTGATTTTGCCGGGACAGGAGCGTCCCAGCCAGCTACATATCATTCCCGTCTATGGGCGGCCCTTCCTGCCGGCGCAAATTTTGCCGGTCCAGATACAAGCCGATCCCTGGGCCAAGACCCTGGAGCGGGTGGCGAAGACCGCCCACAAGATGGTGGCCCTGTTCCGGGTGGACGAGGAGGCGGATGCCCAACATCCCCTGTATGACATCATGCCGCGCACCGGCTGTGTGGTGCGCATCCTGCAGGCCAGCACAGATGGCGATCAGATCCAGTTTGTCGCCGAGGGAATACAGCGGGTGGCCATTCGCAACTGGCTCAGCAAGAAGCCACCGTATCTGGTGGAGGTGGACTATCTGGAGTCCGAGGTTCCGGCGGGAAGTGAGACCGAGGTGAAGGCCTATGCCATGGCGGTGATCACCGCCATCAAGGAGCTGCTGCCCATCAATCCTCTCTACAGCGAGGAGCTCAAGCAGTATCTCAACCGCTTCAATCCCAACGATCCCTCGCCCCTGGCCGACTGCGGCGCCGCCATCACCACGGCCAAGGGTGAAGAGCTGCAGGAGATACTCGATACCCCTGCCCTGCTGCCACGGCTGACCAAGGTGCTGGCGCTGCTGAAAAAAGAGATAGAGGTGGCCCAGCTGCAGAACAAGATCCGCGACGAGGTCAATCGCAGCATCAACGACCGTCAACGGGAGTTCTTCTTGCACGAGCAACTCAAGGTGATCCAAAAGGAGTTGGGACTGCAAAAGGATGACAAGACCGCCGAGATGGAGATGTTCCGCAACCGGCTGGCGGCCCTGACGGTACCCGACGAGGTGAACGCCAGGGTGAACGAGGAGCTGAACAAGCTGAAGATCCTGGAAAGCGGCTCCCCCGAGTATGCGGTGACGCGCAACTATCTGGAATGGGTCACTCAGGTACCTTGGGGCCAGTACCATCAGGACAAGATCGATCTGAAACGCGCCAGACGCATCCTGGATCGGGACCATGACGGCCTGGCGGATGTGAAGGACAGGATCATCGAGTTTCTGGCGGTGGGGGCCTTCAAGAAGGATGTCAGCGGCGCCATCATGCTGCTGATCGGCCCCCCGGGGGTGGGCAAGACCTCCATCGGTCGATCCATCGCCGCCGCCATGGGGCGTCCCTTCTACCGCTTCAGCGTGGGCGGCATGCGGGACGAAGCTGAGATCAAGGGCCACAGACGCACCTATATCGGTGCCCTGCCCGGCAAGCTGGTGCATGCCTTGAAGGAGTGCAAGGTGATGAACCCCCTCATCATGCTGGACGAGATCGACAAGCTGGGGGTGAGCCATCAGGGGGATCCGGCTTCGGCCCTGCTGGAGACGCTGGATCCCGAGCAGAACGTCAACTTCCTCGACCATTATCTGGACCTGCGACTCGATCTCTCCAAGTGCCTGTTCATCTGTACCGCCAATACCCTGGACTCCATCCCGGCGCCCTTGCTGGATCGCATGGATGTGATCCGGCTGTCCGGTTATCTGGCCCAGGAGAAGCTGGCCATCGCCCGCCATCATCTGTGGCCGCGCCAGCTGGAGCGGGCCGGGGTCGATAAAGAGCGACTCAAGATCAGTGAAGGGGCGCTGCGCCTGCTGACCGAGGGTTACGCCCGGGAGGCGGGTGTGCGCAATCTGGAGAAGCAGATCGCCAAGCTCATCCGCAAGTCGGTGGTCCGCCTGCTGGACGAACCAGGCCTCAGTCTCAGGCTCAAGGCGGCGGACATTCCCGAGCTGTTGGGCGCGCCCCTGTTTCGCAAGGAGAAGGCCTTGAGTGGTGTGGGGATCATCACCGGCCTGGCCTGGACCTCCTTAGGCGGCGCCACCCTGCCGGTGGAGTCCAGCGTGGTGCATCAGCAGAGTCGCGGCTTCAAGCTCACCGGTCAGCTGGGCGACGTGATGAAGGAGTCGGCGGAAATCGCCTACAGCTTCGTCAATGCCAACCTCAAGGAGTTGGGCGCCGACAGCCGTTTCTTCGAGCAGGCCTTCGTGCACCTGCATGTGCCGGAAGGGGCCACCCCCAAGGATGGCCCCAGTGCCGGCATCACCATGGCCAGCAGTCTGCTGTCGCTGGCCTTGGGCAAGGCACCCAACAAGGACTTTGCCATGACAGGCGAGCTGACCCTGACGGGCCATGTGCTGCCCATCGGTGGTGTGCGGGAGAAGGCGATTGCGGCCAAGCGCCAGGGTATCCACCAGATCATAGTGCCGGAAGCCAATCGGGGTGACGTGGAGGAGCTGCCGGATTACGTCAAGGAAGGGCTGACCTTCCACTTTGCCCGTCAATACAAGGAGGTGGCTCGGCTGTTGTTTGGCCCGGCAGCCTGACGTCTGGACGGCAAAAACAACAAGGCCTCCCGATGGGAGGCCTTGTCTTATTTGGTTGCGGGGGCAGGATTTGAACCTACGACCTTCGGGTTATGAGCCCGACGAGCTACCATGCTGCTCCACCCCGCGTCTGATGCTGTGCATTCTAGTCATCTGACTTTCTATTGCAATAACTATTTGGAAA
This sequence comes from Pseudaeromonas paramecii, assembly GCF_039540575.1. Classification (NCBI taxonomy): domain Bacteria; kingdom Pseudomonadati; phylum Pseudomonadota; class Gammaproteobacteria; order Aeromonadales; family Aeromonadaceae; genus Pseudaeromonas; species Pseudaeromonas paramecii. The sequence goes on from NZ_BAABFC010000001.1 coordinate 232,210, forward strand.
ATCGCACCAATTTAGCATTAATTGCCGAAATATTGACTAATGTGGCGTTTTTTTCACCTGAGCGGCTTGGCGGCCGGCTCTCACCGTTGTGCCGACTACACTTGCTGATAAGCCCGGCAGGCCAAGGAGAGAGTGCAATGAAATGTTCGCGCGGCCACTGTAATCAGTTGGGAGCCACCCTGGATAATAACGGCGTCAATTTCGCCCTCTGGGCACGCTTGGCCAGTGAGGTGGAGCTGCTGCTGTTCAAGCATGCTGATGATGCCAATCCCGTGGTGATCCCCCTCAATCCCCGTATCAATCGGACCGCCTACTACTGGCATATCCATGTGGCGGAGATAGGTGATGGCCAGATCTATGGCTGGCGGATCAATGGCCCCTGGCGCCCCTATGAGGGCACCTGCTTTGATCCGGAAAAGGTCTTGCTGGACCCCTACGGCCGGGAAGTGGTGCTGGGTCATCAATACGATCGCTGGGCGGCCAGTCGACCGGGCAGCAATACCGCCCAATGTGCCAAGAGTGTGGTGGTGAGCCTGGAGGATTACGACTGGGAGGATGACGAGGCCCCCGAACACCCCCTCTCCCGCTCCATCATCTATGAACTGCACGTCGGCGGCTTCACACGGGATGCCAGCGCCGGCGTCGCCCCAAGCCATCGCGGTACCTATGCCGGTGTCGTCGACAAGATCCCCTATCTCAAGGAACTGGGGATCACCGCCGTGGAGCTGCTGCCGGTGTTCCAGTTCGACCCGCAGGATGCGCCCCATGGGCTGGACAACTATTGGGGCTACAGCCCGCTCTCCTTCTTTGCCCCCCACACTGGCTATGCCAGTCACAGCGGGCGCAAGGCAGCCATCAACGAGTTCCGTGACATGGTCAAGGCGCTGCACAAGGCCGGTATCGAGGTGATACTGGATGTGGTCTACAACCACACCGCCGAAGGGGACGACAATGGACCGCTGATCTGCTTTCGCGGCATCGATCATGAGGCCTATTACATTCTCGATCCCCTGCATCGTCGCTCCACCAACTATTCCGGCTGCGGCAACACCTTAAACGGCTCGCATCCGGTCACGAAACGTCTCATCATCGACAGCCTGCGCTACTGGCGCGAGCACCTGCATGTGGACGGCTTTCGCTTCGATCTGGCCTCCATCCTCTCACGCGACGAGGCGGGCAACCCTCAGGTCAACCCCCCGACCCTGCTGGCCATCGATACCGATCCCGTACTGGCCAACTGCAAGCTGATCGCCGAAGCCTGGGATGCCGGTGGCCTGTATCAGGTAGGATCGCTGGCGGGCTCCCGTTGGCGGGAGTGGAATGGCCAGTTTCGCGATGATGTGCGGCGCTTTGTGAAAGGCGAAAACAACACGGTACGCAACTTTGCTCACCGCATCAGCGGCAGTCCGGATATCTACCAGTACAATCACGCCGATCCGGAAAAGAGCATCAACTTCGTCACCTGCCATGACGGCTTCACCCTCTGGGATCTGGTGAGTTACAACCAGAAGCACAATCTGGCCAACGGTGAGCACAACCGGGATGGTCAAAACGACAACTACAGCTGGAACCATGGCGCCGAAGGCCCTACTCAGGATCCAAGCCTAAATGGTCTGCGACTTCGGCAATGCAAGAATCTGCTAACCTGCACCCTGCTCTCCATCGGCACCCCCATGTTGCTGATGGGGGATGAGGTGCTGCGCACACAGCAGGGCAATAACAATGCCTACTGCCAAAACAATCCCATCAGCTGGATGAACTGGGAGTGGGGCCCCCTCTCCTTCGACATGCTGCGCTACACCACAGAACTCATCCGCTATCGCAGGTTTTTGTTCCACCATGACCGCCAGGATGCCCTGCCTGTGTCTCTCGCCGAGATTTTGCACCGGGCCGAGATCTGTTGGCACGGGGTGCAGGCCCATAGCCCGGACTGGGGAGAACACTCCCATGCCCTGGCATTTTCAGCCATCTCCCTGGAGCACAAGATGGCCATTTACGTCATCTTCAATGCCTACTGGGAACCCTTGCTGTTCAACCTGCCCCTGCCGCCCATGGGGATTGAGGGGCACTGGCAGCGCATCATAGACACAGCTCAGCCCAGCCCCATGGATATCATTCCCATGGGCGACCCCCTGCCCCTGCAGGCCAAGAGCTATCGGGCCGACGCCCGCTCCCTGTGCCTGTTTGTCTGTGGCCAGCTGCCGTTTGAAGCATGAGTCGACTTGTCAGCCCTGGCCTCGCGCCAGGGCGACGATACGGGCGAACATCTGTCGTAGCAGTGGCGGTATGCTCTCCGGCCCCAGACTCTCCGCCTCCTCGACCACCGCCAGGGCCAGGCCGGGCTTGCTGCGCTGACGAATGGCCTTATCGATGATCTTGTGGGGTGAGCAGCTCTGTCTGGGCCCGATTTTCGCCTCCCGGCGGAATACCGATTCGAAGCCGTTCATAAACAAGAAATGCTCTATATCCCGCTCATGCAGTCCCGTCAGCCGCTCCCGCTCCCTGTCCCCATGCAGCAGAGACCTTGCCCCTGTGATGTACTTGGCGCCCGCCTCATCCCCATCGGCCAGCAGATGCCACTCTATGCCCAGCTGATTGGCCACCTTGATCAAGGGTGCATAACCACACTGGGCGTATTCGATGATCCGAACCCCTTCGGCCCGCAGGCTGTAACCGCAGATGCTGGCCAACTCCGCCAGTAGCCAGATCTCGGTTTCCCCCTCCACCAACAGCCAGCAGCGGGCAAACAGGGACATGGGCCGGTTGATCCGCACATGGAAGGCAATCCGGCGCAGATCATCGGCGCTGAAATGATGGTCCTGTATCTGATAGCACAGGGTTTCCGACTGTTGCCGCACCAGCCGACGGATCTGGCTCAAGGGCAGGCTGGTGAGCAGATCTCCCGAATTGGTGGTGAGAATTTTTTGCCCCGGTAGCTGTTCCAGTAAGCCCCAGGCCAGTGCCAGCATGGTGGGGTGCAGACGACTCTCGGGGTCTTCCAGGATCAGGATGGGCCGTGCGCCCACCTCGATCTGTCTGTCGCCGCGGGCTGCCAACATGGCGCCGGCGATGCCGGAGAGGGCCAGCTGCATCACCTGATTATCCTGGCAACGCGCCAGGTCGGTCAGGTTACCCAGTCCCTGCAAGGAGGCGGGTCGCATGACGATCTCCCGCTGGCTGCGGGGCCGCGGGCGGATCGGCGGCACACTGCTGAAATAGTGGGAGATCAGCTGGCAGACAGATTCGAATCCTTGCCTGAGTTCGTCGCGCGGCAGGGGTTGCGGATCCTCGGCCAGCGAGTCGGCCAACGCCATCAGGCGCTGCTGCCATACCTCCGCCAGCATGCTATTGCTGCGGTTGCTGCGACTGTCGCGCAGGCGCAAGACCGGGTTCATCAGCATCAGCAGCTGAATGAGATGCAAGGGATTATCCGGCTGCAGCGGCTGGCCGTTACCATCCAAGAAACCATGTTCGGACAGGACACTGCCATCGGCTTGCAGATCGGCCGCGGCACGATAGTGAATGCGGTGGAGTTGATCCTTATGCTTGACCCAGACGGCGGCCAAGCGGGCCAACCGGCTGGAGTGCTGGCTCATCTCCGGCCTGTGCTCGCGAAAGCTCAACACTATCTGCAGATGGACGGCCGCAGCGAGCTCGGGATCTTCGGGGCGGTGAAAGTCCTCCGGCACAAACTGGTAGGGCACTTCATCCTGCCCAAGCAGACACCAGAGTGCCCGCATCAGGCTGGTCTTACCCCAGGTGTTTTCACCTATGAGGGCGGTCACCTGATCAAGGCGGAGGGAGAGGCGGTTGATACCGCGAAAGCCCCGGATTTCAATACGTTCTAGATACATGGCTTTGCCAACCTTTTCTTTCATGTTGACAAATGCCGCGATCGAACACCAGCGGCGTGAGTGGAATTAGCGAGCGCTGATCTTGCTGAGGGTAGAGACGGTCTCTGCGTCGGGCTGTGCTTCGTATTGCCAGAGGCTGAACCACAGATGGCGATGTCGAAGTTGGCGTCGTTTCTGTTTCATGGGCGTGCTCCTGCTCATTGAGTCTCCCACGCGGGAGGCCAGGCAAGCTTGGCACGCCAAGATGACAAAACAGTGAATTTTGGCTAAGCAGCCCAATATTGCCAGAGTAATTTTCCGGACATCACCAGGGAGGTTAGCACAATCAGCGGTCGGATCAGCCGGGCCCCCTGTCTCACCACCAGCCGCGAGCCCAACCTGGCGCCCACCATCTGCCCTAAGGCCATGCACAAACCCACCTGCCAGACCAGCTTGCCGCCCAAGGCAAAGAAGAGCAGCGCGGCCAGGTTGGAGGTGGCGTTGAGCAGTTTGCTGTGGGCCGTCGCCTTGGCCATGTTGAAGCCAGCCAGGGCGATAAAACCAACCGCAAAGAAGGAGCCCGTACCCGGGCCAAAAAAACCATCGTAGAAACCCACCGGCATGGCCAGCCCCAGCGCAAAGGCGACAGGACCTAAGCGGCGTTGGTTGTCCTCGTCGCCGACCCGAGGACTGAAAATAAAATAAAGGGCAAAACCAATCAGCAAAAACGGAATGATGGCGGAGAGGAAGCTGGCATCCAGCTGTTGTACCAACAGGGTACCGCAGGCACTGCCACAGAATGTCAGGGCAATGGCCAAGCGCATCTGGCGAAAGTCGATATAGCCACGGCGGGCAAAATACCAGGAGGCGGAACAGCTACCGAAGGAGCTTTGCAGCTTATTGGTGCCCAGCGCCTGAGCCGGCGGTAGCCCGGCAGCCAGCAAGGCCGGCAGGGTCAACAGGCCGCCGCCGCCGGCGATGGCATCGAGAAACCCGGCGGCCAAGCCACACAATGACAACAACCCCAGGGTGGTGATGCTCAACTCCATTGATCACATCCTAATTCACAGCAAGACGCACAAAAACAGTAACAGTACCCGGTTTATCAGGCGGGCGCGAGAGGGCTAAGGGTTTGTTTAGGCATAAAAAAAGGTAGCCAATGGCTACCCTAAACTGACAAATTCAAAAGGTCTGACGAATCGCACCGCCCGGGGTGAACCCAACGGCGCAGATTACGAACGCAATAAACGAAGAACGCAACACTACAAAAGCTCAGTCAAAGTAGGCATGTCGAAAATGCCCATGGCAACGTCCAAACGCGCGCTGCAACAGACGCTCAGCCTTGCCTAGCTGGCTTTGCTGGCGGGCCAGAACTTTCAGGTCATGACAATTCATAAACACCTCCATGCGTGGCAAATCCCTGCACTACTTTCACGGTTGCTCACACTCGCACAGTGCTTACAACGACGCCATTGTTGATCTGGCTCACATATTTGTCCAGCGTTTTGTAACTCTATTACGGATTTTATTTTCATAGGGTTCCGCTAGGCGCCGATTGCCTGGGCTAACCCGCATTAAATGTGCTGCTTTTATGGCTTGGGACAAGGCCATGGCGTTTGTTTATGTAATTTCATTACATTTTAACCTCGACTGCACCTCAGTGGCTTTTCTGCACAGTCCCGTAGGGCTGGCCGAGTAGATGCGTTATACTGCGCACATCTTTTCCATCGTCATGACATTATTCACAAGTGATTGAATTAAAACCAGAACAGCTAAGCCCGAGCTTCCCTCCCCTGCCCTGTGACCGTTTAAGTGAGCTGTCTCCACTTTCTTTTGCCGATACGCAGCCCAGAACGGCTTCGGCTGTTGCACGGTTGGCCCAGCTGGATCGACGGTGCAATGTCATGCTGTTGGGCGGGTTCCCCGGTGCCGATTATGAACAGTTACTGATGAACTTGATCGATGACAGTGCGGTAGACAATCGCCACTGCTTCGATCTGTGTTATGCCGAGAACCTGCGTAATCCGGCCAAGCCCATCTGGCTCAAGCTCAAACCGGGTAGTGGCATTGAGTTTTGTGAGCTGGTGGCCGATCTGCTGCGTCGGTTGCAGCTGCACCTGGATGCCGAAGAGGTGGTACAGCGGATCCTGCGCAAACAGGATCAGGACGAGAAGATTGCCGATTACTTGTCATTGCTGTCGGCCCATGTGGCGATGGATGGTACCTTCACCCATCCCGTGTTGATCAACCTGCTCATCCATCATGCCAGTGACAATGTCCCGCTGATCTACGGGCGCGATCTCAGCTGGGAGAGCCTGTTCGGCGCCGTCAACTACCAGACCGAACAAGGCTCCGTCTTCAGTCACCATCATTTGTTGGAGCCGGGTCTGGTACGGGAGGCAAACGGGGGCTTCCTCATACTGCCCCTGGAGGAGCTGCTGGCAGATCCGGATCTCTGGTTCAAATTGCGCAATGCGCTGGAGACAGGCTTCCTGGATTGGGTACCCAGTAAGGAGAGCCAAGGGTTGACACCGCTGTTCCAACCCGAGGCATCCCCACTGCAGCTGCGCCTGATCCTGGTGGGCAACACGCTCCACATCGCCGAGTTTGCCGCCCTGGATCCGGACATGGCCGAGCGGGTATTTCTGCGCACGGATCTGGTGAGCGAACTGTCCGTGCAGGAAGACTTCCCACTGTTCCTAGGCATGCTGCGCGGCTTGTGCGATCGATTGGGCATCGCGGATCTGGATCAATCGGCCATGCTGGCGGTGGCGCGGTTTGCCTGTCGCCTCTGTGAACACCAGCAGCTGCTCTCCATTGAGGAGCCGCCCTTGGCCGGTCTGTTGCAGCTGGCTGCCTGTATTGCCAAAGAAGAACAGGCTCACTGCCTGACCGGAGACCACATACAGACGGCCCTCACCGAGCAGGAGTACCGACTGAACTATGTGGTGGAACAATCGGATCAGGGCATAGTCGATGGCCAGATCATGTTGCAGACCCGCGGTGAGGTGGTGGGCCAGATCAATGGCTTGTCGGTCATTCAAATCATGGGCCACCCCTACGACTTCGGGGAGCCAGTGCGTCTCACCGCCACCGTCCACATGGGTGATGGTGACGTAGCCGATATCGAACGCAAGGCCGAACTAGCCGGGCATATCCACGCCAAGGCCATGATGATCATTCACGGCTACCTCTCCACCCAGTTTGGCGCCGAAAATCCCTCGCCCCTGTCGGCGAATCTGGTCTTCGAGCAGTCTTATCACGAGATTGATGGCGACAGTGCCGCCCTCACCGGTCTGTGCGCGCTGCTTTCCGCCCTGGCGCTACAGCCCATTCGCCAGTGCTATGCGGTAACGGGCGCGGTGGATCAGTTTGGTAATGTGCAACCCGTTGGTGGGTTGAATGAAAAGATCGAGGGTTTCTTCCGCGTGTGCAGCATCCAGGGCTTGACCGGAGAGCAAGGCGTGCTGATCCCGGCATCAAACCAATTACAGCTCATACTCTCCGACGAGGTGCGTCAGGCTGTTGCCGAGGGGCGCTTTCATATCTACGCCGTTAAGCATGTCACCGAGGCGGTGGAGCTGCTCACCGGATGCGTAGCCGGTGACCTGGACGATGAGCAGAGCCTGTTTGGCCGCATCCAGCTGCGACTGGATGAATTGAGTGGCCCGCCGAGTGGGCAACTCGGCTTGTTTGGCAGTCTGCTGCGCCGCTTGCTGAAGTGATCGGAGTTGTTTAGCGAACACCTGTACGCTAAATTAGCGCCAGCGATAAACGAGAAGGATTATGAAGGTGTCAGAACAACAGAAGGTAACCGCCAACCCGTCGTTGTGCGAACGAGGTGTCAATCATTTCACACGCGACGATCTGCTGGCCTGCAGCCAGGGTCAACTGTTTGGTGAAGGCAACAGCCAGCTGCCGGCACCCAACATGCTGATGATGGATCGCATCGTGCGGATCACCGATGACGGCGGCGAGTTTGGCAAGGGCGAGATCCTGGCCGAGCTGGATATCACGCCGGACCTCTGGTTCTTCGATTGCCATTTTCCCGGCGATCCTGTGATGCCGGGCTGCCTCGGGCTGGATGCCATGTGGCAACTGGTGGGCTTCTTCCTCGGCTGGAAGGGTGGCCCCGGTAAGGGCCGTGCCCTGGGTGTAGGGGAAGTGAAGTTCACCGGCCAGATCCTGCCTACCGCCAAGAAGGTCACCTACAAGATCACCATGAAGCGGGTCATCATGCGCAAGCTGATCATGGGGATCGCCGATGGCGTGGTGGAAGTGGATGGTCGCCCCATCTACAGCGCCACCGACCTGAAAGTGGGCCTGTTCCAGGACACCACCAGTTTTTAAGCCTTCTCTCATACAAAAAGCGCCCCGATGGGCGCTTTTTGTTTTGATCCGTTGATACGACTTATTTTGCCATCAGGCCAACGGTGCGATCATCGACCGCATCTCGCCAGCCACCGAGCCAGTATCCTCTGGCGTCCATACTCTGGTAAGGGCATCCCTCTTTCGAGCGACCACTGAGACCTGCTTGATATCCACGTGCGCGAGCTCTTTCCAAACGATCACGTTTCTGTCTCTTCATCACTATTACCCTCTGTTGCCGAAAAAAAAGACGACAGTCTGCGCAACTGCCGTCTTTAGTAATAAGCCCAGTGAGTCATCAAAGGCAATGGCCATTGGCCAGGAATTGAGATCCCTATCGATACATCATGACTAACGTATTAATTTGCCATGACATTTATTTTGAGCTTTTGCGTCTGCGAATGAGACCCACACCGAGCAAGCCTGCCAGCAGCCCCAATCCCAAGGCACCACCCCCATCGTTCTCACCCAGATCGGTACTGGGAAGTTGGTTGGTGACCACGGCGGAGTCCGGAACGTCCCCGTCGGTATCGAACGATTCATTTGGCGTCAACCTCACCGTGACCGTGGTAGGATTGTTCTGGTTCTCCCAGTCCGTCTCGCTGTCGTAGCGATAAGCCGTGGCGGCGATGGTGCCATCATCGGCAATGGCATTGGCATAGGCCAGATAGTAATACTTGCCGTTTTGTACACAGGCATTGGCGCCGTCATTGTCGGTGCCGCAGATCAGATCGTTGAGATACCAGCTGCTGCCCGTATTGATGTTGTACAAGAAGGCCTCCTGCATCCGCGGCGCGCCTTCATAGACGGGAGCCGTCTCGCTGCGCTCGTCGCGCCAGCCCACCACCAGGCCATTGTTATTCAGGCCGCCTGCCTCTGAATTACTGCCCCGGTTCGGGCTGTTTTCAAACGGAATGTCGGCGGTTTCCCCAGTGGTGACGTTATAGACGAACATCTCGATGGGGATGTTGCGCCCCTTCACCGAGGAGTACTTCTGGTTGCCGATGACCCAACCATCCTCATTGATGGCCACGGCCCAGGTATGCCGCAGAACCTCATCCCCTTCACCGGGTGCATTCTTGCTTAGCGGTATCTTGGTCAGGCTGCCGATGGTCAGGGTGTCGTCTGCCAAGGTTAAGGGCCAGACCACGGCAACATTGCGGCCCGACGTCGAGGCCGAGCCTGCCTCCTTGGTAGACGAGTAACCAACGGCATAGTAGTCATCCCCCACCTTGGCCATGCTCATTACGGAGGCGGTTTGCAGCAAGGAGGAGTTGGTGCTGTAGTAGGCAGTCGCCTGGGTCGTGGTGAAGTCCCCGTTATCTCCATCAACCAGCCAGAAGGTCGCTTGGGTGTTAAAGCCAGGACACAGCGGATAGTCTTCTGACTGGCCGGTATCACCGTCATAGCAGGTGGCCAGGGCAGAGTCCGGCCCCTTGGTGCTGGTGTTGGCAGTGCCGCCCACCAGGTAACGATCGTTATCCAAGGGCAACAGGCTGTAGGCGGAGGAGAAGCCACCCACACCATCGAACTCATGGGCAGCCGGCAAACTCAGCTGATCGAGCCCCGGGAGGGTCACGAAGGCGGTACGCGGGTGGTAGTTGTTGCTGGTAGCGCTGTCGCTCACAGTGTAACCGGCACGCTCGTCCGCGGTGTTGCCCATGGTCGTGACGATGCCGTCTTGTTCGCTGGTGGAGCTACCATCGACCAGTGATTCGGTCTGGGCCACATAGCTGATGGTATCCAGCCGCCATTGCTTGGCGCGGTTGTCTGTCTTGTTCCAATAGGTGTTACACACATCGTCAGCCAGCACGGAACTGCAGTAACGCTCGTAGCCCATGCGATGCGCCAGATCCATGCCGATGGGCGCCATGTTGAAAAAGGAGAACCAGTCGTTGGTGACATCAAAGGCCGCCACCGTCTTGTCTTCCTTACTCATGGCCCTGGCCCAGGGACCGAAATTACCGGCGATGTCGCTGGCGCTTACCACCTCTTCGATGGTGAAGAAGGGATCCTGCGCCTGTGCGGCACAAGAGGTCAGGACTGCCAATGCCACCAGTGTCTGTTTTTTGTTCATTTGCTGATCATTCCTCGTTCTTCAACGCTTCAAGCTCTTCCCATCGCAGAAAAGCCGCTTCAAGATCCGCCTCTGCCTGACTCAACGCATCTAGCACAGACTGCGTCTCCTCGGCCGGTTTACTAAAGAAATCAGGCTCATTAATCCTGGCTTGCCATTGGGCAATGCTATTTTCCAATAGTTCCAGCTTGGCTGGTAAAGAATCTAACTCTAACTGTAATTTATATGACAGCTTGCGCCCCTTGCGCGCCGCTGGGGTGACCTCGACTGCTTCCACCTTCTTGGTGGGCTGAGCCGGTTCACTGCTGCCGCCGGTTCCACCGTGGGGAATATCGCTGTAACCGCCCACATATTCACTGATTTTTCCATCGCCCTCAAATACCCAGCAATGGCTGACGGTATTATCGATGAAGCGCCGATCGTGACTGACCAGCAGCAAGGTGCCCTGATATTCCGCCAGCAGCTCTTCAAGCAGCTCCAGGGTTTCAATATCCAGATCGTTGGTGGGTTCGTCCAGGATCAGCAGGTTGCAGGGTTTGAGAAACAGCCGGGCCAGCAGGAGTCGATTTTTCTCACCACCGGATAAGGCACGCACCGGCGTCAGCGCGCGCTTGGGCTCAAACAGGAAGTCCTGCAGGTAACCCAGCACATGGCGGCGGCGGCCGTTGATCTCCACCTCCTGGCGACCTTCTGCCAGGTTGTCCATCACGGTCCTGTCGGGGTCGAGCTGCTGGCGATACTGGTCAAAATAGGCCACCTCCAGCTTGGTGCCGCAACGCAGCTTACCGGCGGTGGGTTGCAGCTCACCCAACAGCAGCTTGATGAGGGTCGTCTTGCCACAGCCATTGGGTCCCACCAGGGCGATCTTGTCGCCCCGTTGCACCAGCGGGCTAAAATGGTTCACCAGCACCCGCTCGCCCAGGCGGAACTCCACACCGGTGCCTTCGAACACCAGCTTGCCGGAGCGCAGGGCATCATCCAGCTGGATGTTGGCCTTGCCCATCTGCTCGCGACGGGCCGAGCGCTCCACCCGCAGATCCTTGAGGGCCCGCACCCGACCTTCATTACGGGTGCGCCGGGCCTTGATCCCTTGACGGATCCAGGCCTCTTCCTGGGCCAGCTTCTTGTCAAACTCGGCATTTTGCAGTGCTTCGACCCGCAGTGACTCTTCCTTGCCCGACAGGTAACTGTCGTAATCCCCGGGCCAGGAGGTGAGCTGGCCGCGATCCAGGTCGACGATACGGGTGGCCAGTCGATGAATGAATTCACGGTCGTGGCTGATGAAGACGATGGCACCGCCGAATTCCTTGAGGAAATTCTCCAGCCAGTCGATGGTGCCGATGTCCAGGTGGTTGGTAGGCTCGTCCAGCAGCAGCAGATCCGGATTGCTGGCCAGGGCGCGGGCCAGGGCCACCTTGCGCAACCAACCACCGGAGAGTTGGGTCAGGTTGGCCTCGGCATCCAGACCCAGACGACTGAGTACCTGGTGGATGCGGGTGTCGAATTGCCAACCGTCATGCAGGTCCAGCTGTTCCTGCAGACGCCCCAGCCGCGCCAGATTGGCCGGGCTGGGATCCTGCGCCACCGCCTGGGAGGCCTGGTGGTAGTCCGCCAGCAATTGCCCCAGTGCCTGGAGCCCCTGGGCGACGTATTCGAAGACGGTATGGGGCAGGCTCTGGGGCGGATCCTGCTCCAGCCGGGCGATGCGCAGATCCTGCAGATGGCTGCGCCGGCCATCCTCCAGTTGCACCGTGCCCTCGATGACCTTGAGCAGGGTCGACTTGCCGGCGCCATTACGGCCCACCAGACACAGACGTTCACCCGCCTCTATGTTGAGGTCGACATGATCCAGGATGGGTGAGGTGCCGTAGGAGAGAAAGGCTTGTTGTAGGGAGAAAATGGCCATCAAAAACGCTCATTACGGTTAGGGCAGCAACGGAGGAGCCCCCGTTGCCAGTAGGGTGTCGGCGCCGCAGCGCCGGTGTGCGTCTTCAGACCTAGCCTCATGGCGTTGGGCTGGCCTGATGGGTGATGATCCAGCAGTTGTGGATCTGCTTGTTGCGGGCAAAGTCCTTGGACAGGCTCTGCTCGCTGATGTTCTTGGCCTGCAGCCCCAGCGCCGCCAAACCGTCCAGGTCCATCTTGAAGTGACGCTTGTTGTTGGAGAACACCAGGGTGCCCGCCGGGCGCAGCAGGCGCTTCAAGTCACTCATCAGCTTGAGGTGATCCCGCTGCACATCGAAGCTCTCCTCCATCCGCTTGGAGTTGGAGAAGGTGGGCGGGTCGATGAAGATAAGATCGTATTGCTGACGACATTGAGCCAGCCACTGCAGACAGTCGGCCTGCTCGTAGCGATGCTGCCGACCAACGAAGCCGTTGTGGGCCATGTTGTCCCGCGCCCAGTCCAGGTAGGTGCGGGACATGTCCACCGTGGTGGTGGAACGGGCGCCACCGGCGGCCGCATGCACGGTGGCGCTGCCGGTATAGGCAAACAGATTGAGAAAGTCCTGGCCCTTGGCCAGCTTGCCCAGCATGCGCCGTGTGTACCTGTGATCCAGAAACAGCCCGGTATCCAGGTAATCGTGCAGGTTGACCAGCAAGGAGACGTTGTACTCCTGAATGGCCATCCGCTCGTTGCGGGTAGCCATGCGCTGATATTGCTGCTCGCCCTTTTGCCGCTCCCGCACCTTGAGCACCACATTGGCGCCGGGGACACCGGTGACCTCGATGCACGCCTGCATCAGATCCAGCAAGCGCTGCCGCGCGGTCTGCTCAGGGATCGACTTGGGCGCGGCATACTCCTGGATCACCAGATGATCCCGGTAGCGGTCGATGGCCACGTTGTAATCCGGCAAGTCCGCATCATAGAGGCGGTAGGCTTCCAATCCCTCCTGCTTGGCCCACTTCTCCAACTGCTTGATGTTCTTGCGCAGCCGGTTGGCAAAGTCCTCGGCCACCTGCTTGGTGGAGGCCACCGCGGTTTCTGAGATGAGGTAATTGCGCAGCTGGCACTCCAGCGCGCCGTTGAACAGCCGGTATTGCTTGTCGGTGCGCAGCCGCAGACAGGTGAGCAAATCCGGCGAGGCGCTCAGCACACTCACCCGCCAGCCTTTGAACTCCTGGCGCAAGATCTGGCCCCACTGCTGATACAGCTTGAGCAGCTCGGGCATATCACCCAGACGCTCGCCATAAGGGGGGTTGCTGATGACGAAGCCCCGTTCGTTGGGCCAGGGGTTGGTGTGTTGCTCCAGGGCCTGCTGTTGCAGCTGGATCACGCCGTCAAAGCCGGCGCGGGAGACGTTCTCCTTGGCGCGGGCCAACACCCGGGCATCCTGATCGTTGCCCTGCAGCTTGAGGCTACCGGCCAGCTTATTCATGCCACGGCGGGCCCGCACCTGGGCCTCGGCCTTGAGGCTGTGCCACAGGTCGGCATCGTGCTGCAGCCAGCGTTCGAAGCCAAACTGCTGACGCAACAGGCCGGGGGCCATGTCGGTGGCCTGCATGGCGGCCTCGATGAGCAGGGTGCCAGAGCCACACATGGGATCCAGCAAAGGCTCCCCTTGCCAGCCGCCGCGGGCCAGCATGGCCGCCGCCAGGTTTTCCTTGAGGGGCGCCTCACCGGTGCCACTGCGATAACCGCGCTGATGCAGCGCCGGGCCGGAGAGATCCAGGCCGACGGAGGCCATTTCACGCTTGAGGTGCACCATGATGCGAACATCCGGCTGACGCTTGTCCACCTCGGGGCGGCGACCGAACTTCTTATTGAAGCGATCGACGATGGCATCTTTCACCTTGACCGCACCGTACTGGGTATTGCGGATGGCATCGTTGGTGCCGGAGAAGTCCACCGCCAGGGAGGCCGTGGGACCGAAATGCTGTTCCCAGGATTGGGCGCTGATCCCCAAGTAGAGATCCATGTCATCCCGCACGGTAAATTCCGCCAGGCGAAGCTGAATGCGACTGGCAAAGCGACTCCACAGACAGGCACGGTAGGCCGTCTCCAAGGAACCGGTGAACAGAACACCCGCAACCGTGTCTTTGACGGACTCGGCGCCGAGGCGGGTAAGCTCGTCACTGAGCAGAGGTTCCAGTCCTTTGGGGCAGGAGGCAAAAAAATCAGTCATATACAGTCATCTAGAGGTACGTGCAGTGGGCCGGGCATTATACCCTAAGCGAGGCGCCCTGCCCTCCCTTTCACTAAAAAATGGCTTGGCGCTGGCGCAGTGGGCCGCTCAATTAATCGGCAGTCGAGAGGAAAGTTGAAATTAAGTGTTGCCAGCAGAGAACAAGATGCCTAAGATGCGCCTCCATCAGACGCGGGGTGGAGCAGCATGGTAGCTCGTCGGGCTCATAACCCGAAGGTCGTAGGTTCAAATCCTGCCCCCGCAACCAAATATGAAACGCCGCATCTTGCGGCGTTTTTTTATGCGTATGCCCTGCCCCAACCGGGACAGAGCCCGCATCAGGCCAGTTGCATTAAGGCGCGGCTGACGGCGTGGAACGGCACCAGACGGTTGTTCATCACCTTGATGACGGAGGACTGCCGCAGGCACTTGTCCTCTGCCACAGGCAGCCGATCACCCAAGAACAGGCAGACCGAGGCCTTGTCACCGGGTTCAATCACCAGAAAATCCCCATGTCCCTGTTCTGCTATCAGGCTGAAGACTTCGCCGAGCAGCGGTGGCTGTGGTTGCAAGCCAACCTCTTTGAAATACCAACTCTGGGGCATCATGGGTTTACCAAAGCGGCAGAAGGCGATGGCATTCAATACCAGCTGCACCCGTTCAGGTTCTGAAAAGGGTAGTTCACCGATGCATTCCAGCAGGTGAAAATAGTAACTGGCATCCTCCAGTGAAAAAGGATGAGATTGGCGAGCTGACGGGGAAAGCTGTTTGGCCTGGTAGGCAGTTTCAAATTGCATCTCGTCCGTCAGGTCGAGCAGCAACTTGTCACGCCCTTCATCATAACACCAGCGCCATTGATCGTCGGGGAGAAGAATCATGACCAGTCTCGTTGTTTGTTCTGTGCCCAATCAGATTAATGATTCAGCAAACAAGATTCAAACTATTCCTGCGGGACTGGTCATATTTTTTAAATGTTTTCCACTAATTCTTTTACCAGTGGCGGACCACGATAAATAAAACCGGAATATATTTGGACCAATTGAGCCCCGGCGTCTATTTTTTCCCGGGCGGCCATGGCCGAATCAATCCCCCCTACCCCAATGATGGGCAGCTTACCGTCAAGGCGCTGGGACAGATAACGGATCACCTCGGTACTCTTACTCTGCAGTGGACGGCCACTCAGCCCGCCGGCCTCGATGGCATGGGGCATATCGAAGATCATCGCACGATCCAGGGTGGTGTTGGTGGCAATCACGCCATCAATGCCATTCTTAATCAAGGAGTCGGCTATTTGATCAATTTCTTCGTGAGTCAGATCCGGGGCTATCTTGACCGCCAGAGGAACATACTTATTATGTTTCTCTGCCAGTTCAGTTTGACGGATCTTCAGGGCGCTGAGCAATTCATCCAATGCCTCACCGTACTGCAATTTACGCAGATCCGGTGTGTTGGGTGAGGAAATATTGATCGCAATGTAACCAGCATAGGCATACACCTTGTCCATGCAGATCAAATAATCGTCTTTGCCCTGCTCAATCGGGGTGTCTTTATTCTTGCCGATGTTGATCCCCAGGATCCCTTTATAACGGCTCTTTTTTACCTGCTCCACCAGGTGATCCACACCCTTGTTATTAAAGCCCATGCGGTTGATGATCCCTTGCGCCGGGATCACCCGAAACAGTCGCGGCTTATCATTGCCAGGTTGCGGGCGCGGAGTGACTGTCCCCACCTCGATAAAACCAAAACCCATGGCACCGAAAGCATCGATACACTCGCCATCCTTATCCAGACCCGCTGCCAGGCCCACAGGGTTGTCGAAGGTCAATCCCATGACCTGCACGGGGCGACTGGGTACACGCTGACGAAAGAAGCAGTCCAGGGGCGTATTGGCCAGCCAGGAGAGTTGTTTGATGGTCAGCTCATGGGCCACTTCCGGATCCAGCTTGAACAGGCAGTGGCGGGCCAGTGAGTAAAACATGTCGGCTCCTTAACAGTGGGGATCATAACGTTTGCCCTGTACCGGCGCAGGCAGACGGCATAAAAAAGCGGGCACATGTTAGCGACATTTACCCGCCTTTGCATCCATCCAGCAGATCAGGCCAACCGCTCCAGATCAAGAAAGCTGTGATTATCTTCCGTGGTCAGGCGAAAACGGCCTCGGATCCCGGCGCTGGTCACAAAGGGCCGCAACCGATCGGCGGGTAACTCCAACCGCAACCCCTGCTCACTCATCACCGACACACGCTTGGCCTGGCCGCGATAGTACGGCAGTATCTCCTCGGCGGTCAGGTTCAGCACAAAGGTGTAATGGCGCATGGCTGTCGTCGGGCGCTGCCCGCCTCCTGGTTACTGGCTCAGTGCCCGCTCTATCTTCTCAAACAGATCCCGCGCCAGATCCGGCAGGCCCGCCAAACGTTGTAATGTCTGCCGTGCCAATTGCTGCCGGTCGTTATCCAGCCGCTGGAACTGAATGAGCGGTGTGATCAGGCGAGAGGCCACCTGAGGATTGGTACGGTTGAGCTCGGTGAGGATCTCCGCCAAGAAGGCATAACCACTGCCATCCTTAGCATGGAAGGCCACAGGGTTGGCCGAGCAGAAGGTGCCGACTAGCGCCCGGGTCCGGTTAGGATTGCTCAGGCTGAAGCTGGGGTGGCTCAGCAGACCGCGCACCTTGGTCAAGGCCGCAACCGGGGTCTGGGCCTGCAGACGGAACCAGTTGTCCATCACCAAACCATCGTGGTGCCACTGGGCTTCAAATTCCGCCATCAAGGCATCACGACAGGGCAGTTGCGCCTGGTTGGCGGCCTGCAATGCCGCCAGCCGTAAGGTCATGCCGGATTGCTCACGCCACTGGCAAGCAACCAGCTCATCGCCCAGCGCCGGATCCGCCAGGCTAAGCAGCTGCAGGCAGACTCCCGCCAGGGCACGCTGACCGACCGCCTCGGCGGACAGGCCCTCCCATCCCTGCTGGCAACTGCGATAGGCCGACAGCAGCGCCGGTTGCATGGCAGTCGCCAGGGACCGCAGCAACTGCTGCCGAGCCTTGTGCAACAGGTCCACATCCACCTGGTTGAAGGTTTCAAGCAGGCTGCTTTCGCTGGGCAGGGTGAGAATTTCGGCCCGCAACGCAGCATCCAGCCGGCTATCCTGCAACACCTGCTGCAGCACTCGGGCCAAAGCCACTGGGACTGCCGGTGCCTGCTGGCGCGCCAGTTGCTCGACCGCCTGATGGATCCAGTTTTGCACCAGGCGCTGTGCGGCATCCCAGCGGCTGTAGTCGTTCTGGGCATGGCCCAGCAGCAGCGTCAGCTGTGCCTCACTGAAGGGGTAATCCAGCTTGACCGGTGCGGAAAACTCCTGCAACAAGGCCGGTACCGGCTTCTCGCCGATGCCGGTAAACTCAAAGGTCTGCTGAGGTTCTTGGACATCCAGCACCCGATCGACAGCGACCCCGTCAGACTGGATCACCCGCCCCTGTTCATCATACAGTGCCAGGCTCAGGGGAATATGCAGCGGCAACTTCTCCGGCTGACGGGGCGTAGCCGGTGTCGATTGACTGACGTGTAAACGATAGATCTGCTGGTGGGCATCATACTCATCCCGCACCGTCAGCACCGGCGTACCGGCCTGGCTGTACCAGCGACGGAACTGCTTGAGATCCCGTCCGGAGGCCTCTTCCATGGCGCAGACAAAATCCTCACAGGTGGCCGCCTGACCATCATGCCGGCCCAGATAGAGCCGTATCCCCGCCTGGAAGGCATCTTCACCCAGCAGGGTGTGCAGCATGCGAATGACTTCCGAGCCCTTCTCATACACCGTCAGGGTGTAGAAGTTATTCATCTCGATCACCACATCCGGGCGGATGGGATGGGCCATGGGGCCGGCATCTTCGGCAAACTGCGGCCCTTGCACCAGGCGGGCATTGCGGATACGGTTCACGCCCCGTGAACCCAGATCGGAGGAGAACTCCTGATCCCGGAAGACCGTCAGCCCCTCCTTGAGACTGAGCTGGAACCAATCCCGGCAGGTCACCCGGTTGCCGGTCCAGTTGTGAAAATACTCGTGACCGATCACCCGCTCTATGTCGAAGTAATCGGTATCGGTGGCGGTTTGGGGGTTGGCCAGCACAAACTTAGCGTTGAAGATGTTGAGCCCCTTGTTTTCCATGGCCCCCATGTTGAAGAAATCCACCGCGACAATCATGTAGATGTCGAGATCGTATTCCAGGCCAAAGCGGGTCTCGTCCCAGGCCATGGATTTCTTCAAACTCGCCATGGCATGTCCGGCACGATCCAGGTTGCCCTTGTCGACGTACAACTCCAGGGCGACCCGCCGGCCACTGCGGGTGGTGAAACTGTCCTGCAGCAGATCAAAATCCCCGGCCACCAAGGCGAACAGGTAACAGGGTTTGGGGAAGGGATCCTGCCAGCTGACCCAGTGCCGGCCGTCGGCCAGCTCACCACTGCCGGTACGGTTGCCGTTGGACAACAGGAAGGGGAAACGGGCCTTGTCGGCACTGATGCGGGTGGAAAAGCGCGCCAACACGTCCGGTCTGTCGAGATAGTAGGTGATGCGGCGGAAGCCCTCGGCCTCACATTGGGTACAGAAGGCCGAGCCGGACTGGTAGAGCCCTTCGAGTGCCGTGTTACCGGCGGGATCTATCTGGGTTTCAATGGTCAGCACGAATTCACTGGGCAACTGACTGAGAGTCAACTTGCCTGGCTCGGCCAGATAGGCGCTCCAAGGCTGACCATTGACCGCCACCTTGCTCAGCAGCAGATCCTCGCCATCCAGGATGAGCGGTTCGTTGTGGTGACCGTTACGGCGCACCTGACTGATGGCCACCACCCGGGTGGCACTGTCGTGAAGATCCACATCCAGATCGATGCTGTCGATCCAATAATGTGGTGGCTGATAGTCGAGACGGTGTTTTTCCTGAGGTGCAGACAAGTGGGCCATGGAATTCCCTCTGTTAAGGCTGAAGCATGACGGCATGAGTGATATCAGTTAATTATCTTATTAATCACAGGTGCTGCCAAATAGCAAAGGGCGCATCCGAGCTCTAACGGCGAAATATCTCGAGAAATGGCGATAAAAAAGGCGACCCTCAGGTCGCCTTTTCGCGGTGCATCATCAGTGGTGACTGAGACTCACCAAATCGGCCGTGATATTGGCGGCTTCATCCAAAAAGCCATCCGGGAACTCAACCTCGGTCGGCACGTCATCCAGCGTCTTGACCGCCGGTTTGCCCAGGCGCTGCAGACGCTCATTGGTGCGCGCCAACAGCCGGGTATCCATGGCGTCGCGTTCCTTGAGACGTACCTGTTCGTTGAGGGAGATGCGGGTCTTCTGCTTCTCCTCCTGGTACCAACGGATATCCTCATCCACATAGCGGAACTCAGGATCCTTGGCCACCCGGGCGTCGTGTCGCTTCTGCAGCTCGGGCAACCAGGCAGAAAAATCTCCCAGCGTCTGGTAACCGGCAGGATCTATGCTGTCCCACGGCAGGGCGTTGAGTTCAACACTCTCACCGGTTTCCTTGGGATCTATGATGGCCGGGAAGGCGATATCCGGTACCACGCCCTTGTTCTGGGTGCTGCCACCATTGATACGGTAGAACTTGGCGATGGTGTACTGCACGTGCCCCAAGGGGTGATCGAAGAAGTCATACACCTTGCCCAAGGCCCTGTGCTGCTGCACTGTGCCCTTGCCAAACGAGTTCTCGCCCAGGATCAGGGCGCGACCATAGTCCTTGAGGGCTGCGGCAAAAATCTCGGAAGCCGATGCACTATAGCGATCAATCAGCACCGTCATGGGACCATCGTAATAAACCTGATTGTCCTCATCTTCGTTGACCGAAATCCGGCCCATGGCATCGCGGATCTGCACCACAGGCCCCGTGGTCATAAAGAGGCCCGTCAGGTCGGTGGCTTCGGTCAGCGCACCGCCGCCATTCCCCCGGAGATCGATCAGTAAGGCCGAAATCCCCTGAGCCTTGAGCTTGTCCAGCTCCTTGATGACATCCAGATGCAGGTTCACGTAGAAGCTGGGCACCTCGATGACACCTATCTTCTTACCCTCGGCTTCGATCACCTTGGACTTGGCGGCTCTGTCCTCCAACCGCACCTTGTCACGCTGTAGCTCGATGATCTGGGTCTGATTGCTGGCGCCCTTGCCTCGCTGGATCTCGAGTCGCACCTTGGTGCCCTTGGGCCCCTTGATGAGATCCACCACGTCATCCAGACGCCAGCCGACTATGTCTACCATCTTGCCAGCTTCCTGACCGACACCCGTGATCTTGTCCTCAGGCTTGATCTGCTTGGACAAATCGGCCGGACCGCCAGGCACCAGGGAGCGAACCACGGTGAAGTCATCATCCGCCTGCAGCACGGCACCAATCCCCTCCAAAGAGAGGTTCATCTCGCTGTTGAAGCGATCGGCATTGCGCGGTGACAGATAGCTGGTGTGGGGCTCAATGCCGCGGGAGAAGGCGGTCATCAGCGTCTGGAATACATCTTCACTCTCACTCTGAGTCAGCCGCTTGATGGCGTTGTTGTAGCGCTTGCTCAACAGCTCCTTGATCTCCGGCCACGCCTTACCGCTCAGCTTGAGACTCAAGGCCTCGGCCTTCACCTTCTCCCGCCACAGGCGATCCAGCTCAGCCTGATCTTTCGGCCAGGCCTCCTTACTGCGGTCAAACTGGTACTCCTCGTTGCCATCAAAGGTCATGGGCGAGTCCAGCAAGGAGAGCGCAAAGGCATAACGCTCATAGCGCCGTTTGAGGTTGAGGTTGTAGATGTCATAGGCCCCGACCAGCTCACCGCTGCTCAGCGCATCGTCCAAACGGGTACGATAAGGCGCGAAGCTGGCAATGTCGGCCTGGGTAAAGATGTTGCGGTTATAGTCCAGCGATTCGAGATACAGGTCGAAAATCTGGCTGGAAAAGCCATCATTCAGTTCAAAGCGCTTGTAGTGGCTCCGGGTAAACAGCGCAGTAATCCGTTTGCTGGCGGTGGCATGCTGCTCTTCCTGTACCAGACTGGGCAATTTAGACGCTTCGATGGTAGGTGTTACCGCCAGTGTCATCCCGCAAGACAACAGGCCGGCAGCCAACAGGGACACACGGATCAAACGCTGTCTCAAGGGCTTACTCCCAAGGGTTAAAGGACGATTCGCTCGACATTGACTCTGACAAGCATGCCACTGGCAAGTTCCACCTGGACGTCATCACGGGTGACTTCCTTGATGGTGGCCGGAACCGGGGCCTTACCCACCACCACTTTGACCAGCTGACCGTTCTTCAACGAGGCCGGATCCAGCTTGGGCCGTGCCTCACGACGGGGTTTGGCTGGCTTCTTCTCCTTGGTGTTGACGCGGCGGCTGGCAAACACCTTGTCCTTGCTCTCCTTGAGAGCCTGCTTGGCGTGTTGCACATGCTCTTCCGTCAACACCTCGCCCAGGTTGCCATCCAGATCGACACGGTGACTGCCGGGCTTGATGCCGTGCAGGTAGCGCCAGCTAGAGGTGTATTGACGCAGCGCGGTACGCAGCATGGTCTTGGAAACCTTGGGATCGTCTGCCAGACGTTCAGCCAAATCCTGGAAGATGCCAATCTTCAGAGGCTTGGCCTCGCCGTCGGCAATAAAACAGGCAGGGAAACGCTCTGCCAGGTAGGCGATCAGCTCTTTGCTGCTCTTAAGCTTTTCGTTGTTGTCCATTGATAACCTTGGATGATGAAAATGGGGCTCCAGCCCAGGATAACTTAGCCGCCTATTATAAGGAGGGCGCACCTAATTGCGAGCAGCTTGCCTGACTCCAGTCCAAATTTTCCAACAATTTGACCAGCTCGGCTAAGCCAGCTTCATCCTCGGCAGAAAAGCGATTCAAAGATGGGCTGTCAATATCCAGCACCGCCACCACCTGGCCACCGGCAAAGATGGGTAAAACGATTTCAGCATTGCTGGCGGCATCACAGGCGATGTGCCCCTCAAAGGCGTGTACATCCGCCACCCGTTGCACCTGACCGCTGGCGGCGGCCGTCCCACAGACCCCCTGCCCCATGGGAATACGCAAGCACGCAGGTTTGCCTTGAAACGGCCCCAACACCAGCGTTTGCGGGGTACGCCGCAGATAGAAGCCAACCCAGTTGAGATCCGGCAGACAGAGATTGAGTAACGCACTGATGTTGGAGAGGTTTGCCACCAAATCCGGCTCGCCATCGGTGAGTGCACGGGCCTGGGCACAGAGGCTGGTGTAAAAATCGGACATTTTTATCCTGTTAATATGATGATTGGCAGAAATCCATACCATAATCGGCGGTCACTTCAGAGGCAATCCCTTAAATCGAAGACAATTGCACAATTGAGCGTAGCTCAGAGGAATGACGGGGGACGATCGTGCTTGGCCGCCGCGGCTGGCGGCGGTGCAGCAAAGGGAAATACTGGCACAGTCACAAAGGGTGGCTACACTCTAGATGTTGATGTAACTCACCTGAATTTCCATCTGAGCTCGTTATGAGCTCATTCCCCTGAACCAGGTACACGGACTTCGTACCTGGTCTTTTTTTATGCACTGCTCACCGTGATGAGTTCAATCTCCACCTGATGAAGGCGAGATTGGGCCTCTTGGGGAATGCGATCATCCGTCAATACGGTGGAGATCAGCTTCAAGGGGCCAATGACACCGGGATGAACCCGCCCGAACTTGCTCGAGTCGGTGATGACGATATTCTGCTGTCCCTTGGCCAGGATACAGTTGGCCACATCGGCGCGCATCATGTTGCGGTTGGTAAAGCCGCAATCCGGGCGAAACCCATCTACCCCGATAAAGGCCTTGTTGAAGAACACATGTTCGATGCACAGCCGGGTCAGCGGGCCCACCAGGCTTTCGCTGGTAGCCTGATACTGGCCGCCCAAGAGGACAACCTCGGCCTTCGCCTGTCGCAGTTGATGAGCGATATAGGAGCTGGGGGTGATGATGGCCACATCGCTGCGCTCGCCCAAGAGCTTGGCTAGCATGACATTGGCACTGCCGCCCTCCACCAGCACAGTCTCCCCCGGCTCGACCATCTGAGCTGCGCGCTGGGCCAGCCGCTGTTTTATCTTGCCATGGATCCAGAGCCGGTGATCCGGCGCATCACTGTCGATGGTGGTGGCGGCACCATGGATGCGCCGCAAAAAGCCCTCTTTTTCCAGCAGCGTCAGATCCTGACGAACCGTGACCTCAGAGACATCGAGTTGATTGGCCAGATCCACCACACTGATGCGGCCGATTTCATTCACCAGTTCAAGGATGATGGCATGTCTTGGATGCATGTAATTGCGCGACTCTTATTTAAGTTGACCCAAATCAAGCCGCAAATGCTACTCCATGCCATATCGCATTGGCAGAGACGGTGGATAAAAGTGTGGCCTCGGCAGCCTCTTGTAAACAGACGACTATCCGATGGAACAAGCCGCCAAATAACACAAGAGCACCCGAAGGTGCTCTTGTGTAAACGGCGCAAAACAGGTCAGATGACTTCCACCTGCGTGGTCAACACGGCCCGGGCCTCGCTCAACCCTTGGGATTGCGCGTCCGGGCCCATGTTCAGGGCCTGGGCATAGGCGACCGTCACCTGATGGAGGCCAACAAAACCCAGCACCGTCTTGAGGTGACTCAGGGCCAGATCCGTCGCCTGGTTTTTGTGGACGCCCCCTGTGGTGGTCACGATCAACACAGGTTTGTCGGTCAACAACCCCACGGGGCCAGTTTCGGTATAGGTGAAGGTGATGCCGGCGCGACAGATGAGATCGATCCAGCTCTTGAGCTGGCTGGGCATGCCAAAGTTGTACATGGGCAGGCCAATGATCACCATGTCGGCAGCCTGGATCTCATCGATCAGCTGCTGGGACAGATCGCGGATACCCTGCTGTTCGGCAGTCAATTCACCTTGCCCTGCCAGGGCCCCCAGCACCACGCCATCCAACGCGGGCAAGGGTTCTGCGCCAAGGTCACGCTCCACCACTTCATCCTGATGACCCGCGCCCTGGCGTTCGGCCAGAAATTCACCGATCAGTTTGGCTGATTGAGAGTAGGCCCCGAGAATACTGGATTTCACCACGAGAATTTTAGCCATTTGCTGCTCCTAATATGCATAGAGGCCTCTGCAATCCGGGCCACAGCAGCACTATATGTGGCCAGCAATCGAAGAGTAAGCGCATTAATTAGGGTAAACCTTTCTATTTTATTGAACTGTCCAGTGGTTTATCCCAGGCGCAAACGCTTGCGATTGCCTTGGCACTGTCTGGCGAAATCGTTATGATGCGCCGGATTTTCACCCCTTGGCACCACATCATCTGGCTTTGCGGTCGTTTGCCGGATCTTGTCGATGCAAAACCCGATTGGAGAAGTGATCATGCTCGGAACCCCGTACTGCCCCGCTGCCACCCGTGCTCTGCTGCTTGGCTCAGGCGAGCTGGGTAAGGAAGTCGCCATCGAACTGCAGCGTCTGGGCGTGGAAGTGATTGCCGTGGATCGTTATGCCAATGCGCCGGCCATGCAGGTGGCTCATCGCAGCCATGTCATCAACATGCTGGATGGCCAGGCCCTGCGCAGCCTGATCCAGCAGGAGCAGCCTCACTTCATCATTCCGGAAATTGAGGCCATTGCCACCGAGACCCTGGTGGCGTTGGAGTCAGAGGGCCACAAGGTGGTGCCCACCGCCAAGGCCACCCTGCTGACCATGAACCGGGAAGGGATCCGTCGCCTGGCGGCCGAAACCCTGGCGCTGCCCACCTCCCCCTATCGGTTCGCCGACACGGAGGCCGACTACCGGCAAGCGGTACAGGAGATCGGCCTGCCCTGCGTCATCAAGCCGGTGATGAGCTCCTCCGGCAAGGGGCAAAGCGTCATCCGCCAACCCGAGCAAATTGATGCCGCCTGGCAATACGCCCAGGAAGGGGGCCGCGCCGGCCGCGGGCGCGTCATCATCGAAGGCTTCGTGCCCTTTGATTACGAGATCACCCTGCTGACGGTCCAGGCGGTGGATGGACTGCACTTCTGTGCCCCCATCGGCCACCGTCAGGAGGACGGTGACTACCGTGAGTCCTGGCAGCCGCAGGCCATGAGCGACACAGTGTGGCAAAAGGCCTGTGAGGTGGCCGGCAAGGTGGTGAGCGCCCTGGGCGGCCATGGCCTGTTTGGTGTCGAGCTGTTTATCAAGGGAGAGGAGGTCTACTTCAGCGAGGTCTCTCCCCGCCCCCACGATACCGGCATGGTCACCCTCATCTCTCAGGATCTGTCCGAATTTGCTCTGCACGTGCGGGCGATCCTCGGTTTGCCCATCGGACAGATCACCCAGTATGGCCCGGCCGCTTCCGCCGTGGTGTTGCGCGAGGGCCACTCCTGCAACCTGCGCTACGCTGGACTGGCCGAGGCGTTGACCCTGGTGCCGGGCGCTCAGCTGCGCTTGTTTGGCAAGCCCGAGATCGCCGGCCGCCGTCGGTTGGGTGTGGCGCTGGCCCGGGGTGTGGATGTGAACCAAGCCGTGACGCTGGCCAAGCAGGTGGCGGCGCGGGTCGAGGTCAAATTTGACTGAACGCCTGCTGGACAGACGCTAGGTTAGATAAAAAATGGGCGCCTGATGGGCGCCTAAATTTTTGTAAGGATGGCTTGTTGTTGTTGCTCGGCCGACCTAGTCGATGGGAGCAGTGTCCACCTTCTTTTGCCACTTGCAAACCGCATCACCGACAAGCGTGACGTCACGGGCGCTTTCAGCGCAACTGACCGCCAAACCTGCGAAGCGACTCACGTTTCGCAAGAACGACAAAGGCCCCCGCAGGGGCCTTTGTGAGCCTAACGTGGCGGCTTGGCTTAGCCGCGCCGAGCCTGGATGGCATCAGCCAGCTGACGCAGCAGGGCTTCGGTGTCGGCCCAACCGATGCAGGCATCCGTGATGCTCTGGCCGTAGGTCAGGCACTGCCCTTCCACCAGATCCTGGCGCCCCTCTTCCAGGTGACTCTCCACCATGACACCGAAGATAGACTGGCTGCCCTGGGCCAGCTGACCACAGACGTCGGCACAGACTTCCATCTGCTTCTTGTACTGCTTGGAGCTGTTGGCATGGCTGAAGTCCACCATCACCCGTTGCGGCAGACCAGCCTTGGCCAGATCCTGAGCGACGGCGGCCACATCGGCAGCGCTGTAGTTAGGGGCCTTGCCGCCGCGCAGAATGATGTGACAATCCGGGTTGCCGGCGGTACGCACTATGGCGGAATGGCCGTACTTGGTCACCGACAGGAAACAGTGAGAGGCACCGGCGGCCTTGATGGCATCCACCGCCACTTGCGTGGTGCCATCGGTACCATTCTTGAAGCCGACGGGGCAGGACAGGCCGGAGGCCAGTTCACGGTGCACCTGGGATTCGGTAGTCCGGGCGCCGATGGCGCCCCAGCTCATCAGATCCGCCACGTACTGGGGCGTGATCATGTCGAGGAATTCGCTGGCGGTGGGCATGCCCAGCTCGTTGAGATCCAGCAACAGCTTGCGACCGATGCGCAGACCGTCGTTGATGCGGAAGCTGCCGTCCAGGAAGGGATCGTTGATCAGCCCCTTCCAGCCCACTGTGGTGCGGGGCTTCTCGAAATAGACCCGCATGACGATCTCCAGCTCACCCTTGAGTTCATTGCGCAGGGCCAACAGGCGCTGACCGTACTCGATGGCGGCCTTAGGATCATGGATGGAGCAAGGGCCGATCACCACCAGCAGGCGGTCATCTTCCCCAGTCAGAATATTGTGGATGGCTTGACGGGACTCAAAAACCGTAGTGGACGCCGTTTCGGTGGCCGGGTACTTCTCCAACACCGCCACCGGGGGCAGCAGCTGGTTAATCTCTTTGATACGAACGTCATCGGTTTGGTAATGCATAGTGGTACTTCCCGTCGAAGAGGTGAAATGCCGTCATCCAGGCGGCAGGGGGCACAAGTGAGCTGAACAATCTAGTGGCAAGCTCCATCCGGTGTCAACGCCCAATCCCCAGACAGCCTGTGGCCTTTGAGGGTCGTCAGCGCGGCGGGCATGACGTACAATGCGCCCTTGCCATCCTTACCTCTACTTGTCACGGGCGTCACCACCGCCCGGGAGATGACCTTGCGATTTGATGAACTGACGCTACACAAGCGCCTGCAGGATGCCATAGCGCACCTGGGCTTTACCCAGACCACCGAGATCCAGCAGCTGGCCATCCCGCTGATCCTGGCCGGCCAGGATGTGGCTGCCTCCTCCCGTACCGGCTCGGGCAAGACGCTGGCCTTCCTGTTGCCCATGGTCCACCGCCTGCTGACCCAACGCAGTCTGACACCGCGCGGTCCCCGTGCGCTGATCCTGACCCCGACCCGGGAGCTGGCCAAGCAGGTGTATGCCCAGCTGCGGCTGCTGGTCGCCGGCAGCAATCTCAAGGCGGGACTGATCCTGGGGGGCGAGAATTACAACGACCAGGTCAAACTGCTGGCCCGTGCGCCGCAGATCCTGGTGGGCACCCCGGGTCGTATCGCCAACCACCATGAGCAGGGTGCCTTGCATCTGGCCGGGGTGGAGCTGCTGATCCTGGATGAAGCGGACCGCATGCTGGATCTGGGGTTTGCCAAGGAGCTAGGCCAGATCAATGAGGCGGCCAACCACCGTCTGCGGCAGAGCCTGATGTTCTCCGCCACCCTGGCTCACACCCAGTTTGAGACCCTGACCGAGAGCCTGCTTAAAGATCCCAAGCGCATCACGGTGGGCCAGGAGCAACAGCTGCACGCCGACATCCGCCAGCGCTTCTTGTTGTCGGATCATCTGGATCACAAGCAGGCCCTGCTGGCGCAGCTGTTGCAATCCGAGGACTACCAGCAGGCCATCGTCTTTACCGCCACCCGCAGCGATACCGAGCGGCTGGCCCTCTGGTGTCAGGCGTTGGGCATCTCGGCGGTGGCCCTCTCCGGCGAGCTTAAGCAAAGCGAGCGCAACGCCATCATGGATGGCTTCGCCCGGGGTCATTACCGTATCTTGTTCACCACCGACATCGCCTCCCGCGGTCTGGACTTGCTGCATGTCTCCCTGGTGGTCAACTTCGACATGCCCAAGGCGCCCCAGGAGTACGTACACCGCATCGGCCGCACCGGCCGTGCCGGCGCCAAGGGCGATGCCCTCTCCCTGGTGGGTCCCAAGGACTGGGCCAGCTTCCAGGCCGTGCTGCGGTTGCTGGGGCTGGAACAGCAGGCCTGCGAGTTCTTGCAGTTGCCCGGGCTCGAGCCGCGCTTCACCGGGCTCAAACCCCGTAAGCCGCCCCGGCCGGCGCCGCATCCGCAGCAACAACGCAGCAAGCCGCCTAAGCAAGTCAGGCCGCAAGCCGATGCAGCGGACAAGCCCCTGGCCACACCCCCATCGGCCAGGCCCCTGCGTGCGCCACAGGCCGATGAGGACAGGGCCGGTTTTGCCCCCTTGCGGCGCAAGAAAGAGTAGGCACAATCGCCATCCGCATAAACAAGGGCCGCGCCTGGCATCACCAGGCGCGGCCCTTGTGTTATATGACTATTCCTGTGCCAGCCGTACCCCATTCTTGCCGGCCCGCTTGGCGGTATACATGGCCTGATCCGCGGCGGCCACCAGCGCCTCTACCTCCCGTGGCTGATGGGGCCAGTACAGCGCAATCCCGATACTGGTGGAGAGCCTGGCCTCCCCGGCCGCCAGACAAAACAGCGGTGCCATCGCCCGACAGATCTTCTGGCCGACCGCCTGAGCCTCATCAGGAGCCGCATGCAGATTCTCCAGCAGCAGGGTGAACTCATCACCGGCCAGGCGATAGAGGATATCCACCTCCCGCACCTGCTGACGAATTCGGCGGGCAAATTCCCGCAACACCTCGTCCCCGGCATCATGCCCCAGGCGATCATTGACCCCCTTGAAGCCGTCCAGATCCATGAACAGCAGCGCCAGGGGCAAGCCCGACCTATCTGCCCTAGCCATGGCATCAGGCAGCTGCGCCATCATGGCCCGGCGGTTAGGTAGCCCGGTCAACGCATCCTGCAGCGCCATCTGCTGCAGTGCCACCTCCAGCTGCTTGCGGGCACTGATGTCGAGGGTCAGCAGGTAAAAGCCCTGCACCTGCCCCTGTTCGTCACGGTGGGGAATGTAGGTAGAGATCAGGTGCTGCACCGCACCGCGGCCTGGGTGCTGACGTTCAAATTTTTGGACTTCGCCCGCCAGCGCCTTGTGCACGTGAGGCAGGATGGCGGCCAACTCCTCCCCTTCAAACAGCTCATCGAGCCGCTTGTCCTGCATATCGGCGCTTGTCCAGCCATACCAGTCGGCATAGGTGGCATTGCAGAAGCGATAGCGTTGTTCCCTATCTATGTAGGCGATGAGGGCCGGCAGGTTATTGGTGATGGTCTCCAGCCGTTGCTGGCTGGCCAGCAGGGCCTCACGCTGCCGCACCTGTTCGCTGATATCCGCCACCAGCAAATTGATGCGATTCAGTCCACCGGCTGGGGTGAGCCAGCCCACCAGATAAATCCAGATCCGGTTTCCCTGGCGGGGCCGTATCTGGGCCTCGACGCTGAGGCTCGTATCCACCGTCCGGGCCTGGGCGTCCTGAACAAGGCAACCTTGGATCCAGTGCCACATCTCGGGGGGGAGCAGATCGTCGGGCAAGGGCCGTCCCAGGCGCTCCTCGGCCGACCAGCCAAACAGCTGCTCGGCCCGGTGATTCCAGCTGATCACCTGACCCTGGGGATTCAGGCTGATGTAGGCGTTGGTGGCATGCTGCAAGATGGAGTGCAACTCTTCGGTGCGGCTGAGCACCTGCTGCTCCAGGCTGGCATTCAGATCCGCCAATGCCTGGTGCTGCGCCTGCTCGTTGCGTCGCATCTGCCGCAGCGCATGGGAGAGCAACCCGACCTCGTGATAGCCGCTCACAATGGGAATGGCGGCAGTACTGGGATCGTCAATGGCGGCGGCCAGGGTGCTCAAGGGCGCGCTAAGACGACGGGACAAGATGACCGCCAGCCAGATCAGCAGGCCCATGGCCAGCAGACTCACCAGTACGATATCGTCCCGCAGCTTGGTCAATTCACCCAGTGCCACAGAGGCCGGTCGCCGCACGACAATATACCAATCCGGCATCTGCAAGACGCCGTGAGCCGGCATCGGCAGTATCTCGGTAAA
This sequence comes from Pseudaeromonas paramecii, assembly GCF_039540575.1. Taxonomy (NCBI): domain Bacteria; kingdom Pseudomonadati; phylum Pseudomonadota; class Gammaproteobacteria; order Aeromonadales; family Aeromonadaceae; genus Pseudaeromonas; species Pseudaeromonas paramecii. Next base: position 262,794 of record NZ_BAABFC010000001.1, read on the forward strand.
CCAAGGCTCGTGCTGCCGGTCCCAGACGATGGGTTCGCTAGGGTTGTGAGCCGCCAGCAATTCAACGATCAGACCCGCTGGCAAATGCGTTTCCCGGCTGATCCTGGAACTGACCACTATCTTCCCTTGCCCGTCAATCAAGAACAGCTCGGTATGACTGGGTACCGCGCCGTGACTGAGGAGCCCACTGGCCACCCAGCTCAGGGCTTCCAGATCCACACCCGCCATCAGGCCACCGCCGGCGGCTAGCTCGGGGGTCGGCAGATACAGCCGCAGCTCCTCCCAACTGTCATCACTGCCCAGCTTTGCCGGCTCGGCCAACCACTCGTCCATCGGGCCAAACACGGCTGGCACTGTCTGTACAGACCAATCCGCCAGGGTTTGCCCAAGCAAAAAGTCATGGGAGGCACGCACCACCCGTCCCTGGTGGTTGAGGCGCACGATCCAGAGCAGATCGGGATTATTGCGACGCAAAAAGGCGTAGACGTTGTTGTTCGGCCCCATGACATCGCCCGTCTCAATCATGAGGTTCAGCAGCACCGTCAGATCATCCAATCGCTCCAGCAGCCGCAGATTGACCCCCTCGGCAAACAACTCCCCTTGCTGACGCAGCTCCGCCAATATGCCCTGTCGAGCTCGCTTATCCATGAAGTCGCCGATCAACCCCACGGTCAACATCAAGGGCAGCAAGGCGCTGCACACCACCCCCAACAGGATCCAACTGCGCAGGCTGGGTAGAGGATGCTTGGGATTAACACTCATAGAAGGCCTGTTTGTCCGCATACTTAGCAAAAGCATATGGCATAACGCGTCACTGTCCTGCCTGAACCGTCAAGGCGTGACATCAGGCACAGTGACAGGCGGGCAGGAGGGCACTATGTTTCGCCGGATCCAGTGTCTAGGGCGCGCCTTCGTGATGGGTGACCTGCATGGGTGTCTGCCCGCCTTGCGCCGTGCCCTGCAGCAAGTGGACTTTGCACCCGGACGCGGCGATCTGCTGCTGAGTGTCGGCGATCTTATCGACCGGGGGCCGCAAAGCCTGGCCTGCCTGCGCCTGCTGACGCGGCCCTGGTTTCATGCCGTGATGGGCAACCATGAACGCCTGCTGCTGGATGCCCTGCTAGGAGCAGATACCGCCGCCATGGCGCTGTGGCAATACAATGGCGGAGGCTGGTATCGAGGACTCTCCAGCGCCCAGCGACTCTGGCTGACCGCCTGGCTACCGCGTCTGCGCGATCTGCCCCTGGCATTGGAGTGCCAACTGCATAGTGGGCAGCGAATCGGCCTGGTGCATGCCGACCCTGTGCTATCGGACTGGTCGGCGCTGCGGTCCTGTTTACAGCAAGATCCACCGACGGCACTTTGCCAACAGCTGCTGTGGCAGCGGGCGCGTGTTCAACGGGCCCTGACCGAGCCGGATTATCAACCGAGGATCCAAGGCGTGGATCTGGTGTGCCTGGGCCACACCCCGCTGCCGGCACCGCTGAAGCGCGGCAATCTGTTGTGGCTGGATACCGGCGCCTATCTGGGCGGGCCACTGAGCCTGCTGGCGGTGGACGACTGGGTATAAGGCTTGCCCCCTCCCGCCCCCTGCACAATAATGCCCGCGTTGTGACGTGAGGCTCCCATGACCGCATTACCCTTTCTTGCCGGCTATCCTGACAGCCTGTTGTCTCAGGTGCGCACCCTGATAGCGCAGCAGCGCCTGGGGCCCTGGCTTGCGCAAAAATACCCGCCCCAGCGGCACGAGATCCAGAGTGACAAGGCGCTGTTTGCCTACATCCAGGAACTCAAGCAGCAGCACATGAAGAGCGCGCCCCCCTTAAGCGGCGTCAGTTATGACAGCAAGATCAACGTGGTGAAACACGCGCTGGGTCTGCATCTGACTCACAGCCGGGTGCAGGGCGGGCGCCTCAAGAGCAAGTCCAGCATTCAGATTGCCAGCCTGTTCCGCGAGGCCCCGGCGCCCTTCTTACGCATGATTGCCGTACACGAACTGGCCCATCTGCGCCACAAGGAGCACGACAAGGCCTTCTACCAGCTGTGCTGCCACATGGAGCCGGATTACCACCAGCTGGAGCTGGACTTGCGTCTCTATCTGACGCAGCAAAGCCTGGAGCGCACGGCGTGAGATGGCCCTTCGGCGCCCGGGATCGTCAGCTGTGGCGCATCGCCCTGCCCATGCTGGTGTCCAACCTCAGCGTCCCCCTGCTGGGTCTGGTGGACACCGCCGTGGTGGGCCATCTGGCTGCTCCCCATTACCTGGCGGGTGTGGCGCTGGGCACCACAGCCACCAACTTTGTCTTCATGCTGCTGCTGTTCTTGCGCATGGCCACCACGGGACGCACCGCCCAGGCCCTGGGCGCCGGCGACACGCAGGCGATCCTCAAGGCCCTAGCCCAGCCCCTGGCCCTAGCCCTGCTGGCGGGCAGTCTGCTGGCGCTGCTGGCGCCCTGGCTGATCCCCGCGCTGCTCAGCGTCAGCGGGGCCGAACCCCAGGTGCGTGAGCAGGCCGCCCTCTACCTGCACTGGCGCTGGTGGGCCGCCCCCGCCGCCCTGGCGAACCTGGCCATCTGTGGCTGGTTGCTGGGGCTGGAGCGCCTCAAAGGCCCGGTGCTGCTGCTGGTACTGGGCAACCTGTGCAACATGGGTCTGGATCTGTACCTGGTGGTGGGGCTGCATCGGCAGGTGGCCGGGGTGGCTCAGGCCACCCTGCTGGCTGACTACCTGACCCTGACCGCCGGCCTATGGCTGGTGCGCCAAGAGCTGCATCGCCGGGGGAGCCGGTTGCGAGACTTGCTCCCCCAGGTGCGCGGCGATCTGGCGCCACTGTTGCGGCTTAACCGGGATCTGCTGATCCGCTCCTTGTTGCTGCAGGGCTGCTTTGCCAGCCTCACCCTGCTGGGGGCCCGGCTGGGCAGCGAGTACCTGGCCGCCAATGCCCTGCTGCTGAATCTGCTCACCGTCAGTGCCTTTGCGCTGGATGCCTTGGCCTATGGCGTGGAGATCAAGTGCGGGCAGGCCCTGGGGGCGCGCCGGCTGGATCAACTGCAGGCCTATTGGCAGGCGGCCTGCCGGCAAGGGGCCCTGGTGGCCGGGTTGCTCGGCTTAGCCTATCTGCTGCTGGGCGATCAGATCCTGGCCCTGCTCACCCATCAGTCCCAGTTGCTCGCCCTGGCGCAAGTCTACCTGCCCTGGCACTGGCTCCTGCCCCTCATCGGTGTCTGGAGTTACCTGTGGGATGGGCTCTTCGTGGCCGCCACCGATGGTCGGGCCATGCGCAACAGCCTGCTGCTGGCCAGCCTGGGCTTCGCCCTGGCCCTGACCAGTCTGCCCTGGTTGGGCAATCACGCCCTGTGGCTCGCCATGAGCCTGTTTCTCGCCCTGCGCGCCCTGGCGCTGGCCTGGATCTGGCGCTACCGGCATCACAACGGCCGTGCGTTGATGGCACCCACCGCGGCTTGCTAGCCCGCCAAAAACAACAGGCCGCCCTAAGGCGGCCTGTTGCATTGCGCGCGAGCCCGTGATCAGGCCGCTGAGTTGCCGGTTTGCGGACGACGACGGCGGTGCGGGCGATTGCCGGCAGGCTTGTCTGCCGAGTTACCCGGCGCCGGGCGACCCTGGCCTTGGCCTTGCGGCTTGGCGGCAGATGCGCCTTGTGGACGCCGGCCCTGACCTTGCCCCGGCCGGCGGGGCGGCGGGCTCTTACGCTCCGGTTGCCCCTGGCCATGGGCGATGGCATCCAGCGTCAGCTTGTCCGGCTCGAAGCCCGGGATGATCTCCTTGGGCAACGTCTGCTTGATCAGCTTTTCAATACCGCGCAGCAACTTGCCCTCATCGGCCGCCACCAGGGAGATGGCATGACCCGCGGCCCCGGCACGACCGGTACGGCCGATACGGTGCACATAGTCTTCTGCCACGTTGGGCAGCTCGAAGTTCACCACCTGCGGCAGCTGATCGATGTCCAGCCCGCGGGCCGCGATGTCGGTAGCCACCATGACGGTCAGCTCGCCGGACTTGAAGCCCGCCAGCGCCTTGGTTCTGGCACCCTGACTCTTGTTGCCGTGGATGGCCGCCGCCTGGATACCTTCCTGACAGAGCTTCTCGGCCAGACGGTTGGCGACGTGCTTGGTCCGGGTAAACACCAGCACCTGCTCCCAGCCATGACGGCGGATCAGCTCGCACAGCAGGGCCGGCTTGCGGCTCTTGTCCACCGGGTGTACCAGCTGCTCGATGCGCTCGGCGGTACTGTTGCGCGGCGCTACCTCGATGGAGAGCGGGTCCTTGAGCAGACGGGTGGCCAGATCGCGGATCTCGTCGGCGAAGGTGGCGGAGAACAGCAGGTTCTGCCGCTTGGCCGGCAACAGGGCCAGCACCTTGCGGATATCGTGGATAAAGCCCATGTCCAGCATGCGGTCGGCTTCATCCAGTACCAGCACTTCCAGCTGATCGAAGCGCACGGCATTTTGTTGGTACAGATCCAGCAGCCGGCCCGGGCAGGCCACCAGGACATCGAGGCCCTTGCGCAGCATCATCATCTGGGGATTGATCCCCACCCCGCCAAACACCACCCCGGAGCGCAGGGACAGGTACTTCCCGTAGTTGCGCACGCTCTCCTCCACCTGGGCCGCCAGCTCCCGGGTCGGCGCCAGGATCAGGGCGCGCACCTGGTTCGGCTTGACACGCGGCCCCCCGGCCAGCCGCTGCAACAGCGGCAGGGTAAAACCAGCGGTCTTGCCGGTGCCCGTCTGGGCGGCCGCCATCAAGTCCCGACCCGCCAACACGGCAGGAATGGCCTGAGCCTGGATGGGAGAAGGTTCGCTATAACCCTGCTCGCTGACGGCGCGGAGCAAGGCAGGGGAAAGTCCGAGGGAGGAAAAACTCATAAACACCTTTTTGGGCTGCGGACGACCGCAACAACGATGGGCATACAAAGAGGCGGGAGCTTACCCCCTTTCGCCGGATGTGACGAGCAGAATGTGAGTGAGATCTGTCTTTTTACCCCAAGCTGGCACGTTTCTGGCCATCGGTAACGGATGAACACCATTGGCCCCGCCTTTTCCACCACATCCGGGTGCCAATTCTCACAATTTGTGGTTAATCAACCAAAGGTGCTGTCTGTCATGTCCGATTGTCTGTGCAATAAACCCGATCGCTACGTCAGCTTTGAAGGCATTGATTGTGACCAAAACGCTGCCCTGTTGATGCAGTCCCTGCTCCGCCACCTAGCGGAGCCGGCCAAGTGCAATGCGTTCTGGACCTATTTTCTCAACAAGCGGCGCCCGGCCTCAGGCCCGGCCCCCGACGATCTCTTCTTGATCCACAGTCACCTCAATCAGCTGCGGGACTTCTTTGAGGAACATGAGGACGAGGCCGCCCAGCAGTTGCTGGAAAAAATCGAGCTGGAGTGCTGCTAAGTGGGATGACTTGTTGCCAACGGGCCCCTGGGCTACCCTAGGGGCCTGATGTCGGCTTATCCGGCATCGCTTAGGCAATAAGGAGCCCAGCATGAGTAAACAACCCCTGCCCCATCAACATCAGCGCGGTGAGATAGCCGATAACGCCCTGGCCGCTCTGGTGACCGATCCCCTGTTTCGTAACCGCATCGAACAAAACCGCAAAGGCAAGGGCAGCTATCGCCGCCACGCCAAGCACAAGACCGGGGAATGGTCAGCCCAGCTCAGTCTCGCCGCCTGATCTGCGCTGACCCGTCCTCGCGTTCGCTCCACCCCTGCCTGCATGCCACTAGACCATAAGAGAGTTTCCATGCGTCTGCTTCTACCCAGTCTGCTTGCCCTGAGTCTGCCGGCCCTGGCCGCCACCCAACTGACCCTGCCGGATGGCCGTGAGGTGGTGCTGGAGGATGACTTTACCTGGCACTATCTGCTCACCACGCCGGCACAGAGCGGTGTGGCACCGCGCCTGAGCCAACAGGCCATGGCGGAACCGGCCTTGCTGAGCCAAAGCACGGCTCAGGGGGTCACGGTAGCCCTGACGGATCGGATCCAGGAGGGCGATCGCATGAGGCTCGAACTGCAGGTGCACAATCAGCAGGCCGGCAGTGTGGTACAGGTCGAAGGACAGGTGGTCTTCTACTCCGAGCAGGGCGAACAATTGCAAGCGCTGCCACTGCGGCTGTGGCAGTCCATCTACCAAATGCCGGACACCTACCTGCGTCAAGGCGACAAGAAGCCCTTTACCACCGATTGGTTGACGCTGCCCCCCGGGCAAACACACCCCCTGCTGCAACTGCAAATAACGGAAGTGAAGCGGCGCTCCTGATGCACCACCGCAAACATTACGTTAAATCTTAGGTTCAACAGGACCCGGCGTGGCCGGCAATCGAGTGAATGAAAACGGCGCCCTGGGCGCCGCTTTCAACTTCATCAAAGACGGGATCTACTGGAACTGGTTGATGAGCCAAGCCAGGCGCTCCCGCGGCAGCCGGTTGTCATCGAAGAAGTTCTGCATGCGCAGAAACGTAATGCCATCGTAGCCGGGGTTGCGCCCCAATGCGGCGGCGATCTGCTGCCAGCCCTGCTCCCCGTACAGTTCCCCCGCCAAGGCATTTTCCCCCATCAGGGACACCCCCACCTCATGGGCGGCATCGGCAAACCAACTCACCAGATCCGCCGCCCGTGAATAGCCTTCGTAGTCCTTGTTGATCATCTCAAGGCAGGTGAAATGCACCACCACTCGGGCACGGTGCTCGGGGGCGATCAACCCCTCCAGCAGGCGCACATACTCCCGCTGATTATGGGGCCCCAGCGCCGGATGGGGCGCTATGAGTCCGGCGGTGATCTCCGCCACCCGCGGGCAGGCGGGATCACTGATCTCCCAATGAATGCCGGGGATCTTGATGCCGATGGGCACGGCCCGCAGTGCCGAATCACCAAACAGGGACAGGGCGCCGTCGAGGATCTGGCGGCCGTGGCGGATCAGGGAGCCCTGATACCAGCTGAGGAACTCCCTCCCCCAGGCGGAATAGACATACTGCTTGTTGTCGAACAGGCTATCCGCCGACGGCATGGGGATCGCGTCCAGGCTCTTGTACTGGCTGCCGAAGGCATAGTTGAGGGCGGCGACATTGCCGAACTTACGGTGCAAATAGTCCTGCCAATCCCGCTGGGCCAGCGGGCTATAGCACTGCAGGGTGCCCCGATTGGGATAGTTACCCCAATCGTGGGCGTTGTAGCTGGGAAAGCGCAGCTCACCCGCCGGCCCCAGGCTGACATTGATCTCGTCTATCATGGCGGCCCGCTCGGCATAGTGCGCCGCAAACGCCGTCATGAAGTTGAGGTAAAACGGGATGACATAGGGATCCGCCCACAAGGAGACATACTCCATGGAGGCATCGCCGGTTTCGCTCACATACTGCAGATCCCGCACCGACTCCAGCTCGGGATGGCGCTGCAGCAAAATGCCCCACAGCCACAAGGGAATGGTCTGCATGTAGTCGTCGTTGACGTTGCCGCCGGCCTGGTGGAAGGAGAGGATGGGCACCCAGTGCATCTCCTGCTCTGCCAGCACGGCCACCAGGCGGTCGTAATAACTCCAGTCAAACTGGCCAGGCTGCCGACCTTCCACCAGGCCCCACCACAGATCCGTGGAGACCGCCGTCACGCCGAGGCGACGCAACTGGCGCAGTTGCTCGGCAAAGGCTCGCCAATCCTCCTCCTCCACCATCTGCCGCTGATTGGCCACTTTCAGGTGCAGGGGGCCCATGACCCGAAACTGTTTGCTAGCCATTTGCGGCAGTTGCCCCTGGGCATGTTTGAGGCGCGCCAGCTGCCGCAGCCGCGACTGCCCTTGCTCGGCACTGGCCAGCAAACAGGGCAGATCCCCCAGCAGCCAGCCGCGAAACGGTCCTTGACGCAGCACCGACTGGATCAGGCGATCCCATTGCGGATGATCCTGCAACACATCGGCCCGCCGGCATTCGGCCATCAGGCCAATCCCCTGGGCATCGGCTGCGGCGATCCACTGTTGCACCAGGGGGCTCGCCACCTCGCCATGGGGTGTCGCCACGCCAGGGAGCAGCAGGGTCAATTCCGCCGCGCCTAACCTGTCCTTGAGGGCGGCCAGCAGGGGGGCCGGATCGGCCGCACCGCCCGGCCCCTGCAAGCCGGCTATGAGACCGGGCGGCAGAGGCACCTCATCACTGAGCCGGGGCAGATTGCCGCACAACCGCAGGCCAAGTTTGACCCGCCAGGGCTGGGTGAAGGTTTCCCGCGCCAGGGCGAGGACTTGACAGCCATACTCCTGCAGGGAGCCTTGATACCAGGCGAAGAACTCCTGCCAGGCCGGGCAGTCGCCCTGCTCCTGCAACCACAATAGCAACTGGCGACGCGCCATGACGCTGCTTAAGCCCTCGGGCGCCGCATAGCCCCAGTGCTGACACCAGGCCTGCTCGCTGCCGTGCCGCAGCAACTGGCTGCGATGCAGATCCGCCAGGGCCAGCTCGCTGTAGCAGGGCAGCACCCGCGCCGGCTCCGCCACCTCGTAGCGCCCCAGCCAGGGATAGCGCCACTCCCCATCAGGCCCCAAGCCGAACACCAGTTGTTGCACCGCCCCGGCCTGGGATGACAGGTGCAGTGCCATGCCTTGCAGAAACTGGCGGTAAAACGGCAGCGTCACCTCCTTGGCCCACAGGGACAAGGCGGCTATGGTGTCGCGGCCGTACTGATCCAGATACTTGAGGCTATCGATGGGAAAATGGGCCGGCAGGGCCTGCTGCAACCGACCCCATAACCAATCCGGCAGCAGGGTGAGGGCACTAGGCTGGTTGAGCCCTGTGGCGACAAAGGCCACCTCCGCCACTATCTTGAGCCCCTGACTCTGGATCTGGGTGAACAGTCGTTGATACCCCGCCCAACTGCCGATGTCATTGGCCTGCTCAGGGGCAAAGGGCGCTATCCAGCGCCAGTGGATCGGCACCACCAGGGCATCCACCCCCTGGCGGCGCAACTGCTGTAGCTGACCCAGCCACACAGCAGTTTGCTCGGCGCTGACAGGCAGTTGCACCAGACGGCGGGTAGATTCGGTATCCAGATAGACCCAGGACTGCAAGGGGCCGGCGGAGGCTGACATATTCAACTCCTCATGAGTTGGCAGGACGGCAAAAAATCTGTCACAGGTTGTCGCTCCAGCCGGATAAAACTGCAAACCTGGCAGGCTTTTCAGACAGCAGGCGCGTGACCCACATCACACCACAGCCGAAATGGGCTGAGTGGTTCGAGACACAGCAATAAATAATAACTTATTGATAACAAAGATTATCGGCCACGAACCCGGCGAATTCCGGCCTCATAGAAGCCCTCACGTCCACCCTCTGGACGGGTCTGGAAATATTTAAGAAACCACATGTACTGCTCAGGCCGGGGGGCCAGCAGCGCTTCTATCTCCTGGTTCATGCGTGCGGTATCTGCCAGCAAGTCGCCGGTCGGGTACTCCGTCATGATGTCACCGAACAGCAAATCATACTGGCCGGTGCCGGCGTTGTAGCAAGAGAGCAAGGGCACGACTCGGGCACCCGTGAGTTTGACGAGCCTGGGCAGGGCCGGCAGGGTGGCCTTGGGCACGCCAAAGAACGGCACAAACAGGCTGGCGTCGGCGCCATGGTCCTGATCCGGCAGGTAAAAGAAGTGGCAGCCTTCACCCATGCTCTTGATCACCGACTTGAGACCGGCACTGCGTTCATAGACACGCCCACCATAGCGCGCACGCTGGCGGTTGATAAACCAGTCATACAGCGCATTCTTGGCACTGTGCATCATGGTGCACATGGGGTAACCCTGCGCCGCCAAGAACATGCCGCCGGCATCAATGGCCCAGGCGTGGGGGATCAGGAAGATGACCGGCCGACCGCCATCTTCCATCGCGGCTTTCACCTTATCCCAGCCATGGGGCGCATAGCGCTTGAGCAGGCGTTGCGCGGAAAAACAGCTGGGCTCGGCAAAGGCAAAAAAGCACTGCAATCCAACCCGGATGGAGTCCAGCAAGATGACTTCACGAGCCTGCGGGCTGAGTTGCGGGAAGCATAATTCCAAATTGGTGCGGGCGATGTAGCACTGCTTCTTGGAAAAACGCAGCACCAAAGGGGCAAAGGCGGCGGCGAGCCGATCACGCCAGCGTACCGGCAACCAGGCCAGCAGGCATAAGAGTCCCAGGCTTAACCAAGTCAACCAAAACCTGGGATGCAGATAGCGGGACTGAAAACTGTGGTCAAAGACGGGATCGGAACGAGTCATAACACTCCCCAACAAGACAACGGGCCGTCATCATAATGAAAAGACGGCCCAAGATCACCCGAGCGGCGTTCACCGCTCAGGGCAGCATCAGGATCTCCGCAATCAGGGTCTTCTTCCGGGACACCGGCAGCCAGCTGGCTTGTACCCCATTGAGAGCCAGCTGGCGCAACTGCTCCCGACTGGCCTTGAGATCCCTGGCCAGCGCCTCAAAGTTCTCCTGCAGGTAGCCACCGAAATAGGCCGGGTCATCCGAGTTCACCGTGACGCACACGTCCTGATCCAGCAATTGCAACAGGTTGTGATCCGCCATCTTGTCGAACACCTTCAGGCGGGTGTTGGACAGGGGGCAGACCGTCAGGGGGATCTGCTCCTCCGCCAACCGGGCTATCAGGCGCGGATCGTCGACCGAGCGCACTCCATGATCAATCCGGCACACCTTGAGTTGATCCAGCGCCTCCCAGATATAGCTGGCCGGCCCCTCCTCGCCCGCATGGGCCACCGCCTTCAGCCCCAGCGCGCTGGCCCGGGCAAACACCTCGCTAAACTTGCTGGGCGGGTTGCCCAGCTCGGAAGAGTCCAGGCCGACCCCCTGGATCTTATCCAGATAAGGCAGGGCCGCTTCCAGTGTCGCCAGGGCATCCTCCTGGCTAAGATGCCGCAGGAAGCAGAGGATCAGGCAGCTGCTGATCCCCCATTGGGTCTGAGCCTGATCCAAGGCACGGCTGATGCCACGGATCACAGTACCCATCTCGATACCGCGGGACAGGTGGGTCTGCGGGTCAAAAAACAGCTCCGTGTGCACCACATGCTGGGCCTGGCAGCGACTGAGGTAGGCCCAGGTCAAATCGAAGAAATCCTGCTCCGTCTGCAGCACGGCGGCCCCTTGGTAATAGAGGTCGAGGAAAGATTGCAGATTGTGAAAGTCGTAGGCGGCACGCAAGGCGGCCACATCGGCATAGGGCAGTTTGATACCATTTCGTTCGGCCAGGGCAAACATCAGCTCGGGCTCCAGGGTACCTTCGATGTGGAGATGCAACTCCACCTTGGGAAGTGCGGCAATAAACTGCTTCATAGGCTTCTCTTTCAATACGTTGCGCTCTGGGCCATGATGCCAATTAAGTTAGCTGACAGCAAAGCACCTTTATAGCATCTTTGCCTAAGGCAGCCATTTATCCCAGGCAGAACTGGCTAGGGTGCACACATAGGACAGTCATGAAGAAGAAAAATATCATCTGCGATATCGATGGGGTTATTTTGCATAATAACCATCTGGTGCCCGGTGCCGATCAATTTGTACACCAGCTTCTGGAAGCCAACCGTCGTCTGTTATTCCTGACCAACTACCCTGGGCAAACCCCCAAAGACTTACAGAATCGCTTTCTGGGAGCCGGCATCCATGTACCGGAGGATTGCTTCTATACCTCCGCCATGGCGACCGCGGATTTTCTCAAGCGCCAGGATGGCCGGAGGTGTTTGTCATCGGCGAAGGGGCCCTCACCCACGAGCTTTATATGGCCGGCTTCACCATCACAGATGTGGATCCCGAAATCGTGGTGGTGGGCGAAACCCGCAATTACAACTGGAACATGATCCAGCAGGCAGCCCGTTTTGTGGATCAGGGGGCGCGCTTCATCGCCACCAACCCCGACACCCATGGCCCCAACATGTATCCTGCCTGTGGCGCCCTCTGTGCCCCCATAGAACGCATGACCGGGCGGCAACCCTTCTATGTTGGCAAGCCCAGCGCCTGGATCATACGGGCGGCGCTAAACCGCATGAACAGTCACTCCGATAACACCCTGATCATAGGTGACAACCTCAAGACCGATATTCTGGCGGGCTTCCAGGCTGGTCTTGAAACCATACTGGTGCTCTCCGGCGTCAGTCGAATGAGCGACATCGATACGGTGCCGTTTCGCCCCAATCACATCTACCAATCGGTGGCCGACATCGAACTGGTTTAACGCCCTGATGCCCAGCTTTGGCCCTTTTGCCCCAAGATTGGTAGCAAAGGGGCAATTTTAAGGATTTAAACTTGAAGCCCCCTGCCCGCTCTGGCAGATTGGGGGACGAGGAATGATAAGAACAATTTGGGCTTAACGTGGGGCCCAGCTGATTCGAGGAAAAGGAAGTATGTGTTCTATTTTTGGTATTTTGGACATCAAGTCCGATGCAGTGGCGCTGCGTAAGAGCGCCCTGGAGATGTCCAAGCGCCTGCGTCACCGCGGTCCGGACTGGTCCGGTATCTACAGTAGCGAGCGCGCCATCCTGGTGCACGAGCGACTGGCCATCGTGGATCCCAGCACAGGCGCGCAACCCCTCTACAATCCCGAGCGAACCCATGTGCTGGCCGTCAACGGCGAGATTTACAACCACAAGGATCTGGAAAAGCAACTGACCGTGGACTTCCAGTTCCAGACCAAGTCTGACTGCGAAATCATACTGGCCAAATACAAGGAGAAGGGCGCCGCCTTTCTGGATGACCTGAACGGCATCTTCGCCTTCATCTTGTACGATGCCGAGCAGGATGCCTACCTGATTGGTCGCGACCACATGGGCATCATCCCCCTCTACACCGGCTTCGACGAGCACGGCAACTTCTACGTGGCATCCGAGATGAAGGCCCTGGTGCCCGTGTGCAAGAGCGTGCAGGAGTTCCCCCCCGGGCACTACCTGTGGAGCAAGGATGGTCAGCTGACCAAGTATTACCAACGTGACTGGATGGAATACGCCGCCGTCGAGCACAACGTCAGCTCCGTAGACGAGCTGCGGGAAGCCATGGAAGCGGCGGTCAAGCGCCAGCTGATGTGTGACGTGCCCTATGGCGTCTTGCTCTCCGGTGGCCTCGACTCCTCCGTGATCTCCGCCATCACCAAGAAGTTTGCCGCCCGTCGGGTGGAAGACGACGATCAATCCGAAGCCTGGTGGCCGCAGCTGCACTCCTTCGCCGTGGGTCTGCAGGGTTCCCCGGATCTGGCAGCGGCTCAGAAGGTGGCAGATCATCTGGGTACCATCCACCACGAGATCCATTTCACCGTGCAGGAAGGTCTGGATGCCCTGCGGGATGTCATCTATCACCTGGAGACCTATGACGTCACCACGGTGCGTGCCTCCACCCCCATGTATCTGATGGCCCGCTTCATCAAGGCCATGGGCATCAAGATGGTGCTCTCCGGCGAAGGCTCCGACGAGCTGTTTGGCGGTTACCTCTATTTCCACAAGGCCCCCAATGCCAAGGAATTCCATGAGGAAACCGTGCGCAAGCTCAGTCAGCTGCACATGTACGACTGCCTGCGGGCCAACAAGTCCATGGCCGCCTGGGGTATCGAGGGTCGCGTTCCCTTCCTGGACAAGGAGTTCATGGATGTGGCCATGCGCCTCAATCCCCAGGACAAGATGTGCGGCAACGGCAAGATCGAGAAGCACATCGTCCGAGAAGCCTTCGAGCACTACCTGCCGCATGCCGTGGCCTGGCGCCAGAAGGAACAGTTCTCCGATGGCGTTGGCTACTCCTGGATCGACAGCCTCAAGGCCTATGTGGAGAAGGAAGTCACCGACCAGATGATGGCCGCGGCCGAGTTCCGCTTCCCCATTAACACGCCCCTGACCAAGGAAGCCTACTTCTACCGGGAAATCTTCGAGGATCACTTCCCGCTGGAGTCTGCCGCCCGCTGTGTGCCCTATGGCAAGTCAGTGGCCTGCTCCACCCCGGCTGCGCTGGAATGGGATGCCAAGTTCAAGGAGATGGCTGACCCGTCCGGTCGCGCCGTCATGGACGTGCACAATGAGGCACTGAAGGTTTAATCTCTCAGTCCTGTTTTAACTAAGAAAAAGAGGAGCCAACGGCTCCTCTTTTTTATTGTCATCCTAAAACCACCTCCTATGGCGGTGGTGAACGTTCGATCGGGGCTATGCCCGTAGAGCGCCCATGCCCAGGTGTTTCTCATCAACAAAGGCATGTTGAATAAACCAGCTGTCGCAGTGGTTTCATCTTGCTGGCTAAGCGGTTCCTATCCCTTGTCGCTGGCGAGGAGAGCGGGACGGCCGGGTGCGAGGCAGGGATGCCGAGCCAGTTATCGCCGTGTTGGGAACACGTCGATAACGACCGAATAGCCGGCCCGATAGAGGGAACCCGCAGGGCCAGCGGGTAGGGATTGCCAAGGGGGACAGCAAGGTCCCCCTTGGCTCGCCACCGCCAAGCAGGGGGCAGAAAGAGCGCGATAGTGGAGAAAGGCGGCAGGGACAAATCAGCATCAAACAGCGAGAGTCGGTTGATACCTCAGGTCTAATAAACCTACGCCTGAGTGAAACAGCCCCCTTCTAGCGGGCAAATCAAAGCCACCTGCTATGCAGGTGGTTTTTTACTACTTATCACCCTGTCTGGCGAATGTGGAGTGCACATCAATGTTAGGTGTCGTGATCAGACAGAGACTGCGAGTATTCAGCAACATGGCATCGCAACCGTGCAAGACTCAGCTCCAGATGTGATGTTTCGATGAGCGTAACGACAAAGACAAGACCAGAGGGGTATTCGTGATACCGGCTGCATGAGGAAGGTAAGTGACTAAATGCGAAAGGCGACCCTAAGGTCGCCTTTGAGTTGCATGCTACAACAATCTTAGAAGTTGTATTGCAGAGCAACGGTCCACTGGTCGTCGTGACCGTCGATACCGTCAACCAGGTATTCACCCCAGGTCATGAAGTTGCTGGTGAACTTGTACTGGGCACCCAGCTTCAGGGCATCAGCGGTATCGCCGTCGCTGGAAGCAGTACCAGACAGTTCCTGAGTGGCGTAGCCGGTGTACAGGGTAACGGCATCGGTTACACCGTAGGAGGCAACAAAGTCATAACCCTTCAGCTTGGCGTCGCCCATCTTGGCTTCGGCGTACAGGGCGCCCAGGTACAGGCTGTCCAGGCTGTAGGTAGCGGAAACGGCGTAGTTCTTCTTGTCGTTGCCATTCAGCACGTCTTCCTTGTTGAAGCCGCCGTAGACAGACAGACCGAAATCGAAGGAGTAGCCCAGGGTAGCGGCATAGCCGTTATCCAAGGAGGCGCCGGTGGCAATGTCTTCGGTACCATCAGCACCACCTACGGTGTAGGTGTAGTTGGGGTCACGGAATTCGTAGGAAGCGCCCACATAGAAGCCACCAAACTGACCGGCATATACTACCTGGCCTTCTTGACGACCGCTTTCGATGATGTTGGCAGTTTCGTAACCGTAGGTGTTGAAGATATCGGTGGCAGCCACAGCTTGGTAGAAGGCGGTGTCGGTTTGACCGAATACCAGGGTGCCGTAGTCAGCGTAGTCGAAACCGGCGTAGACGTGACGAGCCTTAAACTTGCTGCTGTCAGAGTTTTCGGCAGCCACTTGCCATTCGCCACGAGCGATACCGCTCACGCCATCGGCGATGGCAACCTTGCCTTTCACGCCCAGACGAGCGGAACCAACACCGTTGGTATCTTCGCCATCATCAGCCACGTCGAATTGGGCGCGGCCGTAAACTTCAGCCTGAGTGCCATCCTTGTCGTACACTACGGCGGCGTTGGCGGAAACGGCAAACAGAGCCGGAATAACAACTGCAAGAATCGTCTTTTTCATATTGGTATGCCTACTGTAATTAAACACTAAGTCCTTGTTTTTCCCTGTGTCTAGTGACTTTTCATCACTATGGCGGTGAGCCTATCACACAAAATGTGAGGCGAGCAACAGAAAAAAATGAACTTTTCCCCACCCCTGTTGTCGCCGCTTTATCTAAATAAAATTCAACGAGATACGGTGGAAAATCCCGTCTACTGACGCTCAGCCAGCCGAATGCAAAACGTCGCTTTTGTGGGTCAGCCCGCACTTCAGCTCTGACATTTCAGCCCTGCTTTGGCATCATGTTGCCACCCCGGTTATGCAGGCCAGAAACATGGTGCCAAACGCAATAAAGGAAGCCGTGCAACGTGGCTACCGTCAGCTAAGCCAAGAGCTAGCAAACTTCGTACCAAGAAAAGAACAAAACTATCTGGTGGCCGAAATCACCAAGGTGCTCTGTGGTCACTACCACTCCTCGCGGCGTGTTCTGGTGGCCGAAGCCGGCACCGGCATTGGTAAATCTTTGGCCTACCTGCAAGCAGCTGTACCCAGTGCGCTGGGACTCAATAAGACGCTGGTGATCTCCACCGCCACCCTCTCCCTGCAAGAGCAACTGATCAACAAGGATCTACCGTTTTATGCCAAGCATGCGGGATCTCAGTTTCGCTACACCCTGGTCAAGGGCCGCCAGCGCTACTGCTGCGAACATCGTCTAGAGCAATTGGCGGCCGCCGGTGCACAGCAGACGCTGAGCTTTGGCGAGTTATTGGACTTCAAGCCGGATCAACAAGATAAGCAGTGCTACCAAGCCATGTGGCAAGCCTACACAGGGGGACAGTGGGCAGGTGACCTGGATAGTTGGCCGGAAACAGTGCGGCCAGAGGCCTGGGCGGCCATAGCCGCCGACCGCCACAGCTGTAATCCCATGTTCGCTCATCATAGGCTCTGCCCGTTTCAGCGGGCTCGGGCCGAGCTGGATCAGTGCCAGGTCCTGGTGGTCAATCATGCACTGTTACTGGCAGATCTGGCCCTGGGCGGCGGCGTGATACTGCCGGAACCAGAGAACTGCTTTTATGTCTTTGATGAGGCCCATCACTTGCCCAACATAGCCCGAGATCAGGGCGCGGCGCAGCTGATGGTTCGCCAGACCCGTAGTTGGTTGGCACGGCTGCCCACCTTGGGGGAAAAGGTGTCCCAGCAACTCAAACGTGACAGCCTGATCGGCCTCTGTCAGCAGCTTAATGACGAGGTGCAATCCCAGCAGCAGGGCTTACTGCAGCTCTCGACCTGGTTACAGCAACAAGCCAACTGGTTTGCTGATGACCCGCTTCATCGCTTTGAATTGGGTCCCTTGCCGGATCACCTGGTGCATTTATCAGAAGAACTGCTCGCCAGTAGTCAAAAACTCCGTCGCAGCCTGGAAAAACTGAAAAACATCACGGCAGAGGGCCTCAAGGATGGGCAGTTGCGCCAACATGGTGCGGAGCCGCTATTGGTGGAGATCAGCCATGCCTCGCAGCGGGTCGAACAGGCCATTCAACTTTGGACCTTGTTCAAGTCTGCCAGTCAAGCCCAGCCACTGGCACGCTGGGTCGCACAGCATATAAAGGAAAAGGATCACAGCCTGCACGCGTCACCGCTGGAGATGGGCGCTTGGCTCGAACGTCAGCTCTGGTCGCGCTGCGCCGGCGCCATTCTGGTATCCGCCACCCTCACCGCACTGGGCAAATTCGATTATTTCCGCCATCAGGCCGGGCTGTTTGATGAGGCCGGCGTACGATTCTTGCGCCTGCAATCCCCCTTTGATTACCAACGGGCGGAATTGTATCTGCCCAGCATGCCCTGTGAACCCGGCAGCCCCGACTTTACCGCTGCCTTGATCGAAAAATTGCCCGACTTGTTAAAAGAACAACAAGCCAGCTTGGTGCTGTTCTCCTCCTATCAACAGATGCAAACGGTGGCTGATGGACTCCGAGCCCAACATGGCCTCAGCCTGCTGGTACAAGGAGAGGCTTCCCGCGAGGCCCTGCTTCACCTGCACCAGACCCGCTGCGATCACCAAACCCCCAGCATACTGTTTGGTACCGGCAGTTTTTCCGAAGGACTGGACTTGCCAGGACACTATCTCACCAACCTCATCATCACCAAGCTGCCCTTTGCCGTACCCACCTCCCCGGTGGAGGCGGCACTGGCCGAGTGGATCAGTGCCCGTGGTGGCAACCCCTTCTTACAGATCACGGTTCCCGAGGCATCCCGCAAGCTGATCCAGGCCTGTGGCCGTCTAATACGCAAGGAACAGGATGCCGGACGGGTGGTATTGCTGGACAGACGCTTGCTGACCAAAAGCTATGGCCCAGGCCTGCTGGCTGCCCTGCCACCCTTTCGCCGGCACATTGAGCCCTGAATTAAGGGGCCAGGGTCGTTGCTGACCTGCCATAAAGCTGTAAAAATAGCCCCGGTCCTTCGGGGGCCTTATCCACTATAAGAGGATTTTTCATGCGTCTATCTACCAAGCTGCTCCTGCCAATTCTGGGGTGGTTCGCCTGTTTTTGCGTGGGAGCCGCAGAGGCTCATTTTACCTTGCCCCGCCCTTACGTCGTTTATCTGTTTGATGGCGCGCCACTGAAGAAACAACTGCTCAGTGAAGCCCGTCAGCTACCACTGGCCCCCGGTCGGCACCAGTTGGTGGTGCGTTTTGAGAACAGCTACAAGAGTGCCGGCGACACCGATCTGATTGCCGGTGAACCCCTGGTGGTGGACTTTACCGTCAAGGGGGGCGAAGCCCTGACCCTGGCATTCGATTACCCACGGACCCTGCGGGCGGCTGAGGCTTTCCTTCAGACCCAGCCCGTGACGCTGGTGGATGCCGCTGGCAAGGCCTACCCGGCCGAGATCAAGGTGATGCCAAAGAAAGAGGGGTTACAAATTGGCCGCGACTATAAAGAAGAGCTGATGGCCCTGGGTTGGTCTTTCGACAGTTTGCCCCTGCCGCAAACGGCTCCCGCACTCAGTAACCAAACAGTAACAACAGCAAGTAGCTCGACACAAACCATGGGAGATGCCGGCAACAAGACCCTTGAGGCCCTCAAGCAATGGTATCTGCAAGCCGACCCTGCCACCCGTAAGGCGTTCCAGCATTGGATCATCTCACAACAATAAACTGACTTGTCACCAGGGAGGTGACTGATGAAAAGCAATCGTCTGAGTTGGTATCTTCCGAAGATAGTGATGGCGGCACTGCTGTTTTTCGTGCTGCCGTCGGTCACCTGGCTGATGCACCACGGTACTGTGCCCTCCCTGGGGGGCATTCGCCTGGAGTTTATTCTGTTTGCAGCCACCCTGTTGGGGGTGGCCCTGTATCACAACCACACCATGTGGGTCGCTCTGTTGGGCCTCATGGCCATACTGTTTGTCAAATACCTGTTTGATGACAGTTTTTCATTCATCGGGCACCTGTTAGGTGATGCCCACCACCATGGTGAATGGCGCATTCTGCTGAACTTGATCGGCCTCTTATTCGGCTTTGCCATTCTCGCCAAGCACTTCGACGCCTCCAACCTGCCCCAATGGTTCCCGCGGGTATTGCCCACCGACTGGCGCGGCGGCTTCCTGTTGCTGGTGTTGGTGTTTGTATTCAGCTCCTTCCTGGATAACATCGCCGCGGCCATGATAGGGGGCGCCATGGCCTATGTGATGTATAACGGCAAGGTACACATCGGTTACCTGGCTGGTGTGGTGGCCGCCAGCAACGCCGGGGGTTCCGGCTCCGTGGTGGGCGACACCACCACCACCCTGATGTGGATCGATGGTGTGGCCCCGATTGAGGTATTGCACGCCTATGTGGCTGCTGCCATTGCCCTGCTGGTGTTTGGTGTGATTGCGGCCAAGCAGCAACACAAGCACCAACCCATGCTGGCCTCCGCCGAAAATGGCTGTCGTATCGATAAGGTTCGCCTGCTGGTGGTGGCGCTGATCCTGGTGATGGCCATCGTCACCAACTACCTGTTCGACTTTCCGGCTCTGGGGGTCTGGGTGGCCATCCTCGTCGGTGCCCTGCTGACCAAGACCCCCTGGGACGAACTCAAGCACGCCCTGCCCGGCACCATCTTCCTAGTCTCTTTGGTGACCTGTGCCTCCCTGATGCCGGTGGAGCAGCTGCCTGCCGCCTCCTGGCAGACGGCACTGAGTCTGGGCTTCATCTCCGCCGTTTTTGATAACATCCCACTGACCAAACTCTGCCTGGTGCAAGGGGGGTATGACTGGGGAGTTCTGGCCTACGCGGTCGGATTCGGCGGCTCCATGCTGTGGTTTGGCTCCTCCGCCGGGGTGGCCTTATCGGGCATGTTCCCGCAGGCCCGCTCCGTGGTGCTCTGGCTCAGACACGGCTGGCATGTTTGCCTCGCCTATCTGGTGGGCTTCGTGGTGCTGCTGCTCACCATGGGCTGGCATCCGTTGGATCACAAGGCGCCCCGGCATGCCGAGGCGACGGTGCAGGTGCAACAGCCCTAAGTTTTGCGGCGCCACATCGGCGCCGCACTTGTACCTGGCCGACGGATCGGCGAGGATCCCCCCACATTTATCGTCACGAGATCATCATGAGCCAGCTCACCAGCGACATTCAGCAAAACTATGCCCTCTTCATCCAACAATCCCAGGACACTCAGCAGGTCTGGGCCCTGCAGTTTGACGATGAGTGGGTCGTGTGTGACTCCGCCGAGCAGCCGGGCCGCGAAGTCATGCCCATCTGGTCTGCCCAGGAGGATGCCCAACGGCACTGCGTGGATGAATGGGCCGACTACCGGGCCGCTCCCATCGCCCTGGAGGAATTCATGGAGGAATGGGTCAACGATCTGGCGGAAGATCAGGTACTGATGGGCATCAACTGGAATGCTGACCTCGATGGTATCGAAGTGGAGCCGCTGACCCTGGCCCGGGATCTGGCTGACGAAGAGATCTAATTGTCGGGAGCCCAGGCCGGGCTCCTCCTGTTACCCCGGCCCATCCTGCCGGGGGCTCCATCCAGTCCTGCCTCCGCCCCCAGTAACCCGTGCCGACGCCGCCTTTTTCTTTGTCACGCCTTTGCCTGACGCCGCACCCTTGCTAGCTTGGTAAGTAACGACAGCGCCATGAGTTCCCGTCTGAGCAACCATGAAGGAGTGCCTATGCAACGCGCCCTGCTTATCGTCGACGTCCAGAACGACTTCTGCCCCGGTGGTGCCCTGGCGGTGCCGCAAGGGGATCAGGTGGTTCCCGTGATCAATCGCCTGCTGGACCGTTTTCCGCTGGTGCTGAGTTCTCAGGACTGGCATCCTGCCCAGAGCCGACACTTTGAGCGCTGGCCCGTGCACTGTGTGCAAGAGAGCCAGGGGGCGGCCCTGCACCCCGACTTGCAGGCCGATGCCATCCAGGTGCGGCTGTACAAGGGCACGGGCCAGGCCGACGACGGCTACTCGGCCTTCGAAGCCACCAACCTGGATCTGGCCCAGACCCTGCACCAGGCCCAGGTGGATCACCTGTATATCGTGGGGTTGGCCACCGACTACTGTGTCAAGGCTACCGCCCTGGATGCCATCAAGGCGGGTTTTGACACCACAGTGGTGCTGGATGCGGTTGCCGCGGTAGAGCTCACCCCCGGCGATGGCATCAACGCCCTGCAGGCCATGAGCAACGCCGGCGTGCGGCTGACCCACTCCAGCGCCCTCTAGCGATGCGTCGACCAGGCCGGCGGTTTCTTTTGTGCGCCGGCCCCCCTACAATATGCCCCCCATTTGAGCATCAGGATCAATTTGATGAGTGCCGCCATTTTCCTGCAAGCCGGGCGCGAGCGTTCCGTACTGCGCCGCCACCCCTGGATCTTCTCCAAGGCCATCGACAAGGTGAAGGGCAAGCCCACCGCCGGTGAGCCCGTGGATCTCTTCACGCACGATGGCCGCTGGCTGGCCCGCGCCGCCTGGTCCCCGGCCTCCCAGATCCGCGCCCGGATCTGGACCTTCGATCGGCAGGAAACCATCGACACCGACTTCTTCATCAACCGGCTACGCTGGGCCCAGGCCGGGCGGGATGCGCTGATCCAGCGCCAGGGCCTGAGTGCCTACCGCCTGGTGGCAGCCGAGTCCGACGGCCTGCCCGGCATCACCATAGACCGCTATAACGATTTCCTGGTCTGCCAACTGCTCAGCGCCGGTGCCGAGTACCATAAGGAGCAGCTGTTCGCCGCCCTCAAGCAGCTCTATCCCGATTGCAGCCTGTATGAGCGCTCCGATGTGGCGGTGCGCAAGAAAGAGGGGCTCGAGGAGAGCCAGGGGCTGGTGTATGGCCAGCTGCCGCCGAGCGATCTGCTGATCCAGGAGAACAACGGCGTGCAGATCCAGGTGGACATCCAAGGCGGCCACAAGACCGGCTTCTATCTGGATCAGCGTGACAACCGTGCCATTGCCGGCCGCTACGCCCAAGGCCGGCGGGTGCTCAACTGCTTCTGCTACACCGGCGGCTTTGGCGTCTATGCCCTAAAGGGCGGTGCCAGCGAGGTGATCAACGTGGATGTCTCCGATCCCGCCCTGGCCATCGCCCGCCGCAACGCCGAGCACAATCAGCTGGATCTGAGTCGTGCCCAGTTCGTCAATGAGGATGTGTTCAAGCTGCTGCGCCGCTACCGCGAAGAGGGCCAGCGCTTCGACATGATAGTGCTGGATCCGCCCAAGTTTGCCGAGAGCAAGGCTCAGTTGCCAGGCGCCTGCCGTGGCTACAAGGACATCAACCTGCTGGCCTGTCAGCTGCTCAATCCCGGCGGCATCCTGCTAACCTTCTCCTGCTCCGGCCTGATGGATGCGGATCTGTTCCAGAAGATAGTGGCGGATGCCGCACTGGATGCCGGGCGCGAGGCCCAGATCCTCGAGCGGATGGGCCAGGCGGCAGATCATCCCATCGCCACCCCCTACCCGGAAGGCTTCTACCTCAAGGGCCTGGTGGTGCGCGTCCGTTAGGGACGGCCCCGTCTGGTCTCGCCCTGCCTGCAGGCGTAAAATGGCGGCTCAATTTGCAAGGAGCCGCCATGACAGACATTCGTCTCACCCAATATAGCCACGGCGCCGGCTGTGGCTGCAAGATCTCACCCAAGGTGCTCGACAGCATACTCCACAGCAATTTGCCAGGCTTTACCGATCCCCGCCTGCTGGTGGGCAATGCCAGCCGGGATGACGCCGCCGTGGTGGACCTGGGGGATGGCCGGGCTCTCATCTCCACCACCGACTTCTTCATGCCCATAGTGGACGATCCCTTCACCTTCGGCCGCATCGCCGCCACCAATGCCATCAGCGATGTCTACGCCATGGGCGGTACGCCCCTGGTGGCCATCGCCATCCTGGGCTGGCCCATCGCCAAACTGCCGCCGGAGGTGGCGGCCCAGGTGATCGACGGCGGGCGCGCCGCCTGCCATGAGGCGGGGATCAGCCTGGCCGGTGGCCACAGCATTGACTCCCCCGAGCCCATCTTCGGCCTGGCGGTCAACGGCCTGGTCAGCCTGGCTGAGCTCAAGCGCAACGATACCGCCCAGGCCGGTGATCGCCTGTTTCTGACCAAGCCCTTGGGCGTGGGCATCCTCACCACCGCCCAGAAGAAAGGCCTGCTGCGGGAGGAAGATGCGCAGCTGGCCCCCGAGCAGATGTGCCGGCTCAACACCCCGGGCCGCGCCTTTGCCCGCCTAAGCGGCGTCCATGCCATGACGGATGTCACCGGTTTTGGCCTGGCCGGGCACCTGCTGGAGATGTGCGAGGGCGCTAATCTCCAGGCGCGGGTGGATCTGGGCGCCCTGCCCCGTCTACCAGCCTTGGAGCTCTATCTCGCCCAGGGCTGCGTCCCCGGTGGCACCCTGCGCAACTTCGATGCCTATGGCCACAAGCTGGCGCCCTTGGGCGAGTCGGAACGCAACCTGGTGTGCGATCCCCAAACCAGCGGGGGTCTGCTGGTGGCGGTGGCCCCGGACAGCTGCGCCGAGTTTCTGGCCTGTGCCGCCGAACAAGGGCTGCCACTGCAAGCCATCGGCGAGCTGGCCGCCTATGAGGCCGGCGCTCGCATTCACTGGTCCACTCCGGCATGACGCTGCCGACTCTGGCGGCGGATGCCGACCTGCTGCTCAGCGGCAGGCCCCTCATCGATCTGCGCGCCCCGGCCGAATTTGCCGAAGGGGCCTTGCCCCAGGCCATCTCCCTGCCCTTGATGAGCGATGCCGAGCGGGCCGCCGTGGGCACCTGCTACAAACAGCAGGGCCAGGCGGCCGCCATCGCCTTGGGCCATCAACTGGTCAGCGGTGATATTCGCGCCGCCCGGATGGACGCCTGGCTCAGCCAGATCCAACAGCAACCAGATACCCTGCTGTATTGCGCCCGGGGTGGCCTGCGCTCCGAGACGGTACAGCGCTGGCTGGCGGAGCAAGGCTGTGTGGTCCCCCGGGTCGAAGGGGGCTACAAGGCGCTGCGCCGCTGTCTGATCGACAGCCTGGACAGGCTCAGCAGCCAGCTGCCGCTACTGGTGCTCTGTGGTATGACGGGCACCGGCAAGACAGATCTGCTGCTGAAACTGTCCAACGGCGTGGATCTGGAAGGCCTGGCTCAGCACAGAGGCTCCAGCTTCGGCGGCCTGCCGGAGGGGCAACCCAGCAACATCGATTTTGAAAACCGCCTGAGCCTGGCCATGCTGCGTCAACACAGCACCGGCGCCCCCGGCCTGGTGCTGGAAGACGAAAGCCGCATGATAGGTCGCTGCACCCTGCCCATGTCCCTCTACCAGGCCATGCAGCAGGCACCGCTGGTGATCCTGGAGGCACCGCTGGATGAGCGGATCGCCCGCATTCAACGTGACTACGTGGATGGCCTGTGGGCTCGGTTTGCCCGCCAGATGGACGAGGAGGCCGCCTGGCAGCAGCTGGCACAATTTCTGGGCACCGCCCTGCAACGGTTGGAGAAGCGCCTGGGCAATCTGCTGTGCCGCCAGTTGCAGGAGAGTCTGCAGGCCGCCTTACAATCGCAACAACAGACCGGGGATCGGGGGGGGCACGCCGACTGGATAGGTCGCCTGCTGACGCAATACTACGATCCCATCTACCGCCGCCATCTGCAGGCCAGGCCCCAGCCGGTGGTGTTTCAGGGGCCAGCGGCAGACTGCCTGGCCTTTCTGCGCGCTCCCGCCCCATAAAAAAACCGCCCGATTGGGCGGTTTACGTTGCATCCTTTTGGTTATCGAATGCCGGCGGCGTGTAGCTCGGCCACATAGTGTTTGTCGACGCGGAAGATATGGTCGATCAGCCAACTCTTGAGAAACATGACAATCTCCAGATCCGCATCCGGCTCGCCCCGGGCAAAGCGCTGCAACAGGGCATCCAGATCCTTGAGCAGCTTGACGTGCACCTCCTTATGCCCACTGAGATCGCTGTAGTTGGCCTTGTGCATCAGGGCCTCCTCTGAGATCAGGTGCTGCTTGGCCAGGTTGACCAAGTGATCCAGCCGCTGCTTGATCTGATGACCGGCACTGCCGTCGTGGAGCGCCCGATAGAAGTGGTTCATGGCGTCAAACAGCCCCTTATGCTGACCATCAACCTCCGCCACATCCACACTGAAGGCAGGGCTCCAGTTGACTATGTTGCCATCTGTCTGCTGAGTGGAGTGATAACTGACCTTGAATTGAGAACCGAGCAGGCGGATCTCCTCACTGCCAAAGCCCACCTCCTGGGCGCGCCGAGCACTGCGATGCGCCAGCTCGAGCGTCTGACGGGCAATGTCCGCCACCTCCACCACGTTGCGGCTGGTCTCTTCGGCCACCAGCGACTGCTCCTCGGCGGCCGCGGCAATCTGGGTATTGAGCCCGGTGATCCTGTCTACGGCGCTGACGATAGCATGCAGCGTCTGACCGGCATCACTGGCCTGCAACACCGCCTGTTCGCTAAGCCGACTGGTCTCGTGCATGGTGTTGACCGCCTCGGCGGTACGCAGCTGCAGCTGTTCTATCTTCTGTTGTATCTCCACCGTGGCACCCTGGGTCCGGTTGGCCAACATGCGCACCTCATCGGCCACCACGGCAAACCCCCGCCCTGCCTCGCCGGCCCGGGCCGCCTCGATGGCGGCATTGAGGGCCAGCAAGTTGGTCTGATCCGAGATGGTACGGATGACATTGAGGATCTCGCCGATCTGGCCGCTTTCCTGTTCCAGCCGGTTGATGATGCCGGCCGCCTGCTCAATCTCGGTGGCCACCTCCTGAATAAGGTTCACCGCCTGAGCTACCCGCTGTTGGCCCATGCTCGCCGCCTGCTGGGTCTGTTCCGTCTCTTGTTTGGCCTCATCCGTGTTGCGGGCGATCTCCTGCACCGTGCTGGCCATCTCGTTGATGGCCGTCGCCAGGGCATCGGTATTCTGTTGCACCTGATCCATGCTCGATTGCGTCATCCGGGTCTGCTGCTTGAGCCCCTCGATCTTGTGGCCATTCTGCTCTGAGACCCCCTGTACCGTGCCAACGATATGATCCAGATCCCCTAGGAAATGGTTAAAGGTCTTGGCCAGCCGGGCAAATTCATCCTGCCCCACCACCGGCAGACGAAACGCCAGATTCTTGTTTCCCCGCGCCAGGTTATCCAGGTTGAGCGCCAGTGCCTTCAAAGGCGTCAGCACCTTGACTAGCAGGGCCGCCAGGATCAGCAGCACCAGCAGACCGTTGATCCCCTGCAACCACAGGGTTTGGCTAGACAATGTCTGCTCCAGGGCCAGTCGCTGCTGGCGGGACTGGGCCAGTTCGGCGCCATGCTGTTGCAAGGCCGCATCTAACTGCTGGGCAATGTTGGCTGAGATGGCATCAAATCCCTGAACTGGCGCCTTCATCAGGGCATTGCCCGCCTGGGCCCCTTGCTGCTGATAGGCTTGCACCATCTGTAGCCCAACCCTGAGCTGCTGCTCCATCAGGCCTTGCAGTGCGATCTTCTCTTCCTGCACTGTCGGCAGTAACGCCTGGGCCGCCGCTTGATGAGACCTTGCCTCGGACACCGCATCTGCATCACCGGTTAACGACGCATCGGTTAGGAATTGCTGGATCTGGGAGGTGTGAAAGCGCAGTGCCTGCAGCGCATCCTGAATATGGTTGAGATGAGCCGCCTCAGCCCCCAGATGATCTATCTGCTTACTCAGGCGCATACCCAACAGCGTGGTGCTCAGGATGGACAACAAGATGAGGAGTGAACAAAGCAGGGTGAAGCGACGCAGGGAAAACCGGGCCAGCCAATGGTACAACATATGTGATCCTTGGTAATAAGATGCACTTAGATTAAATGTTAAAATTGTACCTGTCAGTGCGAAAATTTCATCTGATCCGACCACTGAAAGCGTTTTTTCTTCCCCTCTTTGTTAACCATTTACCGACAAGAGCGCCGCATGCGGCCGTTCAACTGCGGGGCTTTGATCCATCCCCTGGCACCCGCTGAGGGTAGAGGGTACCCTGTGTGTTTTGTGTGGCAGGAGTGAAGGCATGTTGCTCTGTTTTGGTGATTCTAATTGCTGGGGTTGGCACCCGGCAGGCGGTCGGCATCCGGCGGCAGACCGCTGGCCGGAGCAACTGGCCAAATCGCTGGGTCACTCCTTGCGCAATCTTGGTCAGCCGGGGCGCACCCTGGTGTGTGAAGACCCCAGCCTCGGGCTGGTTTCTGACCGTGCCAGCTGGCAAGCAGCCCTGGCCGAACAGCCGGCTTACCTGGTGCTGGCCTTGGGGATCAACGATCTGGCCGCCGGTGGCCACCCGGCTGAGATTGGCCAGGCACTGGAAGCCTATCTTGGCGATTGGCACCATGCCGGGCGGCCTGGCCGGCTCGTGCTGCTCGCCCCGGCGCCGATCCCCGCCTTGCAGGGGGCCTGGCGCAGCTTGTTTAGCGCCAGCCATACGCTGGCCCCGGCACTGTTGCCCCTGTGGCAAGCAATCGCCGAGCGCTGGCAGCTGACGTGCGTGGATCCGGCCCCCTTACTGGGCGACAGCCCGGACGGGCTGCACTGGACGGCGCAGGATCATGCGGCCATTGCCCAGGCGCTTAGCCAGGTCTTCGGCGCCTCGGTTGGCCCCTCGGCCAGTGCGGGGTAGAATGCCCTTTTCCTGTTGACTGTGGAGCCTTCATGCTCAAGTACAAAATTTTGCCGGTCACCCCCTTCATGCAAAATTGCACCCTACTGTGGTGTGATCAGACCCATGAGGCGGCCCTGGTGGATCCCGGCGGCGAGCCGGCGCTGCTGCGCAAGGCGGTGGCCGAGGCTGGCCTGACCCTGACCCAGCTGTGGCTGACCCACGGCCATCTGGATCACGTGGGGGCCGCCGACGAGCTGCGCCAGCAGACCGGCTGCCCCATCATAGGCCCGCACCAGGCCGATGCCTTCTGGTTTGAGGCCCTGCCCGCCCAATCGCAAATGTTCGGCTTTCCCCATCAAGAGAGCTTCGTGCCAGATCGCTGGCTCAACGAGGGTGACACCCTGAGCCTGGGCCAGGAACAGCTACAGGTGCTGCATTGCCCGGGCCATACGCCGGGACATGTGGTGTTCTACAGCCAGGCCGCCAAACTGGCACTGGTGGGGGATGTGCTGTTCAACGGCTCCATCGGTCGCACCGACTTTCCCAAGGGCAACCATGCCGACCTGCTGGACGCCATCAATCACAAGCTGCTGCCACTGGGCGACGAGGTGCTGTTCATCCCGGGTCATGGCCCCAACTCCACCTTGGGTCACGAGCGGGTCAGCAACCCCTTCCTCAGCCAGCCCATCTGGTGATCGGGCAGTAAAAAGCCACCTGCATAGCAGGTGGCTTTGATTGGCCCCCTAGAAGGGGGCTGTCTCACTCAAGCGTAGAGTTATCAGACCTGAGGCATAAACCAACGTCGGTTGTTTGATGCGGATTTTGTCCGTGCCGCCTTTCTCCACTATCGCGCTCTTTCTACCCCCGGCTTGGCGGTGGCGGGCCAAGGGTCCCCCTTGGCAATCCCCAGCAATCCCTGCCCGCTGGCCCTGCGGGTGTCCTCGTCTATCGGTCCGGCTTCTCGGTCGTTATCGACGTGTTCCCAACACGGCGATAACTCGCTCGGCTTCCCTGCCTCGCGCCCGGCCGGCCCGCTCTCCTCGGCCAGCGGCAAGGGATAACAACCCCTTAGCCAGCATGATGACACAACCACGACAGATGGTTTATTCAACATGCCTATATTGATGAAGACGCCCGAGCATGGGCGCTCTACGGGCATAGCCCCGACGGAACGTTCGTGGTTTAAGGATGACAACAAAAAAGGCGCTCTACTGAGCGCCTTTAGTCTGAAGCGGTACGCGATTAGGCGCGTACGAAGTCCAGGTGAACCACTTGTGTCTTAACCGGGTGACGTTGAACGGCAGCCAGCTTCACCTTCACTTCCTTGCCATCGATGTTCAGAGTCAGTACATCGCTGTAGAAAGCGTCTTGCTGTTGAGCCACGTTCACCTTGTTGAAATCCAGGGTGACGGACACAGCGGCTTCGGTGCCACCGTAAACTACGGCCGGTACCTTTTCGTCACGACGCAGGCGGCGGCTCGCACCTTTCCCCAGGTCGGTACGTTGTTGAGCTTCAAATACGAAAGACATAGTCGTTCTCTCTTTATCTAAGTGAATTTTGGTGTCGGATGCGACCGTCCGGCACCTCGGGTAAAGCAGCGCGGGATGTTATCACTGTCGGACGATTCAGACAAGCCAAACCCTTAACGCTGCAGCCGCCGGCCATAAGCCTCCAGTCGGCGGTACAGGTTACGCCGGGTTGGCGTGTCCATGTTGGTGAAGTAGCTCAATACCTCGGCCGATGGACACAGCAGCTCGTCCCCCAGACGCAATCCATCAGGATCATTGCCCAAGCGCTCCTTGTTGCTGGCAAACAGCGCCAGCACCATCAGATAGGGATCCTCGCCGGCCACAGTCAGGGATTGCCCGGCCCGCCACAGGGTATCGCTCGATCGCGTGACCCGGTAGCAGACGGCCGGCCCGCGACTGGCGTTGGGAGCGGCCTTGGGCGCCTCTACCGCCGGTGGCACCGCCTCGTCCAGATAGAGGTTCACAGGGCCGCGGATCCGTTCACGAAACAGGATCCGCCAGCCGGTGTCGGTGGCCTGCACCTCCAGCGGCTGCAGGCTGCTGTTATCGGTGAACAGAGACAAGGCCTG
The DNA here is from genome assembly GCF_039540575.1 of Pseudaeromonas paramecii. Classification (NCBI taxonomy): domain Bacteria; kingdom Pseudomonadati; phylum Pseudomonadota; class Gammaproteobacteria; order Aeromonadales; family Aeromonadaceae; genus Pseudaeromonas; species Pseudaeromonas paramecii. The sequence goes on from NZ_BAABFC010000001.1 coordinate 292,808, forward strand.
GGGCTGGGGGGCATAGGGCAAGGCGGAGCGACTGACGGTGACCCAGCTCTGCTCCGCCATGACCCCCTGCTGCTGGATAGGCAACAGCAAACCCGCCAATAACAACCCCCAACTGACCATGTCCGCTCCGGTGTTAGTCGTCCTTGCCTACAGCCTAGACCACCAGGGTATCCGTCGGCGTCTCGTCCTGGTCACTTTGCTGGGCCACCGCAAAATAGACGTAACCCAGCTCCAGGGCCAAAAACAGCAACCAGGCGGCCGGCAGGCTCAGGTTCAACCACACCAGCAAGGCTTGCAGCAGGATAGCCGGGGTCAAGGCCACCGCGGCCAGACGAATGCCGGTGCCATAGGTCATGGCCAGATTGCGCCGGCGCGCCAGCAGCAGGGCAAAGCCCCCCAGCATCAAGGCCTGGAAGGTGCGATAGCCCCAGTCGGACAGCCAGATCAGCGGGTAGACAAACTTGCCGGCAATCCGGCGCACCTCGTCAAACAGGCGCCGCATCATCGGCTGATCCACCACCATATCGGGGAACTGGCTGAACTCCATGTGCTCGGTACGGCTCGGGCCCTTGCGCATGATGAGCTCATGGCGAGTCACCAGCACGGGGGCATCCACCTCATCCAGGGACTGGTAGCGCCCGCTGGGGTCGATCACCACCAGGGACATGTCGGCATCGCGGATCTCCACCGGCGCAGGCTCATCGATGCTCAAGCTGCCATCACGAAAGTGCAGGGTCGGCACCTGCCGCAGATAGTCATCCAGCTGCTGGTCGTAGAAGTGATCCACCGCATTTTGAATAAACCAGTAGCTGGGCAGGCTGCACAGGGCGCTCAGCCCCAGCAGATAGACAAAACCAATACCGCGGCCATAGCGCCCCAGATGCTGGTAGAAGGGTTTGCTGAACCAGGCCAGCCAGGGGCCCCGCCACAATGAATAAGGCTGCACGCTTTGCTCTCCTCGTGTTGTTTATCTTGGTTATTCGCTCTGATAGCGGGCCAGTGCTGCTTCCAGATCTGCCACCTGTTGGCGCAACCGGGCCACTTCGGCCTCCAGCTCAGCCGTCCTATCCAGGGCACTCCCCACAGGCACCACGCTGGCCGGCGGCTCGCCGCCAAACAGCTGGCAGTAACGGTTTTCCCGCTTGCCAGGTTCCCGCTCCAGTCGCTGCACGTGGCCGGCGGCCATCAGGCGCTCCAGTACCTTGTCCACCTCGCTGACCTCGGTAAAGCTGCACAGACGGGCGGTGCGGGAGCGCAACTCGCCCGGCGTCTGGGGCCCCCGCAACATCAGCTCGCAGAGCACCCCCAACTCCTGAGGGTCAAACTGCAGCTCGCCGAATTCGCTGTTGCAGAACCTGTGCTGGTATTTGGGCACCCGGGCGTTGAAGCCCGCCACATTGTGCACCAGGCGCTTGGCCACCAGGCCATCCAGGGCCGCCTGCAGCGCCACCTCGCTCAGATTCAGCACCGGCTCGCGATTGCTCTTTTGATTGCAGGCATTGAGCAGGCTGTTGAAGGTCAGAGGGTATTGATCCGGGGTGCTCACCTGCTTTTCAATCAGGCAGGCGATGACCCGCAGTTCTGTTGGGCTGAATTTACTCTTCATCTGGGGCTCCTTACCAATCCACGCCCTGTTGCGCCTTGATGCCGGCATCGAAGGCATGTTTGACCTTCTTCACTTCGCTGACCGTATCCGCCAGCTCCAGCAGGGCGCGATGGCAACCACGGCCTGTGACCACCACATGCTGCCGCGGCGGCCGGTTGACCAAGGCCTCCAGCACCTCATCCAGATCCAGGTAGTCATAGGCCAGCATATAGGTCAGCTCGTCCAACAGCACCAGATCCAAGGTCGGATCCGTGAGCCAGCCCTTGGCCACCTGCCAGACCGCCTGGGCCGCCGCCGTATCCTGGGCCCTGTCCTGGGTCTCCCAGGTGAAGCCGGTGGCCATCACCGCAAAGGGCACCCCGGCACCTTCCAGCAAGGTGCGTTCGCCGCAGGCCCAAGTGCCCTTGATAAACTGGGCCACCGCCGGCTTGAGGCCATGGCCCACGGCGCGGCAGACGGTACCGAATCCCGAAGTGCTCTTGCCCTTGCCATCGCCTGTGATGACGATGAGGAGACCCCGCTCTTCCTGGGCGGCCGCGATGCGCGCATCCACCTTTTCCTTGAGGCGTTGTTGCCGGGCCTTATGACGCTCGGCCTGTTGTTGTTCATCTACCATCAGGTATTTCTCCACTGTGGGGACAGCAGCGCCGCGATCCGCGCCATGTCCAGCTGTTGCGCCAGACAATCCGCCAGCCGATCCAGGGCGGCCAATTGCTGAACTTGATAATCTTGTGGTGGCGTCACCACAGCACCGGCCCAGGCCAACACGGCGGCTAAGGCCGCCGGCTCGTCAAACAGACCGTGCAGGTAGGTGCCGGCCACCTGGCCATCGGCACTCAGGGCCCCATCGGCAGCGCCCGAGTCCAGCCGCACCACGGCGGCCGCATCGCCTACCGTGCTGCGCCCCTGATGGATCTCATAGCCCCGGACCGGCGCCTGGTGCTCGCCCAGTTGCAGCTGCCCCTGGGTATGACATAACTGTTTTTCCGGCGCCAGTGTGGTGTGCACCGGCAGGTAACCCAGGCCCGCACTGCTGCCGGCGGGGCCCTCCAGGCCCAGGGGATCGTGAATGGTCTCACCCAGCATCTGGTAGCCGCCGCAGATCCCCAGCACCTTGCCGCCATAACGCAGGTGGCGGGCGATCTGCTCACCCCACTGGGCCTTGAGCTGCGCCAGATCCGCCCGCACGTTCTTGCTGCCGGGCAGGATCAGCAGATCGCACGGCGGCAAGGCGGCATGGGGCGCCACGTAGCTCAGCTGGACCTGGGGATGCAGGCGCAGGGGATCGAAGTCGGTGTGATTGCTGATCCGGCCCAGCACCGGCACCGCCACCCGGATCAGCGGCTGTGTGCTGTGATCCTGGGTCATGATGGCGTCCTCCGCCGCTATCTCCAGATCCTGCAGATAGGGCACCACCCCCAGCACCGGCTTGCCGGTATGCTGCTCCAGCCAATCGAGCCCGGGTTGCAGCAGGGCGACGTCACCACGGAACTTGTTGATGATGAAGCCCTTGATCCTGTCTTGCTCACTTTGACTGATCAGCGCCAAGGTGCCCACCAGCTGGGCAAACACCCCGCCACGGTCGATGTCGGCCACCAAGATCACCGGGCAGTCCACCGCCTCGGCAAAGCCCATGTTGGCGATATCCCCTTGGCGCAGGTTGATCTCCGCCGGGCTGCCCGCCCCCTCCACAATGATCTGCGCAAAGCGCGCCCGCAGGCGATCATGGGCCGCCAGCACGGTGTGCATGGCCACCTGCTTGTAGTTGTGATAGGCCGCCGCCTCCATGTCGGTCACCGCCCGGCCATTCAAGATCACCTGGCAGCCGGTATCCGAGGAGGGCTTGAGCAGCACAGGATTGAAGTCGGTATGGGGCGCCAGGCCGGCGGCCAGGGCCTGGACCGACTGGGCCCGGCCAATTTCGCCCCCTTCGGCGGTGACGGCACTGTTGAGCGCCATGTTCTGCGGCTTGAAGGGCGCCACCTGGTGACCGGCGCGGGCCAACAGGCGGCACAGCCCAGCCACCATCAGGCTCTTGCCCGCATCCGAGCTGGTGCCTTGCACCATCAGGGTCTGGGCCACCGTCGGTGGATTATCTACATAAGACGCCATGCTGCTTCCTCTTGCCACAACAGCTGCGCCGGGCTGGCGGCCAGCTGGCGGATCTGACACACAGGGGGCTCACCGGCCCAGCACCAGATGCGGGTCAGGCTGGCGTAGGGCAGATGGAGCCCCTGCTGCAGGGCGCCACTGCGCCAATCCGCTGCCAGCAACTGACCCACCAGTTGCCGGATGACACCGCCGTGAGTCACCACCAGCACCCGTTGCTCACCCAGCTCCGCCAGCAGACTCTGCCAGGTGGCCAGCACCCGGGCATGAAAGTGCACCAGGGGCTCGGCCCCAGGCAGGGTATGACGGGCTGGGGCCTGCCAGAAGGCCTCCAGCAGCGGCCACTGCTCGGTCAGCTCACTAAAGGGCCGGCCGTCTAAGTCACCGAAGTCCAGCTCGGCCCACTCAGGCCGAACCGTCAGCGGAACCTGCCAGTGACCGGCCAGCGCCTGGGCGGACTGCAGGCAGCGGGTCCGGGGCGAGCTGATGATCTGGTCATAGGGAGAAGCCTGCGCAAACAGCGGCGCCAGCAGGGTCTGGGCCTCCGGTGCCAACGCCACATCGGTGCGGCCATAGAGCGCCGGCGCGCCGGCCACCGGGCCATGGCGCAGCAGATGCACACAGCCGGGTCTGTCACTCATGGGCTACTCCAAAGGCGGACGGGGCCGTCCCCTTTAACCACAGGGGCAGACCGGCCGCCACAAAGGCAACACGCTGCGCCCGGGCCGCCAGGGCCTGATTGAGCCGGCCTGCCTCATCGACGAAGCGCCGGGACAAGGCCCCCATGGGCACAACACCCAATCCCACCTCGTTGCTGACCAGCAGCACCTCCCCGGGAAGCTGGGCTAATTGATCCGCCAGCTCAGCAGACAGGGCGGCCAAACCGGCATCATCCGGCGGCTGCGCCTGACAGAGCAGATTGGTGAGCCACAGGGTCAGACAATCCACCAGCAGCAGGGTATGGGTGTCAGCCTCGCGAGCCAGGGTCGACGCCAAGGCCAAGGGGGCTTCCACCAGGCGCCAATGGGCGGGACGCCGGGCCCGATGATGGGCGATCCTGGCCGCCATCTCGGCATCGCCAGCCTGGGCGGTGGCGATATAGGTGACCGCCAGGCCACTGTCTTGCGCCAATCGTTCGGCCAGGGCCGACTTGCCCGAGCGGGCACCGCCAAGGATCAGGGTCACATGGGCCATGTCACACCTCCGGGTAATTGGGTGGCCAGCAGCAGATAGATCAGCAGCTCCGCCAGCTGTTGAGCGCCCCCCAGGCAGTCACCGGTATAGCCGCCGAGATGACGGGTGAAAAAACGCACCAGCCAGACAAACAAGAGCCCTAACAGCAGAATACAGGCCAACGCCAGGGGCCAGGGCAATAGCCACAGCGCCAGGGCGCCACCGGCCCACAGCCCAAGCCGCTGCCACCGGCTCGACTTGCCCACCACAGCCCCGGCCTTGGCGGACTCGACGCGCACATAGGGCAACACAAACATCAGGCTGCCGGCCAGAACACGGGATAAGGGCTGGGCCAGCAGCAGGGCCCACCAGGGCGCGGCCAGGCTCACCAGCAGGCCGGCCTTGAGCAACAAGCTGGTCACCAGCGCCAGGGCACCATAGGTCCCCAGGCGGGAGTCTTTCATGATCGCCAGCTTGCTGGCTGGATCCAGACCGCCGCCCAGACCGTCGCACATGTCACTCAGGCCATCTTCATGCAGGGCGCCCGTGAGCAGCAGCCCCAGCACCATGGCCAAGAGCACCGCCACCGGCTGAGGCCAGATCTGGCAGGCACCCCACAGCGCAAGGGCCTGTATGCCCCCCAGCAGCCAGCCGATCAGGGAAAAATAGCCGATGGCCCGCTGCTGGGCCTCTGGGCTATAGACGGTACCCGATGGCACAGGCAACCGACTAAAATAAGCCAGCGCCAACCAAAAATCGTTGGCGAGGCACCCAAGGCGAGTCATCAGACGGTGACTCCGGCTGACTCGAAGCTCGCCATGTCGTTGTAGAAGCTGACCGCCGCCTGCAACAGCGGCAGCGCCAGCGCCGCCCCCGTCCCCTCGCCCAACCGCAGCCCCAGATCCAGCAAGGGTTCGGCCTGCATGGCCGCCAGCAGCCTGGCATGACCGGGTTCTGCGGAGCCATGGCTGAACAGCATGTAATCCCGGCAGGCCAGCGCGATGCGGCAGGCCACCAGGGCGGCAGCACTGACGATGAAGCCATCGATGAGCATGGGCACCCTGGCTTCGGCCGCCGCCAGGATGGCGCCGCAGATCTGCACCAGCTCAAAACCGCCCAGCTCCGCCAGCAGCACTTGCGGATCGGTTTGCCCCGCCACCCTGGCCACGGCCTGCTCGATCAAGGCCTGCTTATGAGCCAGCTGAGTATCATTGATGCCGGTGCCGCGACCGATACAGGCGGCCACCGGGGCGCCCGTGAGGGCCGCCAGCAAGGCGGTAGCCGAGGTGGTGTTGGCGATGCCCATCTCGCCGAAGGCCAACAGGTCGGCTCCCGATGCTATCTCGCGCCGGGCCAGCGCTGCGCCCAGCTGCAGCCCCTGCTGACACTGGGTCTGGCTCATGGCGGACTCCAGAGCCAGATTGGCGGTTCCCGCCCCCAGCCGCTGCGTGATGAGACGGGGATCGTCTATGGGTTCCAGGATACCGGCATCCACCACCTTGAGCTGCCAGCCCAGGGTGCGGCAGAAGCAGTTGATGGCGGCGCCCCCCGCCAGGAAGTTCAGCACCATCTGCCGGGTGACCGCCGCCGGCGCTATGCTAACGCCCTCGGCGGCAACCCCGTGATCCCCGGCAAACACCAGCAGGGTCGGATTAGACAGGCGCAGCGTGGGGGTTTGCTGGATCAGGGCCAGTTGCAGGGCTAGCGGCTCCAATTGGCCCAGAGCACCGAGGGGTTTGGTTTTATTGTCGATGCGGGCCTGGATCTGGGCTTGAGCCGTGCGGTCGAGCGCGGAAATAGAGTACAAAGCGGGCATGGGCAGTTCCTTGCAAGCGCGAAAAACGCACCCATGCTACTGGAAATAAAACAAAAAATCCCCAGACAATCTAAGCGTCTTCTTCGGCGACCGCAGGTTTCCCGTCTATGGCCCGCGGCCCCCCGACTCCCGCTGTGGATACTTGGCTTATCTTTTATCTAGTGCATGCCATGGTCCCCAGAGCCTGCGAGCTCAACCGCTTGGTTTTGGGGGCGAAGGGAAAAGTCTGGTATAACAGCGTCATGCCAGTCCACCGACCGCAATCCAATTGCCAACGAGACATCCACATCATGACCCGAGACAGTGACAATCAACGCCTGCTGTGTGCCCTGGAGGCCATGGACGCCGCCAATGCTCAGGACCCCCGTCAGAGCCAGGACGCCCAGGGCCAATCCCACCCCACCGAGCTGCTCTATGCCAAGCGCATGAGCGATGAGCTGGCGGCATTTTGTCCCCACGCCAGCGAGGCACTGCAACTGGCAGCCCGGGCCCAGCACATAGAGCGTTGGCGCATCCCCCGCCAGGACTACCCCATGGACCGGGCCGGTTATCTGGCTTGGCGCACCGCCCTCAAGGCGCTGCATGCCCAGCGGGCGGGCGACATTCTGGCCCAGGCCGGTTATGAGACGCAGATGATAGAACGGGTAGGCGCCTTGTTGCGCAAGGAGCAGATGAAGCGGGATCCTGAAAGTCAGACCTTGGAGGACGTGGTTTGCCTGGTGTTTTTACGTTACTACCTGGATGAGTTCGCCCAGGGTAAGAGCGAAGACAAGCTCATCGACATCTTGCAAAAAACCTGGCGCAAGATGTCCGATGCCGGCCACGCTGCGGCCCTCAAGCTGCCCTTCACCGCCGACCAGCAGGTCCTGCTGCACAAGGCGCTGGGTTGAGGCGTCGCCAGCGCCGCCACACTCGCCAGAGCAACAAGCCGGCCAGCAGGCCGGCGTAAATCCAGGGTTCCGGGCTCAGACTCTTCACCGACCACAGATAATGCCAGGGGGCCAGTATCGCCACGGCGTACACTCCCCAATGCAGCCGCTGCCAGGCCCGCCCCAATCGACGTTGAGACCAGCGATTGGAGGTCAGCGCCAGGGACAGCAGGATGAGCCAGGCCATGGCACCCAACAGCAGGTTTGGCCGCCGCAGTATCTCGCTCAGCAACAGCCAGCCATCACCGGCCAACTCCAGCAGCAGATAGGCGGTCACATGGCCACAGGCCCAGGCGAAGCACCAGAGCCCCAACAACCTGCGGACCCGGATGAGTTCCGGTTTGTGTAATCCGCGGGCCAGGGGGCTGACCGACAACGTCAGGATCAGCAGCTGCAGCGTGGTCCTGCCACCAAAATGGATAAGCTCCTTGACCGGATCGGCACCAAAGCCACCCTGCACCAGATGCAGCCAGGCCCAGCCTAACGGTGCCAGACACATAAGGTGCAATAACAGCTTGATTGCCTTCATCCGCTCTAAAACCATTGCCTTAGATCCATCCCCTGATACAACTCCGCCACCTCGTCGGCATAGCCGTTGAATGGCAGTGTGGGCTGACGGCGGATGTCCAACAAACCCCCAGGACCTATGACCCGCTCGCTGGCCTGGGACCAGCGCGGATGATCCACCGCAGGATTCACATTGGCATAAAACCCATACTCATTGGGTGCAGCCTGACTCCAGGTGGTGGGCGGCTGGCTGGCCACCAAACGGATACGCACTATGGCCTTGATGCTCTTGAAGCCATATTTCCAGGGCACCACCAGGCGCAAGGGGGCGCCATTTTGGGGGGCCAGTTGTTTGCCGTAGAGCCCCAGCGCCAGCAGGGTCAGCGGATGGCGGGCCTCATCCAGCCGCAAGCCTTCCACATAGGGATACACAAGTCCACCGCCGATGCGGGAGCTGGCCTGACCAGGCATCTGCTTGGGATCATAGAGGGTTTCGAAGGCAACATAGCGGGCCGTCGGCAAGGGCTCCACCAGCGCCAGCAGCTGGTTCAACTCAAAGCCGAGCCAGGGGATCACCATGGACCAGGCCTCCACGCAACGCAGCCGATAGATGCGCTCCTCCAAGGCAAAGCGTTGGCCGAGCTCCGCTACCGTCAGGGTCAGCGGCTTGGCCACCAGGCCGTCTATGGTCAGTGACCAGGGCTCTGTCACCAGCCCCTGAGCCTGCTTGGCGGGATCCCCCTTGCCCATGCCGAACTCATAATAATTGTTGTAGCCCAGCACCTTCTCTTCTGGCGTCAAGGGCAGCGCCGCCTGGTAGGCCGCCGGCTTGGCATGGGGCAGCGGCAAGCGGCCATCCGCTTTGGCCGGGGTCGAGAATAAATCCAGCAGGCCAGCCTGCGCCAAGGGGCTCAGGCTGGCGCCCGCCCCCAACAGCCCCAAGGCCTTGAGTACCCTGCGCCTGTCGTGAAACAAGGCCTCAGGCGTCACTTGTGCCCGCAATCTGTGGTCTCGATCTGTCAGTGCCATGGCATTGCCTCAACCTGGGTTGTTTTACAGGGACCGTTTTTCCAGCATAGCAGCGGATGCTGGCTGGCAAGCGCCGCAGCAGGCCTTATACTGGTCGCCCCCCTAGATTGAGGAGTCTTCACCATGGCCGGCACCAGCCTGCTCGCACTCTTGGATGACATTGCCACCCTGCTGGATGACATCGCCCTGATGACCAAATTGGGGGCCAAGAAAACCGCCGCCGTGCTGGGTGACGACTTGGCCCTCAATGCCCAGCAGGTCTCGGGGGTTCGCGCCGAGCGGGAGCTACCCGTGGTCTGGGCGGTGGCCAAGGGATCGCTACGCAACAAGCTGATCCTGGTGCCCTTGGCGTTGCTGATCAGCGCAATAGCCCCCTGGTTGATCCAGCCGCTATTGATGCTAGGCGGTGCCTATCTGTGCTTCGAAGGCATGGAGAAGGTGGCCCATGCCCTGTGGCCCAAGGCGGAGGCCCCCGAGGCGGCGCTGGCCCGCTTGCAAGAGCTGGCACAACAAACGGATCTGCCCAGCCTGGAGCAGCAGAAGATCCGCGGCGCCATTCGTACCGACTTTATCCTGTCGGCGGAGATCATCGTCATCGCCCTGGGCACGGTGCAGGGCAACGGCTTCTGGCTGCAACTGGCGGTGGTCTCCCTCATCGCCTTCTTTATGACGGTCGGGGTGTATGCCCTGGTGGCGGGGATCGTCAAGCTCGACGATCTGGGGTTCTGGCTGCAGAAGCGGCCGGGTGCCGGTAAGGCCACTCAGACGGTGGCGCTAGGCCTGATCCAGTTGGCACCGCGGCTGATGAAGGTATTGAGCGTGCTGGGCACACTGGCCATGTTCCTGGTGGGAGGCAGTATCCTGGCCCACGGCAGCCCCCATCTGCACCATGGCCTGGAACGGCTACAGGCGCATCTGCTTGATGGGGGAGTGCTGGCCAGTCTCACCAGCCTGCTGTTTAACCTGAGTACCGGGTTACTGGCTGGCTTGCTGCTGATGGGCTTTCATGCCATCTGGCAGAGCCTGCGTAAGCAAGAGCACTAATCGATCGCTTCGGCCACCGGCTCTCGCACTGTCAACGGCAGGGTCAACACGAAGCAGCTGCCCTCCCCGGGCACCGAGCTGACCTTCAACGAGCCTTGCAGCACCTGGGTCACCCATTGGTGAACCAGGTGCATTCCCAAGCCGATATGCCCCTGATGCCGTCCTGAGGTCACGAAGGGATCGAAGATGGTGGCCAGTTGTTCGGCACTCATGCCCACCCCATCGTCCCGCAGGCGGATCTCCAGTTGCTGCCGCTCCACCTTGCTGGCCTCCAGCCAGAGGTTGCCACCATCTTTTGGCAGCAAGCCATGCTGAACCCCGTTATCGATCAGGTTCTGCAGTACCTGGGAGAGCACGCCGGGGAAGCTGTGCAGCATCAGCTGGTCCGGTATCGTCACATGCAGCTGGACCGGCTGATGCTTGAGTAAGGGATGCAGGCTGGCCAGCAAGTCGTCGACGCACTGCTTAAGCTCAAACTTGTGCACCTGCTCCTGGGAACGATCCACCGCCAGACGCTTGAAGCGCTTGATGAGTCCAGCCACCCGCTGCAGATTGTGCAGGGCCAGACGCAAGCCCTCATCACATTGGCCGACGAAGCGCTCCAGATCGCTGCGCCTTAATCCGCTGCTGAGCTGCTCTTCTAACTGGTGCAGCTGTTTGTGCAGGGTGGACAGGGTGACCAGGGCCCCGCCGGTCGGAGTATTGAGCTCATGGGCGACGCCGGCCACCATCATGCCCAATGCCGAGAGCTTGCGGGTTTCCACCAGCTCGTCTTGCAGCAGCTGAGAGGTCTCATGGAGTCGGGCCAGATCCTCATAGGCTTGACGGAGAGCGGCCTGCTCTTTGGCAAGGCGATGACCCAACTGCCAACGCTCATGGTCGGCGCGGCCGATGCGATAGAGGACGGCGCCCCCTCCCAACAGACAGAGCAGACAGACCGCCAGGATGGGCGGCAGCAAGGCGGCATGAATTTGCGCCAAGCGCCCATCGTCCGTGGTGACCAGCAGATATAGATAGCGAGGCGCCTCGTCCTGATCTTCGATCTGAATGAGCGAGTAACTTAACCATTCGCCAGCCAAGGCTTGACCATTGGCATAGTGGTGCTGTCCCATCTGTTGCCACAAACGAGGGACTCTGACCGCCAGATTATTTTTCTCGGCATTGTATTGAAATCCCCAGGTGAGCCGTTTGTCGGGATGTAGCAGCCAATAGCCCTGTCCATTGAGGATCTCCAGGTGCATGCCATCGCTCACTGCCGTGCTGAGCCGCTCAAAGAGATCCGCCAGGTTGATATTCATCACCAGCAGCCCCGGCGCCAGCCCATCACCCACCCCCGTTCTCAGGGTGGCCCGCAGGGTTGGCTCGATGGGCTCGACTATTTTGCCGTGCTCCACGTTGAGATCGATCGGGGAAAAATAGACGTGCTCGGCGGCGACCTGCATCCCCTGACTAACATAGTAGCGATCGGCCTTGTTCTGCAGTTCGCTATCCGGCACCCGTAGCGCGCCCTTCGGGCCGATGTTGAGGCGGATCCGCTCCATGCCCTGCTCATCCAACCAGCGCAGTTGGGACACGCCAGGAACCACATTGACAAAACGGCGAAACAGACTCTCAATGCGCATCAGCTGCCAGCTGTCATCCGCCGGCAGACCCTGCCGCATGGCAGCAGAGCCTTTGAGCAATAACATCAGGTGACGCAGATGGGACAGCTCGGCGCTGATCTGGGTGATGCTCTGATTGACATAGGCCGTCTGCTCGGCGGTCACCGTTGCCAGGCGGGCATCGCGACTCTGGGTATAGGCAAAGGTGCCCCCCATCACGATCAACACCAGCAGCGGCAACCAGAGGCTGAACAGGCGCCAGACCAGGTTGGGCGGCTTGTTAAGTACCGACAAAGACATCTAGCGGCTCTCCCTCCCCTTGACCAAATACGACTCAGACCACACCAGCGCATCGGCCAGGGGCATGGGACGGGCAAACAGATAGCCTTGTCCCAAGGGGCAGCCCAGTGCCAGCAGCTGATCGCGTTGTGCCTGAGTCTCCACCCCTTCGGCAATGATCTTGTAGCCGAAGCGGCTGGCGAGCCGGATGATCACCGTCACCAACTCATCACCGTATTCCGAAACCCCCATCTGTTGCACGAAGCTCTTATCGATCTTCAAGGTGGTTGCCTCCAGCTCCGCCAAGTGGGTCAGCGAGGAATAGCCTGTACCAAAATCATCGATGCTGATCTGCATGCCCATCTGGATCAGGCGATTGAGGTTTGGCGTGATCAAGTCATACTCCTGCACCGCCTGGCTCTCGGTGATCTCCAGCTCCAGCCAGCATGGATCCACGCCAGACTCCTGGATGGTTTGCTGCAGGGTTTCAAAAAACAGTGGCCTCACCAGCTCAATGCCCGAGGCATTAAAGGCCACCGGCACCCGAATGCCGGCCTGATGCAGCGCCTTGATGGCATCCAGGGTCATGCGCAACACCTTGTGATCCAGCCGACCAATGAGCCCGGACATCTCGGCCAGGGGAATAAACTGATCGGGTCGAATGATCTTGCCCTCTGGGTGGCGCCAGCGCACCAGGGCTTCGAAGCCCACCAAGCTGCCGTCCGTCATTTGAACCTTGGGCTGTAATTCCAAAAACAGCTGATCTTCATTCAAGGCCAGACGCAGCTGACTCAGCAGGGAGTAACGCTCGGCGATCGCCTGCTCAATCTGAGGTTGGTAACGCAGGTAACCACACTGCCGGTAGCGGGCCATATCCAGGGTGCTGAGCGCCAGGTGCACCAGATGATCCCCCGAGTGCGCCGCCAGATCCGGCACATCCCCCAACACCACCACACCCAGGGTGATGGCCAGACTATGTGCGCTGCCGGACAGCGTCAGTGGTGCCTCCAGCAGCCGGTCGAAGAAGCGTTTGTCATACCGATCCGATTGCGCCTGCAAGAGGCCGAAACTGGCCTCATCCATGCGAACAATCAAGGCACCGGGCAAGGCCAGCTGCAACTTGTCATACAGGGCCTGCATCAGGGTCTGACAGAAGGCGGCGCCGAAGGTGACATTCATGTCGTTGACGTTCTCCACCCGCAGCAGCATCAACTGCGCCCGCTCCAAATCGCTTTTGCGCATGGTCTCCAGCTCATGGAGTAGCCAGTTGCCATTGAAACAGCCCAGATGCGGATCCCGGTAGGCCAGCTCCCCCAGCCGGTTGTAGAGGGCGACGTTGACGAAACCGGTACGCACATTTTCACAAAACACCTTGAGCAGACTGATCTGAGCCTCCTCCAGGGGGCGCGTGCAGCGCACCATGGTCATATAGATGCGCGGCTCTGGCGCCTCGCTGCCAAAGTAGAACACCGAATAATCGGGGAAAAACAGATGATCCTGGCTGCGGGCCGCCAGGCGAAAGGCTTCCACCATACTGGGTTCGGGCAGCACCTCTACCGAGGCACCGAGATATTGTCGGTAGGCGCCGCTGGCGGCAATGATGGTGGAGGCAGCCTGCTGGCTCTTTGGCTGGTACTGGGTACAGACGATGCCGTGATTATCGTGATCCAGCAGCTGGCTGATCTCTTCGAGCACCCCTTGGGCAAAGCTGTCCAGATCCCGTTTGGCATACAGGTTATGACTGGCATCGATGAGCAGTTGCAGGCTCTGGCGAGCCTGCTGCAGCTGGGTCAGCTGCTGCCAGGTGCGGATGTTGCCGGTGATGATGGTGTGCAGGTGTTCGCTGGTCAGCTCGGACTTGCACCAGTAATCATCGATATCAAAGCGCCGCATCACATCTTCACGCGGCGCCATCCCCGGCTGGCCGGTGAGTAAGATGATGCGTACCGTGGCATTGCCCAGCACCTCGCGGATGGTGCGCACCAGTCGCAAGCCGGCATCATCCTGCTCCATCACCACATCCAGCAAAATGACGCTCAGATTGGGGTATTGCGGGATCAGGCTCACGGCCTGGGCGGCGGACTGGGCCTTGAGCAATTGCAACGGCCGCCCGAGCACCTGCAGGTTGCGTAATGAAAAATGCAGGGTGGCCTGATACTGGGGATCATCTTCGACACTGAGCACCTGCCAGGCCCCCGTCACAGACTCCAGCCCCTCATTCACTTCCGGCGCAAAACAGAACAGTTCCTTGGACATGGCACCCTCACTGTCGACCACAGGACAAAGACTGTCAGACCTAGCAACTGCCGAGTCCACTTGATCACTGTAGTCAGCCGGCACTGCTGTGCCCTGTCACTTCTGTCAGTTTCTCAAATGACTCAGGGGCCCTGAGGCCCCTGATGTTTGATACTGCTGTCGACATCACAAGATGACTACTCGGTCACCGTCACCGACTGGCCTTCAAAGCCCACCACTTGCCCGGCCACTATCTTGCAGCGCTTGCGGGTCTCCACCTGACCATCCACGGTCACCAGACCATCGGCGATGGCCGATTTGGCATGGGCGCCGCTGTCGCTCCACCCCTGCAACTTGAGCAGATCACACAGGGCCACATGAGGGTGTCCCGCCAGCATAAAGGTTTGCATCACCAACTCCTCCCAACTCGAAGGCAGCGATTGTACCCCAGCGGACGGCCCACTCCCAGCCTGAACGCTCAGGCGGCGGATGGCTGTTGATGCACCGCCAGCTGGCGCTGCACCTCACTCCAGTGCAGCAGGGTGAGCTGGCCGTCCCGCTGCTCCAGCAAGGCGGTGCAGTTCTCCACCCAATCGCCGGTGTTGCAGTAGAGGAGGCCCGCCTGGCTGCGCAGATCCGGCGCATGAATGTGACCGCAGACGATGCCATCGAGCCCCCGTTCCCGGGCCTCATGCACGGCCGCTCGCACAAACCGCTCCACCGCCTGCTGGGCCAGTTGCACCCTATGCTTCAGGAAACTGGCCAGGGACCAATAACTCAGGCCGATGCGACGGCGGCCATAGTGGCTCCAGCGGTTGAGCCACAGCAGCAGATCGTAGCCTCTGTCCCCCAGCCAGCTGGTGAAACGCCCCACCATGACGGCCCCGTCAAACTGATCGCCGTGAATGAGCAGCAGCCGTTTGCCCTGGGCCGTGGTGTAGACCCACTCCTCCTGCAGCTCGACCCCCAGCAGCTGACTGCCGACAAACTCCCGCAGCGCTGCATCGTGATTGCCCGGGATATACATCACCCGGGTACCGCGCTGGGCCAGGGCTCGCAGCGCCACCAGCACCGCCTGATGACTCTCAGGCCAGTAGGGTTGCCGCTTGAGGGACCACAGATCGATCACATCCCCCACCAAGAACAGCTGCTCGGGGCGCACCTGAGCCAGTAGATCGAGAAGGTAGTCGGCCTTGCAGTCCTTACTGCCCAGGTGCAGATCGGAGAGAAACAGGGCGCGGCAAAAATAGAGGGGGCTGACGGCAGACATGGGCATCTCCTTGCTGGCTGCGGACCCGTTAAGGCTGCGACAGCCGGATGATGCCCAGGTGACATGCCCATGACCTTTTGATGTCAATTTAGCCGGGGTCTCCCGCTGGCTACCCGACAGGCTGGGCCCAACAGATGAAAAAAGGCGCCGTCCAGCGCCTTACTGTCGACTCAACCGGTTTACACCAGGCTGGTGAGCATGCTCTCGTCGTAGGCCACCAGGGGCTCGCCCTGCTGCAGCCGGGCCACATAATCCGGATTGGCGATGAGCGGCCGGCCGATGGCCACCAGATCGAAGCGCTCGGCCAGGATGGCTTCCTGGGCGGACTGCGGGTTGTAGTTACCCACACCCACCAGATGCCCCTGATAGTGGGCCCGCAGATAGTCACTGGCGCGGCCGCCCAGGTAATCGAAGGTCAGGCTGTCATCGAAGATCCCCAGGTGCAGGTAGGCCAGCTCTCGCTCGTTGAGCTCAGCCAGCAGGTGATCGAATACGGCACGATCCCGCGCGTCCCCCTTCAGGTGGGCATAGCCACCCGGGGAGAGACGCAGCCCCACCCGCTCACCACCGATCTGCCGGCACACCGCATCGACGATCTCCAGGGCGAAGCGCGCCATCTTCTCCGGGGTTCCGCCGTAGCCATCCTGCCGCAGGTTGGTCTCGTGGTGCAGGAACTGATCGATGAGATAACCGTTGGCGCCGTGGATCTCCACGCCATCGAAGCCGGCCTCCCGCGCATTGACTGCCGCCTGGGCATATTGGCTCACCAACTCGGCAATTTCGGCCTCACTCAGGGCGCGGGGCAACTCGTAGTGCAGCTCGCGCATCCGCGGCAAGGTGCCCTCCCAGGCTACCGCCGACGGCGCCACCGGTGTCTGGCCATGGAAAAAGGAGTGGGAGATACGCCCCGTGTGCCACAGCTGGGCGAAGATCTTGCCGCCCTGGGCATGAACGGCATCGGTCACCAAGCGCCAGCCGGCGATCTGTCCGGCACTGTAGATGCCGGGGGTATTGGGATAGCCCTGGCCGTCAGGCCGAATGATGGTGGCTTCGGAGATGATGAGCCCCACCTGGGCGCGACGGGCATAGTAATCAGCCATCTGCTGGGTGGGCACCAGACCGGGGCCGGCCATGCAACGGGTCAAGGGGGCCATCAGGATACGGTTGGCCAGGGTGAGGGTGTCGTTGAGCACATAGGGTTCAAGCAAGGTGGCGGTCATGATTAGCTCCAGGCTGATTCTTGAATGGCCATTCAAAATCCTTTCAGCCCGGTTTGCAACTTATTTTTGAACGCTCATTCAAGATTATTGGAGGCCAGCAGCAACTAGGGTACACTGATTGCCCCAAGAGGAGACACCATGCGCAGTGCCGAATTCGATCGCCAGCATGTGCTGCAGCAGGCCATGGCCCTGTTCAGCACCAAGGGCTATGCCAAGACCACCATGCAGGAGCTGGTCAGCGCCACCGGTCTGCATCCGGGCAGCCTGTATGCCGCCTTTGGCAACAAGCGCGGCCTGCTGACCGCCGTGGTGGATCATTACATCGACACCAAGCGCGCGCGCCGCCATGCCTGTCTGGCCGCCGGCGATGCCCTGGATGGTATCGCCGCTTACATGAACCAGGTGGTGGACGATACCTTGAGGGGCGCCTGCCTGCTGGTCCGCACCCTGATGGAGCTGGCCGAACAGGATCCCGCCTTGCAGGCGCAGATCCAGGGCAACTACCAGGAAGTCGCCACCGATCTGCGAGCCAGCCTGTTGCGGGCCCAGCAACAGGGCCTGTTGGCAGCAGAGGCCGATCTCGATGTATTGACCACCTGGCTCGCCGTCACCCTGCAGGGACTCATCACCACGGCCCAATGCAATCGCCGGCAGGCCGAGTTGATGAGGGTGATCAATCTGCAGATCCAGGCGCTGCGCCAGGGCGTCGGCGCGCCATAAGCCGCCAGACTCCCTCGCCCCCCAGCAGGGCCACCGCCAGCCAGATGGGGCCATAGGTCCACCACTGCTCGGCGCTGAGACTCTCACCCAGCAGCAAGGCCGCCACCACCAGCAGCACAGGCTCCACGTAGCTCAGCAGGCCAAACAAGGGCAGGCTCAGCCGCTCGCCGGCCAGCATCATGCACGACAACGCCAGGGCGCTGATAAAGCCCAGCCCCAGGATAAGCCAGGCCAGCCGCCCCCCCTGCCACAGCTCAACCGGGCTGTGTTCCAGCGCAAACCACAGGGCCACCGGCAGGCTCAGCAAGAGATCCCACCAGAGCCCCCCCAAGGAAGGAATGGCACGCCAGCGACGCAGGGCAAAGTAAACGGGATAGCCCAGACAGACGAGCCAGGTAGGCCAGGCCAGGGCCCCCGCCCCCAGCAAGGCATGCCCCACGCCCAACAGGGCCAGGCCGCAGGCCAGCCACTGGGGCCTGGATACCGGATCGGCAAACAGCAGCCGACCGGTGAGGACCAGGGTCAGGGGCAGCAGAAAGTAACCCAAGGACACCGCCAGTCCCTGTCCGTTCACCGGCGCCCAGAGAAACAGCCACAGCTGCACCCCCAGCATGGCCGCCGAAGAGAGCAGCCAGAGGCCAGAGCGCCAGCCCCCCAGGGCCAGCCGACGACCTATCTGCCCCACCTGGCCCCAGCGGCCCCGCACCAACAGCAGCAGGGTCAAAAAGGGGAAGGTCAGCAGCACCCGCCAGCCATAGATGGCTTCACCGGAGAGCGGCCGCAGCCAGCCGGTGTAGTAATACAAGAAGGCAAACAGCAAGGATCCGATCAACGAAACACCGACACCGGCCACGACTCCTCCGACACGCTGACACAACCAACAACAAGAATGACCTAAGCCAAGCACAACTTAAGACAAGAGGCCGCCATCATAGGCCGTGCGCCAGATTCTTGCCGGAATTTTTGCAGGCGGGCTGTCAGCCAAGTGCGCGGTCAACAGCCTGGTCCGCACCGCTTAGGGGCTAACCCAGATCAATCGCACCAAACTGGCACGCCAGGTCGGTCTGGCACGCCGTGATTGCCCATCCCGGCCGACGGTATGATTTGTGCAGCTCGCACAAAATCGCCGTTGCACTTTTCGACAGGCCTGACAAGCAAACAGGGGGCACCCTTAATGCCTCACCTCCTGGCATGACCGTTGCCTTACTCAGCCTGGCGCATTGGGGCGCCTATCCATTAAAGGAAGCCAGATATGGAACAATCCGACTATCCGTTGAGCGAAGTGCCCAACGCGGCACGCAAGGGACTGCTCTCCACCTCCGTGGTGCTGCTGGGCTTTACCTTTTTCACCGCCACCATGTGGGCCGGCGGCTCCCTCGGCAAGGCCTTCAGCTTTGGCGAACTGATGGGGATCATCCTCATCGGCAACCTGCTGCTGGGGGCCTACGCCGCCACCCTGGCCTATATTGCCGCCAAGAGCGGTCTCAACTCTGTGCTGATGGGACGCTTCTGCTTTGGTGAGGTGGGCAGCAAGCTCTCCGACTTCATCCTGGGCTTCACCCAGATCGGCTGGTATGCCTGGGGCGCCGCCACCATAGTCGAGGTGCTGGTGAAGACCACTGGGCTGGACCCGGCCTGGAGCACCCCGCTTATCATCTTCTTCGGGCTGGCCTTCTGCATCACCGCCATGGTGGGTTATCGCGGCCTGGACTGGCTCTCGCGCATCGCCGTGCCCCTGATGATGCTGTTTATCCTCATCAGCCTGTACACAGGCCTCACCCAGATCGGCGGCCTGGGCGGCCTGATGGGGCAAAGCCCCAGCGAGCAGATGAGCCTGGCCTCGGCCATCACCGTCATCATAGGCACCTTCGTCAGCGGCGGGACTCAGGCCACCAACTGGAGTCGCTTCGCCCGCACCCCCAAGATAGCCGTGCTGGCCACCCTGGCGGCCTTCTTCATCGGTAATGGCCTCATGGTGCTGACCGGTGCTCTGGGCACCCTCATCTACCAGCAGGCCGACATAGTGGACGTCATGCTGGCCCAGGGCTTCGTGGTGCTGGCGGTGCTGATGCTGTTTCTCAACATCTGGACCACCCAGGACAACACCATCTACAACTTCGCCGTGGCCGGCTGCAACCTGCTGCGCACCGACAAGCGCCGTCTGGTGACCCTGGGCGGCGCCGCCATCGGTACCCTGCTGGCCTTAGGCGGCATGTACAACCTGCTGATCCCCTTCTTGGTGTTGCTGGGCACCTTCATCCCGCCCATCGGCGGCGTCATCATGGCGGACTTCTGGCTCAAGCATAAGGGGCAGTACCCGCGCCTGGCCCAAGCCCAGCTGCCGGCCTTCAACTGGTGCGGCCTGCTGGCCTACGCCCTGGGCTCCACGGCGGCCTACTTCTCGCCCCTGGTGCCGCCGGTGGTGGGCGTGGCGGTGGCCGTGACGGCCTACGCCCTGTTCTTGCGCCTGCCACTGACCGATGCCAGCCTGGCACTGGAAGATCGTTAAGGTGCCGCTATGACGATTCGCTGCGCCGACATTCCCCATCTGCCCGGCCTGGAGAGCATCCGCCTGCGGGCCGGCCTGCAGGGCTCGCAACAGCCCATCCGCTGGCCCTATGTGGTGGAGAATGACACCCTGGCCCCCTGGGTACAGGGCGGCGAGCTGGTGTTTGTCACCGGCATCAACCACAGGCGCAGCGAAGAGAACCTCAAGCAGCTCATCCGCGAGGGAGTGGAGCGGCAGGTGGCGGGCATGGTGATCCTCACCGGGCCCGAATACATCAAGGCGATACCCGGGCCTGTGCTGGCCCTGGCCAACCACCTGAACTTCACCCTGCTGGAGCAGCCCTATGCCCTCAAGATGGTGCTGGTCACCGAGGTGATCAGCAATGCCATCGTCCAGGACAACCTGCTGGGCCAGTCGGTGCGGCTGTTCCTCTCGCGCCTCATCAATGGCTTTGCCGAGGCGCCCGAACTTATCCACCTGCGGGCCAGCGAACTGGGGCTGCCCGACCGGCACCCTTATGTGGTGCTGGCCCTGCGGGCCGAGCTGCAGACGTCTGAGCAAGCGCCTGGCTGCGCCCTGCTCCACCGCCGCCAGCAACTGGAACAGGCCCTGGGGGAGCTGTTGCAGCGTCGGCACATCGATTGGCCGGTGCTGGGGCAGGATCAGGATCTGCTGGCCCTCTGGCCCACCCAGCAGAGCAGTGCCACCGCCCTCGACGAGGAACTGCGGCAGGCCCTGGCGGTGCTGACGCGCAAGTTCCCGGATCTGGCGCTCCATCTGGGCATCAGCGAGCTGACGCCGGATCTGAGCCAGCTGGCCTGCGCCGTGGATCAGGCCCGTCAGGCGGTGCAATTTGGCCAACAGGCCGGCAGCCCCCTGTTTTTCTCCGAGCAGTTGGGCATAGCCCGGTTGTTTGCCGCCATCCCGCAACGTCAGCTGCTGGCCCAGTTCTGCCGTGAACAGCTGGGCGTGCTCTGTTTTGCCCGGGAGGGACAGCCCTGGGAGCTCAAACAGACCCTGAGCCAGTACCTCAATCAGCTCAACAATCAGCAGGAGGTGGCCCAGCAGCTGGGGATCCACCGCAACACCTTGAGTTATCGACTAAAACGAATAGAGCAACTCACCGGCCGCAGCCTGAGCGACCCCTTCAGCCGCCTCAACCTGCAAAATGCCCTGCTGATCGAACAAATTTTGTTGCAGCATCACCATATTCATCAGGCTAAGGCCTGACCGACACCCACGAGGTCCCTATGCAAATCATCAATGCCCGCTTGCGCCATCAGGCGGCGCTCCATAGCCTCACCATGGTTGACGGGCGCTTCACCGCCATCCAAGCCCAATCCGGTCCGCTCGCCCCGCAAAGCGGCCAATACGATGCCCAAGGGCTGCTGGCCTGCGCCCCCTTCATCGAACCCCATATCCATCTGGATGCCGCCCTCACCGCCGGCGAACCGAACTGGAACCAAAGTGGCACCCTGTTCGAAGGCATAGAGCGCTGGGCCGAGCGCAAGCCCCTGCTGAGCGAAGCCGATATCCGCCGCCGGGTGCACGAGACCCTGGAGCTGCTGATCGGCCAGGGGGTGCAGCATGTGCGGACCCATGCCGACATCTCGGATCCCAGCCTGGTCGGCCTCAAGACCCTCTGCGCCCTGCGGGATGAACTAAAAGAGAAGATCCACCTGCAGGTGGTGGCCTTCCCTCAGGAAGGTTTGCTCTCCTATGAGGGCGGCCTGGCGCTGATGGAAGAAGCCATCGAGGTGGGGGCCGACGTCATCGGCGGCATCCCCCATTTTGAATACACCCGGGAGCTGGGAGTGGCCTCCATGCAGCAGGTCATCGCCCTGGCGGTCAAGCATGACAAGCTGGTGGACGTGCACTGTGACGAGACGGACGACGGCCAGTCGCGCTTTTTGGAGGTGCTGGCCTACGAGACCCTGAAGGCCGGGCTGGGCCCCCGGGTCACCGCCAGCCACACCACCGCCATGCACTCCTACGACAACGCCTACTGCTCCAAGCTGTTCCGCCTGCTCAAGCGTGCCGATCTCAATTTCATCGCCTGCCCCACCGAGAGCATCCACCTGCAGGGCCGCTTCGACAGCTATCCCAAGCGCCGGGGCGTCACCCGGGTCAAGGAGCTGGACAAGGCGGGCCTCAACGTCTGCCTGGGCCAGGACTCCATCTTCGATCCCTGGTACTCCCTGGGCAACGGCAAGCTGCTGCGCACCCTGGACTTCGGCCTGCACATCTGCCAGATGATGGGCCACCAGGACTTCAGCCGGGCGCTGGACTTCATCACGGACCACAGTGCCCGCACCTTGCAGATCGCCGATTACGGCATCGCCGTGGGCAACCCCGGCAACCTCATCCTGCTGGACGGCGAAGACGACTACAGCGTGCTGCGCCGCCAGGGGGATGTACGGCTGTCGGTGCGCCAGGGCCAGATCATCGCCCAGCGGCCCGCCGCCCCCCTGCTGACCCCGCCCTGGCTCAGCGCCTAGCCGATCCCGGGCAAACGGCATGCCGTTTGCCCGCCAGCCTCATCTGCCCGCGCCGAGTCCCGCCGCTGCAGCACGCCTTTTTTGTAACAAAGTGCAAATTTGAAAGCGCTTTCGAAAGTTGCACAGCCTGCAACAGTTGGTCAAATTTCTGCACCAATCGGTCAAATCCCGCCAAGCCAAGTTCGCTATCGTCAGTTCGCTGCCACACAAGGTGGCCATCCGACGCCAACGTCGCGCCGGATCGACAACAACACCAAAGGACGCGATATGATGACGCATACCCCTACACGCACACTGCTGGCCCTGGCCGTGGCGGTGGCCCTCACCGGCGCCATGGTCGGCTGCAACTCGGATGACGAGCAGACCCAAACGACCACCAAAGATGATGCCTACTATCTGAGCCAGGCCACCGGTCTGCTGGCGCAACTCAGCACCAGCGAGAAGCTGGATCTGCTCTCCGGCCCCAACACCTACTACGGTGAGAGCCCCACCAACCTGGTGAACGATGTCTCCGGCGTGGCGGGTTACATCAACGGCATCCTCAACGACGAGACCGGCGTGCATATCCCGGCCCTCAAGCTGGCGGACGGCCCGGCCGGGCTGCGGATTTCGTCAAGCCGGGATGGCCAAAGCGGCACCTTCTACGCCACCGCCTGGCCCATCGGCTCCCTGCTGGCCTCCAGCTGGGATACGGCACTGCAAGAAGAAGTGGGCGAAGCCTTTGGCAACGAGGTGAAGGAATACGGCGTGGATATCCTGCTGGCGCCAGGGATGAACATTCAGCGCAACCCGCTGAACGGCCGAAATTTCGAATACTATTCCGAGGATCCCGTGCTCACCGGCCACACGGCCGCCGCCATGGTGAACGGCATCGAGACCAACGGGGTCGGTACCACCATCAAGCACTTCTTCGGCAACAACTCCGAGACCAACCGCAGCAGCATCAACGACATCGCCGAGCCCCGCACCTGGCGGGAGATCTACCTGCGGGGCTTCCAGATCGCGGTCACCGAAGCGCAACCCTGGGCCCTGATGACCTCCTACAACAAGGTCAACGGCAGCTATGTCAACGAGCGTCGGGATGCGGTCACCAGCATACTGCGGGATGAATGGGGTTTTAACGGCCTGGCCATGTCCGACTGGTTTGCCGGCGATGTGTCCAACAATGCCCACAAGCAGGTGCTCTCCGGGCAGGATCTCATCGAGCCGGGCGGCGTCAAGGCCCAGCTGGCGGCCGCCCTGGAGGCCGGCACCCTGAGTCAGAGCGACGTGGACACCGCAGCCCTGCATATCCTTACTCAGGTGCTCAAGAGCCCCAGCTATCAGGGTTATGCCTACAGCAACAACCCGGATCTCAACAGCCACGCCGCCCTGGCCCGGCGTGCCGGTGACGAGTCCATGGTGCTGCTGCAAAACGACAATAACGCCCTGCCGATTGCCGACAGCAACACGGTGGCCACCTTCGGCGTCAACCAGATCGCCACCTACAAGGGCGGCACCGGCTCAGGTGACGTCAATGCCGCCTATACCGTCAACATCGCAGACGGCCTGGCGGAGCGCTTCACCGTGAACGCGGATCTGCAGAGCTTCTACGCCAGCTATTACGAGGCCAACAAGGTCTATCATACCGGCAACTTCGGGGCGGCGGGCTATTACACCTGTGACGAGTCCAGCCTGAGTGATGAGCTGACCAGCCTGATCACAACGGCAGCCAGCGCCGATGATGTGGGCGTGATCAGCATCGGACGTCAGGCCGGTGAAGGGGCGGACCGCAGCGCCGAGGCCGGTGACTACTACCTGAGCGACGCCGAGCTGGCGCTCATCGACCAGGTCTCCACCCTGTTCAAGGCCCAGGGTAAGCCCGTGGTGGTGGTGCTGAATGTCAACGGCGTCATCGACACCGAGCAGTGGAAGGACAAGGTGGACGGCATACTGCTGGCCTATATGGGCGGTCAGGAGACCGGCCGTCAGGTGGCGGATCTGCTCTCCGGCGATGTCAACCCCAGCGGCAAGTTGGCCCAGACCTTCCCCAAATCCTATGACGATATTCCATCGGCCAGCACCTTCCCCGGTGAGGACACGGACGGTGACGGCAGCCCGGATGACATCTATTACAACGAAGGCATCTATGTGGGGTACCGCTACTTCAGCTCCTTCGACAAGGCGGTGAGCTTCCCGTTCGGCTATGGCCTCTCCTACACCAGCTTCAGCTACGCGGGCACGGCGGTGGGCAGCAATACGCTGGACAGTGATGGTGCCAAGGGCAGCGTGACTGTGACGACAACCATTACCAACAGCGGCAGTGTGGCCGGTAAAGAAGTCGCCCAGGTCTATGTGAGTGCTCCGGAGGTGAAGCTCAAGAAGCCCGCCATCGAGCTGAAGGCCTACGCCAAGACCGCCAGTCTGGACGCCGGCAGCAGCGAGCAGCTGAGCTTTGAGATCCCGGCCTATATCCTGGCCAGCTTCAGCCCGGATGACAATGAGTGGATCATCGAACCGGGCACCTATCAGGTGTATGTCAGCCCGTCCGCCGATGTCGCCAGCACCACGCCGGTCACCTTCAGCGTGGCCAAGGAGATAGTGGTGAGCAGTACCACGGCCGGTGCCCTGGCCCTGCCCGATGGCACCAGCGCGGCGGACTTCATCACCGTCAGCGAGTAAGTCAACAGTCTACTCATCAACGAAAAGCGAGCCCTCGGGCTCGCTTTTTTTACGGTTTGCAGGTCAGGGCAGATAGCGGGCAATGATGCGTTGCAGCTCGCCGCTTGATGCCAGCTGGCTCAGCCGCTCGTCAAGCGCCAATGCCAGCGCGGCATCCTCTTGGCGGAACATGAAGCGAAAGCCCACCTTGGGCAGTCCCACATCGGCCATCAGCAAGGTGGCCAGTGAAGGATTGGCGCGGATCAGCCATTGGCCCACCGCCTGATTGACCACGGCGCAATCGGTACGCCGAGCCAGCACCTTACGCAGCATGGCCAGCTCGGTCTTGGCATCCTGACGGGTGAACTGGCCCTGGCTGAACCCGGTCGCCAGCTCAGGGTAGGCATACCCCAGCTTGGTGCCCAATGTGAGGCCGCTCAGATCGGCCAAGGTCTGCGGCTGGCGCGAATGACAAAACAGCACATCCCCCAACATCACCACCGGCTGAGTAAAGGCGTAATGATCGGCATCAGGCTCCCACTCCTGCGCCCGCGGCGTCACATCCAACTCATGATCCGCCAGGGCCAGATTCACCCGCTTGCGGGGGATCAGGCGAATGCTCACCGTCCGGCCCAGCGATTGGCTGGCGCGCTGCAACACATCAAACATGATGCCACCGGCCGCATGCCCCGGCGCTGGCACTATCATGTAAGGCGGATAACCCGCTGGCCCCATGTTAAAACGGAACTCCTGAGCCAGACAGCCGCCGCCAAGGAGCAAGACAGCCCAGGCCAACAAGACGCGTATCAGGTCCACTGTGCAACACCCCTTATCGCCACATGACGTCGGCACGATAACACACGTGCCCCGGCGAGACGGCCGCAGCATACACCAGCAGGCAAGAGGAACAAGAAAAGCCCGCCAATCTGGCAGGAGAAAATAGAAGAAAGGTGATTGAGCCGAGCAAAATAGTCTCAGGCAACCGGGCTCTGCCCTGACAAATCCTCATAATTTTGCTTGTGGCATTGATAGAGAAAGCGACGCAGCGGTTCCCTGGGTTCGGGGGCCAGCGCCATGCTGTAGGCGGTACAGCCACTTTGGGTGCGACGCACCTTGATGCCACTCAGCTGCAGCAGCTCCTGGCTCTCGGGTAAGCGAAAGTCCAGCTCGAGAAACTCAGGCGCGTCATCATCCCGTCCATCAATACAAAAGCCCGTGGACGAAATCTCGGCCAACGCCAACGGGCGCCGATCCAACCGGCTGCGCACCGGCAGCGGCGTCGCCAACTTAAGCCGCCAGTTGCGCAGACGAACGCCCAACTCGAAAATCTCGGGGCTATGGAGTTCCAGCCGAAAGGACTGTGTCTCATCCATCACCACATCGACCGGGAAAACCAGCTCGTGCTGGCGAAAGAGGGTCACCAGCTTAAGCTCATTAGCCAGGCCAAGCCGGGCCAGAAGGGAATTGGCATGGGCATCACCACCCAACTCAATCACTGATGCATCGGAACGGCTGAGCTGGCTGGGATCACACTCCAACTCATGGATAAAGGCCAACTCTTCGGCCGTCAATAGCGCTTCACTCGCCATATCCCCCCTCCCACGCTTGATCGGCGATACCCTGTTCTCACACCGACACAGATGCCGAATCTGCCATGCCCTTTCCCCGCTGCTGGCGCCGGCAATAGCGCCATTAGCTACCCCTGGTCTAAGGACAGCCCCACCATACTCCGTCGGTAGCACACAGACAATAATCTTGCAAACCGCAAAACCTAGAGGAAAGTCACGAATCGGTTATCTGATGAAGTGGAACGGATGTAACGATAGCCAGCTTCCAGCCCGCCCCCAGTTTTGGCACACGGACTTGACCACAGCGCCACCCTCACCCCATGAGCATGAGGCAGCACCAACGGAACAAAACTCGAGCGGAATATTAGGAAAGCATATTAGGAAGGTGAGCACAGAAGACTGTGCCGCCATCCATAACTTATTGATCGATATGGTGCCCGGTGCCGGGGTCGAACCGGCACGCCGTTGCCAGCGAGGGATTTTAAATCCGCAGTGAATCACCGTCTCGTCAGGGTGGAATGAGGTTTTTCCTAAAACATTGGCCTTCATATCCCATTGATTAGCTTGTGGTCATGGAGTGAGTATTAGGAATAAAACTGCCAGTTTGGAGACACTCCTACGCACGGCCATGTGATGTCATGGGGGGCAGGTAATGGCCGGAGTGCGCAGCACTAGATTTGCCCGGCGCGGATCCATCTCATACCTCGATTTCATAGCTCGGCAGGTTGGGCGCTTCGCCTACCAGCACCTCGCCCTTGTAGTAGGCTTGGCTGCCGACCTCCACGCCGGTGCCTTGCACCGTGATGCTGCCACCCCCCAGTGTGCTCAGGGTGGTGGTGGTGGCCGTGGTGGCGGTGACGGTGCCCAGGCCGCGCCGGTCGGTCTGGGGCAGCAGGCTGATGAACTTGCGAAATAGGTTCATGCTTCTCTCCTCGTTACAGGCCCAGCGGCCGCTCCAGCTCGATGGTTTGCCGCACCGTCAGCTTGCGATCCTGGCTCATACTCGCCGCCACCTTGAGGCTGCGGCCGTAGCCCTTGCCGTCCAGGGTCTGCAGGGTGGTGCCGGGCAAGATAAGCCCGGTATCGCTGCTGATGGGCAGCTCCAGGGTGTCCAGGCTCACCGACATGCTGGCGGCCAGCTGCTGGATGCCAAGCGCCCGGGCGCCGTCCACATGGGTGATCAGCGGGTTGACCAGATCCGGCAGCAGCTGACTGGGGGCGGTGCCGGTACGCTTCACCAGGGCCTGGATGCCACCGGCTTGCCCACCGGACAGCCAGATCCCCTCGCCTGCCGTGCGAGCCTGCCGGTCGCGGCCCTTGGTCACCAGGATGGCATCTGGCACATACAGATCCACCTGGCTGCTGGCCAACTCCCATGGCTTGATGCCATAGCGCGGCAGCACCGTCAGGGCGCGGGCCATGTGATCCGGCCGGATAAATGCCCCGGCCGCCTCGGCCAGGGTCTGCAGCGCGGCGATGGCCACCTGATTATCAAAGCTCCAGCAGCCCCCCGGCACCAGCCAGTCGGCCGCCTGCCAGTCCAGGCTCCAGGCGCCGGGCAGCAACTGGCCGGCCAGCTGGCCCATGGTGCGGGCCTCCGGTTCGGCATAGCTCGCCGCCAGCAGGTGGGTGGCGGACAGCTCGGCACTCAGGCTGCGACCTCTAATGGTGGCCCCCTGGCTATTCCAGGCGCGGTTATCCTTCCAGCCATCCACCAGGCAGGTCCATTGATGCCCGTTCACCTCGATGATCACCTGCTCCCCTTCCAGGGCCTCGGCATCCACAATCCGTGGCAGGCTGGCGGAAAACTGCCAGGCCCAGGAATCACAGTCCACGTCCAGGCTCACCGAGGAGGCCGGGATGTTGCGGCCATCGGAGGCCCGCACGATAGAGGCACTATTGCTCACCAGATACACCCTCCGGGTGGGAATGATAACGGCCGCATCGGCCAGCTCGACCCAGACAAATTCCAGATCGGTGGTGGCCTGGCGTAGGGCTTGAAAATCCAGCTCCACCCAGCCTGATGGCGGCTCAAGGGGTGGTACAGGCGGAGGCAGATCATGGCGGCCAGGCCCTGGGTAAATCGCCTCCTCATAGCGGCTGACCAGCGCCAGATGGCGGGCCAGGGCGCGGGCGGTCTTATCGGTCTGATGGCGGATAATGGCCGGATCACAGCTGCGCCAGGCGAGACTGGCGAGCCGGTGCCGCCGTGGCAGCAGATCCATGAACAGCAGCCTGGGCTGGCGGTCGATGCCCGGTGCCTCGGCATGGGCCAGCGCGGGAGTGCGCCGCAACCGCGCCAGATCCCCATGGGAGAAGGCGGCCCCCTGCCCCAGTTCTGGCGCCTCGCTATGGCAGGCCGATGGCGCATGACGCAAGCGCGGCAGATGGGCCTGGTGCCAGCCGGGTTGTTGCTGCTGGGCTTCGGCCTGCTGCCAGGCGGTGGCAGGCTTGGCGGTGAGCCGGGGGGCATGTTGCCAGTCAATGGCCGTGGCCGCCGGCGCGATGGGTTGCCCCTGTTTGCGCCAGGTGTCGCCACCCAGGCCCATGGGGTCGCGGTAGACATTCAGATCGACGGTGGTCACCGCATGGGCCCGGCCAGGGCCGGGGGGCGTGGCGTACAGGTTGCCGATCCACAGCCAGTGCAGATCCCCACGCAGGGTCTCAGTGGGGCAAACTGCCCCACCCTGGCCCACCAGGGTCAGCCTGGCTTGGGTGATGGCCCGCTGCCACAGGCTGCGGCCTATGAGGTTGCCCTGGCTGGTCAGGCGCGCCTGCAGGCTGATCTGGCTGGTAGGGCCCTGGGCATCCAGGGTGCCATAGACCCGGCTGATCGCCTCGCCAGTGGCCCCCAGGTCCAGGTTAAGCGGCCCATCACCCGCTGGCGCCTGCCATAGGTCCAGGTTTAACGGTTCTGCCATGGGTGGCTCCCGGGGTTAGGCCTCGCGGATCTGGACGTTGGACAGGCGCAGGTAACTGCCGGCAATCAGGTCCAGGGTGGGCAGAGCCAGATCGGCCCCGGAAGCCAGCAGGCCGACAGCCAGATCCGCCAATGCAGTGCCTGCCCCATCGGCCAGGCGAGCCCAGCCCACGGTATCCGTCACCAGGATCATCTGCTCCTCGATGGGCACCAAGGTGATCACCCCGCTCTCCACCGACGCCACCGGGCTGGCATCCAGGGTCAGGGTCACCACCGCCGCCTGGTCGGTGATCTCCCCCACGCCATCCGGCGCCACGCCGGTATAGAGGGTGATGGTGGACTGACCGTTTGCAGCCAGGGCGCTGGCCAGGATATTGGCCCGGGCCTGCTTGATGGCCAGGGAGTAAGTCATGCTCATGGGTAGGCCTCCGGCGTTCTACGGTCCGCCCCCACCGGGGCATAGTTAAACTCCCAGGTGTCCTGGGCCAGGATGAGATAGCGCCGATTGCGCAGCAGGTTATCAAAGCGGTAATGGCCGCCGGCATCA
This sequence comes from Pseudaeromonas paramecii, assembly GCF_039540575.1. Taxonomy (NCBI): domain Bacteria; kingdom Pseudomonadati; phylum Pseudomonadota; class Gammaproteobacteria; order Aeromonadales; family Aeromonadaceae; genus Pseudaeromonas; species Pseudaeromonas paramecii. Next base: position 323,028 of record NZ_BAABFC010000001.1, read on the forward strand.
CTCACCGTCTCGGCCACCAGGGTCATGGTTGGGTCAAAGCAGCGTACCGTGCGGCCCGGGGCCGGCACCTGTTTGACCGTCACCACCCCGGCGATATAGCCCAGCTCGGCGCGGGTCGGAGGGGTGGTAAGGTGCGGCACCTGGCTGATCGGCACAGCCAACTCAGGCGGGTTGGCGGCCAGGGGGGCCCAGTGGTTTTGCCCAGGGAAGGCTTGGGCCTGGGTTTCAGCGTTGGCCCATTCTAGACTGCCACCGGATAACCCCGCCCGAACGGCACCCAACTGCACTGGCGATTGATAGCTCAGCTCGTAGACTCTGACGGTGCAGCCGTACAGGTGAACCCCCGGGAATAGGCTGTTGTAGGTGTTATCAAAGAACACTGCGCACAGATACCCATCGATCATGACAGTAATTGTTTCACCTAACTTCTCCACTCTGATGGTGCGCCGAGCGCCTATCTCCATGGGGAAAGCCGTATCAGCTATCTCCTGAATGACTGTTTCCGAACCAGTCCATGCCGTGATTTTTGATATTCTCCAGATGCTATCCAGATGGGTGATGCGGTAACCGATAACACCGGTAGAGGTTGCCAACCACAAGCCAGCATGTCGTCTACCGGATGGGTCTGAGAGAAACTCATAATCAAGCTCGCAGACCAATTGATCTTGTTGCCCATCGTTTACCCAGGATGGGAAAAACCAACCACTGTTGACGGATGCGACGCTCAGCTCAGCCGCTTGCTCTATGGCGTTGAAGCTAATGTCCATGGTGGTGCCTGCAACGGCAAACCCTGTGACGTACTCGCTGGCAGCAGGCAATCCAGCGGAAAAGTCTGTGCCATAGCTACTCATCGCCACGGCCCCTTGATGTCAAAGCCGATGAGCCGGCGATAATCAGTGCCTGATCCAGCAGCCGTTTGGTTATTGCACAGCAACAGACGGATCAGCTTATCCGGTAGACCAGGCAGATTATTCAGATGCGTCTTGTCAAAGGCAATTGGCGAGGCATAAGGCACCACCACCCCGGGCAGGCTGCCGCGATAGCTCAGGTTGTCATGCACCGGCACCGGTTCAGTCGAAACATAAAAACCGTTGTCGGCCGGATTGGGAAAGCTCATGCCTTCACCAAATGCCCCTGACAGACCGCGCCAGAGTGCGCTCACAGCACCAGGCAGCTGGTGATGGCTGCGCGCCATGGTTTTGTAGTTTGCGTTGGAAAACAGCAGGGCGTCGTTATAAATGCTCGTTGCTGTGTTGTTCCAGTAATTGGTGTTTGAGGTCTGTGAGTACGAGATCAGCAGGCAGTGGTACTGATCCCCTGGCCGGACGCTGTTGATGTCACCAAAGGCAAAGAGGGCGCGGGTCTTGTAGTTGGAAGTGCCACCCATCCCATAGGCCGGCATAAAGTACAGCAGCAAGCTATCCCCCACCGCCTGCCACTCTGGCACCGCATAGTTGTGGGAACAGGGCCAACGGTGCTCGTAGACGGTGGTATAGGTGTTGATGTCGGTGACATCCTCCACCATGGCCACCTTGGCCAAGTGCCCTGAATAGGCGTTCCAGTTGGTCCAGGCGCTGTTATCCACCATCAGCTTGATGGGGGTGGCGTTCTCGTCGGTACGGCCAAAGATGATCTTGTAGTTGGCGGCATCCTCAAACAGCACCTCCCAGCCCAGGCCGGGGATCTTGATGGCCAGATCCCCGGTGGCGGCCGCCGCGCCCGGGGTGCCATTCTCCAGCCCCACCACCACAGTATTGGTGGTGGTTGACTGCACCCGAAACTCACCATTAAAGCCTGCCTCGTTGGCCCCGCTCACCTCAATGATCGAGTCTTTGAGATAGGCATGGCCACTGGAAAGGGTCAGGGTAATGGTGGCCGCCTGGCTGTCATACACCGCTGAGCCCAGGGCCTGGACGCCGAACCCGGTCACCAGAATGGCCTTGAGCAGAGCAATCAGGCTGCCCTGGGGCACGGTGTGGGCGGCGCCGCCGCTGCCGCTGGACAGCAGGGGGGCGCCTTGCATGGCGCTGGAATACCACTTAACGGAATGGCTCATGCCTTACTCCTTATTGATGTTGCCGCGCAGCTGCAGGGCAAATTCGTCGTCATCGATGGCCGCATCCGACTGCAAGATGGTGCGGGCGGTCTGGAAAGGGGCATTGGCCCCGATGGTGTTGAAGCGCACCACGTTGCCGTCAGACCAGCCGGCGCCAAACGCCAGGGGGTTGATAGACCAATAGGGCACGTTTACGGCGGGCCGCAGCGGGGCACAGATCTCGTTGATGTTGCCGGTGCCGATCTGCCCCAGGTGTTCCCCGATGATCTTGAAGGTGGTGGTGCTGGTGAACACCAGCGCCCAGCGCTCGGTGATGGCGCCCCGGTTGGTTACCGTGATGGGGTAATCGGTGGCGTTAAACTGGGCATTGGTCTGGCTTCCGATGAGGGTGTTCGACCAGGCGCCGGTCCAGGTGGTCTGGTCAAAGACATTGTTGGCCCTAGCCCACATGTCGTCGATGATGAGCGCCGAACTAACGTAAGTGTCGGCGGCAGCATAGTCATGGCTCAGCGCCTTGGAGAGGGTCAGCTTGCCGCTGATCTCCACGTCGGTGATGAGGCTCATGTCCTCCACCTCATGCACCACCGTGATGGGCTGGGTGTAACCAGACAGATCCAGCGGGCTGGCCAGGGTGACAATCCCGTAATCAAGATCCGCCTGCCACAGGGCGCCATCGAGCTGGGTGCCGGTGGCATCTTCAAGACTCAGGCGGGAGATCCGCTCCCGGTTCAAGTCCAGCTGATAGCCGGCAGAGACAGGATTGGGAAACTCGGTGCGGCGGGTGGAGTGGATCACCACCACGTTGCCCTTGCGCAGGATAGGCACCCGACCGTCTGAGGGCAGGCGGACCGGATCCAGCTTGATGATGTCGGCATCCAGCGGCAGGTAACTGTAGGTCACACAGTTGAAGCGGATGGAGTCGGCCCGGATCTGCTTTGAGCGCCAGATATAGCCGTTGGCATCCACCAGATCCTGATCGTACCACTCGGCCTGGGTGTTCTCGTCGGCCACCACCAGGCTGCCAAAGTGCAGCTTTACCACCCCGGTGTCGTGATCCACGCTGCCGTCAAAAATGCCGGTATTGATCACGCCATCGGCGCTGGCAGTGAAGCTGTGCAGGTTGCCATCGGTATCCAGGCACTGGACATAGAGTGAGCCCGGGCGCAGCGGCGCACCCGGAGTGCGAAAGGCCACCGAGGAGACGGTGTGCTCGTCCAGGTAGGTGAGCAAGGACTGCAGCACCACATCCCCGTTGGCCTGCCCCACCGTCCACTGGGTCACCTTGGCCACCCCATTGGCATAGTCGAAGCTGCCGGCCTGGGTGCCTGAGTTGGTGGCCGGATCCACGTCCTTATAGAGCAGCCCCTGTCGGTCTATGTAGGTGGAACCGCCGAACGCGAAGCGCACCGAGCCAATGGCCACCTGCTCGCCGGCGCTGGGTACAAAGTCCCAGGACAGGGCGCTTAGCGTCTGCTCGGCGCTCACCGTGCTGCTGGCATCACTGTACTGAGTGCGGGCCCAGGCCAGCCCCTCGGCGGCGGGGGCACAGTGCTGCACTGACCAGCCGGTGCTGGTGACCATCCAGGCATAGAGATAGTTGTTCGCCGGGTCGCGGCGGCGTTCGTACTGGCGCACCAGAAACTTGGCGGTACTGGGGGCCTCGATGCTAAAGGCGCCGGTGGCGGCGTCCAGGCTGCCCAGCACACTGCCGTCGGCCTGGTTGATGAGCTGACCCGCCGGGGTGTCGTACAGGGTGACATACACCAAGGGGTTGACCGCCTCCACCTCGTCGGTCAGCTGCAGCGGCAAGCGCAGCAAGGTGCGGCCAGGAATGGTCGGCGCGTTCGGCAGGGTGCCGGTGACCTGCTGGCCGGCTACCATCAGCCCCAGGTCATCCAGTGCCAGCTCGGTGCGTTCGCCGTTGCGCTGCCAGCTCATGGCCACCGTGGTGCCGACGGACGGCAGCTTGTTGGGGATCAGCACCAGATCGCCGGTGCGATGATCCAGGCTGCCTGTGGCATCGCCACTCACCACCCCGGCGGCATCGGCGGTAGCCGTGCGCTCGGTGCCGTTCTCGTCCCAGGTAGCCGTCCAGGTGCCGGCGGCGATGTTGCCCAGGTAGGCCTGGCCGCCATTGCGGGTGTCCGGATAAAGGGCATCCCCCAGACAGGCTCGGATCTTGAGGGCCGAGCTGGCCACGTTGGCCCGGTTAAAGCTGGTGGTGGGGGCCCCCCAGGCCAGCAGGATATGGGATCCGGTATCCGGCAGGGCCCCCAGGGTCACCATGTAGCTGCCGGTGGTGTAGTTGAGGGTGCCGGAGCCATAGGCGCTATCGGCGCCGTACAGCTCGCCGCGGCCGTTGTCGGTCAGCTCGTACCATTTGCCCTGGGCCATGTAGGAGAAGGTGAGGCTGCCCGGGGCCGGGATGGGCAACAGGGTGCCGACATAGGCATAACCCCGGGTGTTCTCGTTGACCTCAATGGCCTGGGTATCGCTCACCCGTATGATGGCGCTGGCCGGCTTGAAGCTGATGGCCTTGCTGGCGGTGCCGTAATCCGGGCACTGGCTGGTAAAGCTCAGGGTGCCGGCGGCATAGTCGATGGTGCCCACTTGGGTGCCGGCCAGCAGCAGGGCGCCGCCCTTGTCGCTGATGGTGGCCGCGCCGATCACAATCGCCAGGCTGCCAGGCTGGCAACCGGTGCCCAGGTAAAAGGCCTTGCCGGCGGCGATGGCCACCGTGGTGCTGATGGCGACCGTGCCATTATCCGACGGACTCAGGGTGCTGGACTTGCCGCCGGCGGTCAGGTCAATGGCCGGCGTCTCGGTGCGGCTGGACGGCACCAGCTGGGTGAAAATGGTCTCGGCCTGCACCTGCAGGCTGCCAAAGTCGGCATCCTTGGCCAGCCGGACGGTGCCATAGTATTGAGCGGCATCGGCCACCACCGTCTCCCGAAAGCCGGTGGCCTGCTTGGCATCGTCAAACGGCGTCGGGGATTGCCCCTCAAAGGTGTAGCGCAGCGGGTCGGCAATCTCGGCCGTCACCACGGTGCGGACAAACTCCTGGCTGTAGCCGCTCACCAAAAACTTGGTGTCCACCGCCGCCACGCCGGTGATGCGGACATACTGCTCAAACTCGGTGGCCTTGCCTTCGTCACCGATGAGCACCAGCACCTCCCCCACTTCCGGCAGGCGCACGGCCTGGCGCTGGAAGAAGCGCAGCGCCCGCTGGCCCTTAATCTGGGTGTCGTACAAGAACCCCTGCCAGCGCGGGCCACGGGCCAGATAGCTTTCCATCCGATCCTGGGCGTCGGCCCGCACATCGAAGGGGTCATCGGTAGAAAACAGGGTGATGGCCACATTGGGGTCGGTCGGCGGCTTCTTGACGATGATATGGGACCCGTAATAGACCTCGGTATCATCGGTCTGCACCGCCATAAAGGCCTTGCGCAGGTTCACCCGGCCATAGGCCCGGTCCAGATCGCTGATGTCGGGAAACATGGCGTTATGCTCGCCATCCACAATCTCGGTGTTGGTCATGGCGCCGCCACCGTCATCCGTATCCGCCATCACCTGGCTGGCCAGCAGCTTGATGTCGCCTTGTAAAATGGGCATTAGTCGATCTCCGTGAATCTCAAGTTGATGTCGTACAGGTCGGTATCGTCTGGATCGCAGATGCGGATGATCTGGCTGGCATCCACCCCCTTGTCATCACGCCGCCAAACCACCTTGAACTGGCGGCCATCGTGCAGGGTCAGAGTCATGGGGGTGTTAACCTGGGCCTCTTTTGCCTTGACGGCTTTGACCAGAGCGCGGGGAGCCCAGACGCCGCCATCGCTCACCAAGGTGATGGGTCGGCCCATTGGCGCGGCGTTCTCCTCCACGATGAGGTAGCCGGTCAGGGTTGGGGTGATGGTCTGGGCAACAGGCGCCCAGAAAAACTCGTCCTGCCAGTCCAACTGTTCCGGCAGCTCAATCTCGTCCAGGGTGATGGCCATGGCGGTCCTTTAGGATGTGCGCAGCCCTTGCTGCTGCAATTGATCCAGTAAGCTATCCAGGCTCGCCTCTTGGGTGGGTGTGACCTGGATCTGGGCTTGTTTGCCCTCAAACTGGAGGGTGATGGTGCGGCTGGATGCCTGAATGGTTTGGGAGGTGGCTTGCTTGGCGGTCTTATCGGCCTGCGCTTGAGATTTGGCGGCGGCCTCATCGGCCTGGCGCTGCTTCTCCTTGGCTGCGTAGAGCTTTTCTTGCAGATCGATGGCCTGCTGGTAGCTCTGGATGGCCTCCCTGTTGCCAGCGGCGCGGGCTTCGGTGAGTTTGGCCTGGAGCTCGGCCAGCTTTTGCAGCTGCTCACGCTGGGCCACGGCGGCGTCGTTGCCATTGAGGGAATCCCACTCGTTCTGCAGATTGGCCAATGTGTCGGCGGCGGATTTGGCCTCATCCTTCATGCTCGCCAACTTCTGCTTGGCGGAGTCGATGGCGCTGCGCAGGCAGGAGAGGTCCTCATCATCCAGCAGGCGCATCTGTGTAACCATGGCCTCGCCCCGGGTCACCAGGGTCTGGCTGATCCCGGAGGTGTCCTCCAAGCGGGTTTTCATCTTCTCGGCGGCGACGGCCTGGCGCAGGTAGGCCCGCTCGGCGGTCAAATAGGCCTCGGAGGTGTCCTTGAGATAGCCCTGAATGTCATCCAGGGTCACGGCCAAGCGGACGGTGCGCAGCCGTTCGCCGTTCTCGGCCAGCCGCTGGTTGAGGGTTTCTAGCTCGGAGCTGGCGGCTGCGCTGGCATTGCGCCAACCCATGATGCTGTTCATCAGGCTCTGGGCCTGGGGGGAGCACTCGGCCAGCTTGGCCTGCAGAGAGGACGTATGATCCGCCAGGAACTGGCTGGCGGTGGCCGCGCCTTCGTGGGCAGCCTTTAGTTCCAGCTCGTCTTGGGTGAGTTGCTGAACAGCGTCGCCAGCTTCACCTGCTTTGTTTTTGACATGATCGATGGCATCACCCAGCACCAGATTTTCTGCACCGGCCGTCTTGGCTGCCGTTTTGAGCGCCTCATACTGCTGACTCAATCCCAAGGCTGCGGCCTGGCTGGCCAGTGAGCCATCGGCAACACGATGAGCCGCATTAGCCGCCTCCAGTTCTGCCTTGGCATAGGACAGGAAGGCCTCTCGCTGCACCTCTATGGTGGCCCCTGAACGCTGGATCTCTTGCCAAGCCTGGCGGTTGGCCGCCGCTGTTTTCTCCAGGGCGGCAGCAGAGCTGATGCCAAGCTGGGTATAGGCGCTTCCCAGATCACCGGTGGCGTTTTGTAGCTGGCCAGTTTGCTTGTTAGCCAGCGCCAGTCCCTTCTGAATGTCTGTGCCGGCCACCAAGCCGCTTTTACCTGCCTCTTGATAGATGGTGATCAGCTTGTTGGCTTCTGCCTTAGTGGCGGCACTGTCCATGGACTTGGCAAAAGCTGCGCGGATCTCGGCACTGGAGAACTGGCCGGATTGCACTATCTGGCTGAAGGTATCGATGGTGGCCTGCCCAGCCTCGGTGAAGCCATTACGCATCTGTTGCAGATCTAAGCCGATGCGGGCAAACAGCTCCTGGTTGATCTGCTTCGCTGCAGCTCTGGCCTGGGTGCCGGTGCTGGTCATCAGCTTGCCGGTTTCAGCCAGGCTCTCGCGAAGCTGGCCAAGCTGCTCGGCGGTGAGCTGCTTGATGGCGGCCCCAAAGCCGTCGGTCAGGTTCTTGCCGGTCAGTGCCCCCTGCGCTTGCAGGTCGGTGAGCTGGCGCAGCACGAACGCCACCGAGGTGCGACTGCTGGCCTCCATCTCGCCAAACATGTCCGCCACCACCTTGGTGGCCTCATCGCTGCCTGGCTTGAGCTCGGTCAGCTTCTTCTTCAGCTCTTCGATGCGCTCGTTGATCGGATCGAACTTGGGTGCCGCCTTGGCGGCGGCCTCCCCCACGGCGGCAATGGCCGGGGGGCCCTTTTTGTAAGACCCGGTGGCTTCATCAAAATGGATGGCGCCGGATTCCATCAGCGCATCGAACTCACCCATATTGGTGATGGTGATGCCCAACTGCTTGGAGAGCAGGGCGTACTGCTCCTTGAGCTGCAGCGAGGTCTGCTTTTGCAGAGAGGCAGACTTGGCCGCTGCCTCCTGGGCATTCTTCATCTGGCGGTAGGCATCCACCGCCTCCAGGATCTTGCCAATACCCCAACTGACGGCCAAACCAGCCGCCGCGGTCTTGAGACCCTGAACGAGGGAGGTAAGTCCCTTGACGGCTGGCGCCATCTTGCCGAAGGAGGCGGTGGCCATCGACGAGGAAACCTGGGTGGTCGTCATGGCTTCGCCGGCTTTGCGGGCGCTATCTGCCAGCCCAAGGAACCCTGTGCCAAGACTCTTGATGTCCTTGGTCCACTGGATGATCTTGAGGCCGATCCAGATATGGGCCAGCAGCTTCAACTCGCCGCTCATAGCCTTGATGCCGGCAATGGCGGTCGAGGTGTAATCCCCCACCGCCTTGAGCGTGTCGGTGATGTCCTTGCCCCACTCCTTGAGGGTGCCATCCTGGCGTAACTGCTTCAGGTAGGCGATGACATCCCGCAGCTGGTCGTTGACGTACTCCATCAGCCCAGCGTTGGCCACCTCTGTCTTGGCCTTGGTGAATTCGTCCGCCAGGTTGGAGGCCAGGCCCTTGGTGTTATCCATGGCCTTCTTAGCGGCCCCGGCGAACTCGGTGCCGATGGCCTGGATCAGCAGGTCGATCTCTTCGCGGCCCAGGGCCCCGGCGGTGGCCAGGGCCTGCAGCTCGGGTACCGACTTGCCGGTAGCCTCAGCCAGCAGCGACCAGGCAGGGATGCCCCGCTCGGCCAGCTGGTTCATCTCTTCTTGCTGCAGCTTGGTCTTGGTGTAGGCCTGCCCAAGCGCGGTGAGGATGCCATCCACCTGCTCATAACCCTTGCCGCTGGCGGCGGCGGCATCGGTGGCGGCCTGCAGGGCACCTGACATGGGATCCAGACCGTAGTTCTTGGTCTTGATGGCTACGTCCATCACTTCGGTCAGCTGCAGCGCGGTGTCACCGGCGAACCGGTTGAGCTCATCAAACGACAGCCCGGCCCGCTCGGCATTCTTCGCCATCAGCTCCATGTCGGCGCCGGTGCTGACCACATCCACCAGGGCATCCTTGGCCTTGCCGATGGAGAGCAGAGCGGCGGCGCTGGCCAGCAGCCCCTTGGTCCAGGCCAGCAGACCACTGTTGCCACGGCCCAGCTCTGCCGTCAGTTCTGCGGTGGCACCGCGGGCATTGGCTGCCCCGCTGGCATATTGCCCCATCCCCTGCTTGGTGCTGGCCAGCTGCTGGTTAAGCTGGCGCTGGCGCTCCACCGAGCTCTGCATGTCTGTCGCCAGCGCCGACACCTTCTGTTCGGCCTGAGCGGTGGCAGAGGCCAACTCCCGCTGGGCATTCCCCAGCTGGCGAGTGTTGACGCCGGATTGCTGCAGGTTGGTCCGCAGGCTGTTGAGGCTGGCGTTCTGCTTCTGGTATTGGGCATCGAGGCGGGTAACCTCTTTGCGGGCAGCGGTGAACTCCTTTTCCTGCTGGCCGACGGCCTTGCCGACGGCGGTGGCCTCCCGCTGCAGATCCTTGGTCTGGTTGACGGATACTCGGTATTGCTCCCCCAGTGCCTTGGCTTCCACCTTCGCCTGCTTGAGCTCGTCACGCTGCTCGCGGGTGGGCTTGTTGCTGTTGCGGATCCCCTGGGCCAGCAGATCTACCTTAGCCTTGGCCTGGGTCCACTCATCTGCCAGGGCGGCGGTCTCGCGCTTGCTCTGGCTATAGGCCTGATTGGTCTGGGTGAGCTGCTGCTTTTGCTCGGCCAGCCCCTTGCCCATGGCGGTGGCCTTGGTGCGGGTAGTCTCCAGGGTGGCAGCCAGATCGGCGGTGCCCTTCTTGAGCTGAGCGAACTGGCTGATGAGCTGATCCTGCTGGCGCAGCTCGTCCAGCTCCTTGACCAGCCGCTCCACCTCGGTACTGGACTCATCCGACTGGCCGCCCAGCTTGTCCAGCTCGTTGACCAGCTTGCCGACTTCCACCAGGCCATCGATGGCGGCGGTGATCTTGAGCTGAATGTCGGATTGATTCTTGGCCATGGGATCTCACAAAAAGAAAACCCCGCACGATGGCGGGGTCTGAGGATCTGGATTGAGAAAGGAGGTAGGCCCGACAGGCGCCGGGCCTAGGGGATAGATCAGTTGAATTCCTTGTAGGTATAAGGGGCGGTTTTACCTGCCGGGGTGACCATGGAGCCTTCCAGCTCACCTTCCATGTAGTCACCGGACATCAATTCAGCGGTCCCGGTGGCGGAAAGCTGAACCTGCCACACTTCCATCTTGACCCGCTTCTGGGTGTCCTTGTTTTCGCCATCGATGAGAATGTAGCGGGGCTTTAAGACCTCGGTGGCGCCGGAAACCACATAGCCGGTCTTGGCATCGACGGTGTAGCTGACCGTTACCGCTGCCGCCGCAGTTTCTGTCAGGGCGATGATCATGCCCATGTCCAGATTGACCTGGTAGTCGGTGTCCGCCACCAGCACGGAGTTGTCTGACGCCAGCTTGACGACAACATTGCTGATGCCGTCGTTGGCCAGGGTGACATAGCCCGCACCGGTGAGCGTGATAGCCTCATCGGTGACGGTAGACTCGGCCACGCTGAACTCTTCGCCGGTACCGGCCAGAGCGTCCGCCAACAAGCTCTTGGTCATGGTGTCCCAGGAGATCTTGAGCTTGGCCGGATCCTTGGGAATATTCACTGTGCCAAGGTTCTGGCCGAAGTCGATCTTCTTATTGGACAGCCGGTTCTTTTCTTCGGTGGTGGGCGGCGTGATGGAGATGCCGGTGAGGTTGATGGGGCCAATCAGGGGGCCGCGCACGCCATTGGTAATTTCTGCCAGGTATACGTCACCCGCAAGCACCAGGCCGGTATCAACAAACAGACTCATAGTTGGATTCTCCTATGCAGGATCCAGGTATAAAAAAACCGGCGCAGGGCCGGTGGTAGTGTGGTGCCAGGGTTAGTTGCTGGCGAGGTATTCGATGGTGATGGGGATCTGGGTCAGCAGCACGGAGGCCGCTATCTCCTCGGGCTCCAGGGTGATTTCCCCTATGGTGAGTTTGATCAGCTTTGTACCCGGGAACGGTATGCCATTTCCTATGGGCGACACCTGTTCGAGTACGGCATCCAGCAAGGCGTCGCGCCCGGCCCGTCCATCTTCAGCCGGTTGATAGAGATCTAACTGCAGTACCCGGCTGCGTTTCCAACCGCCTGCCCGGCGCTCGATATTGCTTTCCCGGATCTCACGTAGATGGGCAATGGGCAGTATCGTGTACTCATCCAACTGAGGGTCGGCATCGCACACCTGTTCAGGTGTTTCAAACGCCGCTACCCCCCGTAACTTGGCCAGCATGGCATTCACTATCTCGGTAGCCTGGGTCATTTAGTCAGCTCCTGGGTGATCTGGCTGGCCAGTTCATTGCGGATCCTGGCCAGATAGTCATCGGTGAGAATGCCATCCCACCACTGTTTCAGCCCGATCCCGCCGGCGGCCACCAGCCGCTGCTTGCCCGCCTTCTGATAGCGGATCAGCGGCTTTTGCTTCTTACCGTAGGGATTCACGAAGCCGTAGACCTGCACCCGCTTACCGCCCCTCAGCACAAAGACGCTGGCCCGGGTTCCGGTTTGGTCCTGGATCTGGGTGGTGAACTTGACGCGGGAGAACGGCACACGCTTGGTGTTGAGCGTGAGGGTGGCCTCGTCTTTCTTTGATGAAGCGGTGGTGAGCTTGATCCGTGCCTTGACCGAGGCCGGAGCAAATCCGTCGGCGCTAATGCGCTGAATCAGGTCGGCCTGGATCGCCTTGGCTTTGGTATTGATGATCGCGGATACCTGTTTCCGCAGGGTTGCCGGCAGATCGGCAAAGGCTTGTTTGTTCTCGGTCAGCCCGGTCAGACTGATTGCCTTCGGTTGGCGCTTGCGACTCGTTCCTCCCGGCATCAGCTCACCATGACCCTGAGGGTAGTGCCGTTGTCGGAGCCCTCGACTTTGCCTTCGATCCGATAGAGCCGGCCACGCATTGACAACTGATCACCCACGCGGGCAAAGGGCCAGACCAGCTCCGGCAGGATCAGGTCTATCTGTTGGCGAGGCTCGGAACGGGCGCCAACCAGGATGTTCTCCTGGGCAAGCCAAGCGGTCACCATATAGGATTCGCCAGATTTGGGAATGTACTGTGCCGGTTCGCCAGCCAGTTTGCGGGCGGCCAGCTGCAGCTCGCCCGGTGTCCCATTGATGTCCTCAATGAGGAACCAATCGCCACCTTGCTTAAGCAATTGACCTGGCAGTACGCCTGACCGGGGTCGGATACTGATGAAGGTGGTGCCGCTGGCGTAGATGCTTGCCTGTGATTCCCGGCCGGCAGACTTGGGGGCCACCAGCTTGCCCCACATGCTCCCCAGCACTGTCCAACTTGGCGGCGTTCCATCACCTTGGCCGATCCAAGTCAACCGAGTATTGAGTTCACCACTTTTGAGCATGCGTCCCCCTACCCGACCGCCAGATCACGATAAGCCTGGATCAGGCTCTCATACGCCAGCGGCATGGTGGTGGCGATGGTACCGGTGACCACCGCCTCCCGGTTGGTGTACCAATGACTGATCAGCAAGAGCGCAGCCATACGCAGTGCCGGGGTAAGCTGTTGCTGATAGGGCGGCACCACTGCACCGCTGTCAGGATCAGTGCTAACAACGGGCGTCTGATCTACTGCAATCAACTGCTTATTGGTGTCGTTCTCGATCTTTGCGATCGCCGCTTCAATCAGCACCGTCAGGTGCTCATCTTCACTGGTATCGTCCAGCTCAAGTCGACATTGGCGCTTGGCATCATCCAGGCTGATCAGCATGGGTTACTCCTGATCCTTATCTGAAGCAGCCTCATTGCCAGACAACTGGGCTTGATACGGCACGGCCAGCTTGGACTTGATGAGGCGCTCCGCTACCTCGGCAGAGAAACGGGTGATATCCCCCTTGCTGTAGTTCTTGTAGGGGCCAAGCAGGGTGACCAGGGTATCAGTGGTCACGCTTGCGTTCTGAGATTGCAGCTCACCCTGGGCGGCGCCATCTTGTTTCGATTTGTCATCGGTAGACTTCTGAGTAGCCATGTCGGCTCCTTATGGAATCGAGATTGGAAGTTGATGGGCCCCGAAACAACGAGGCCCAGATGAGTTACCAGGTGATGCCGGTACCCAGTGCTAGGCCTTCCGGGTGGCGGAAGCCGACGTCGTGATTGGCCACCAGCCGCAATACGGACTGATTACGGGAGAATGCCGTCACGATGGTGCCAGCGGCATCGACGTAAGTGGCTTCACGGGAGAAGTCCATGGTCATGTTGTCCTGCTCACCGATCACCACATCGTTGAAATCGGCAAAGTAGATCTCAGACTCGTTGGTACCGGCGCCCAGGTTAACCGGGATGGTGTTGGTGTGGGCGATGGGGTAGCCCTTGAGCAGGCCCTGGGCCAGTTCCGGATAGACCTTGTTGCCATTGCCATCCCGCAGGCCGAACAGCTTCATGTAGCTGCGCGGACTCATGGCCCAGCCAGGATTGATCATCAGAGAATCGGAACCCATCAGCATCAGGATGAGAGCATCGAGGTAGGCGTCGATGGTCGCCAGGTCGGCGGTACCGGACCAGGTTTTGGTGCGGCTGGCGGCAGTGGCCACGGCCTTGAAGCCGGTCGGGGTATTGTCGGTACCGTCATCACGCAGGAAGGCCTTGTCTTCGCGCACCGCCATGGCAGCCAGCATGTCACCCAGCACCAGTTGCTCCACGTTATAACCTGCGCTGCCAATCAACTGATTGGACATGGGCACGATGGTGATCATGGTCTTGGCGGAGAGCTTGACGTCATCGAAGCTGCCTTCGGTTGCCTTGGCATCAACACCTTCACCGACATAACTGGCAGTGGCACCGCCAGCCATGCGCGGCATGGTCAGGTTGCCGTTAGGAAGCGGTACGGAGCGGGCCCCCAGGCGGCGGATCACGGTGCGGGGGCGCAGCAGCTCAATAACCTCGGAGTGAAAGGCTTCAGGCACCAAGGCCCCACCGGAACCGGAGGCGGTGCTGATGGCCATCGCCACCTCGGCATCACCGATTTCCTGGGAGGCAAATTGCTCGGCCAGTTGCAGATCGCCCTTACCTGCGGCAATCGACATGGCCAAGCGAGCCATCTTGGCGCCTTCATACTGCTTCAGCTCAGGCTTGACATGTACAGCAGCGCTCGCGCCGCCGATGATTGCCGTCACCGGCTTGGCCTGTGCAGCGTTCATGCGTTCAGCCGCTTCCATGCGACCAATCTGGGCTGAGAGTTGTTCAAACTCTCCGGAGAGTTGGTTAAATTCGGTCAACTGCTCGGCGGAGAGAGAGCCGCCCTCGGCCTCAACCTTGGCCAGGGCCTGAACCTTGGCATTGATGTCGGCGCGTTGGCGGCGGAGTTCTTCGATCGTCTTCATATCGATGGTTCCTTTTGGAATAAAAAAAGCCCCTTTCGGGGCCTAGTGGTGTGTGCTCCGCCGCAGGGCTAGAGCGTGACTTGCTGATCCATGGCGCGGGCCCGCAGGCCGATACGCTGGGTAGGCGTGTTTTCTTGAGTCACCTTGGCGGCCAGGGCGTTGATGAAGTCTTGCGGACTGGCCAGTTCGTCGGCGAGCCCAACGCCAATGGCCTCTGGACCGCTAAACAGTCCGGCCTGGGTGGCGATCACCGCGTCAGTAGCCAGGCCGCGGTACTTGCTGACGGCATTGACGAAGAGGTCGTAGGCCTGATCCAGCCGATGATTAATGGCACTGACGGCGCCATCGCTGAGGGGCTCATGGGGAGAGCCGTCATTCTTGCGCTCGCCCCGGTAGAAGGTGGTGAAGGTCAGACCGACCTGTTCCTCCCACTTGGAGACCTCCATGTGCTCCATGATCACGCCGATGGAGCCACACCCGCCGGTCTCGCTCACAACCACCCGGCCGCAGGCCGCCGCGATAAAGTAGGCTGCCGAGTAGGCACCGTGGTTTACCAGCGCGGTGATGGGCTTGGCGCCTCGGTTGGCATAGATGTATTCCGCCAGCTCCTTGCAGCCTACGGCCATGCCGCCACCAGAGTTGATATCCAGCACGATCTCCTTGACCCGCTCGTCAGCCAAGGCGGTAGCAATGGCGCCCCGCAGGCGTTCATAGCTGGTCAGCTCGCTGCAGGTGGCGTCGATCTGGCCACGCCGCGCCACCAGGATCCCGTGTACCGGGATGATGGCAATGCCTGCGATTTGGTAGCGGGACTCTCCTTGAGCCTCCAGGGCAGGAACCGGCTCTGCCGGCATCGGATTGGCGGCCAGGATGTCGGCATGCTGGCCCAGCAAACGCGGGATCAGCAGAGTTTTAACCGAGGCAACGATGCTGGAGGTGGCATACAGCGGCTGCCCAAACGCCATGTCGGCCAAATGGGGAAAGTTGATCAGCTTCGGCATAGGATGGCCTCAATCTCGTTAAGTTGTTCGGCGGTAGCCTTGGTGATGCCGTCTGGCAGCTTGCCGGTCTGCACCATGTTCAGCGGCGTCAGATAGATGTCCCCACCGGGGATCGGAGACAGGTTCTCCAGCCGGCGGATGTCGTTGACACTGAGCCAGCCCCACTGGCGACCCAGGGCATAGGATTCGTAGCGAGACTTCTGATCCCCCCGCAGCATGCCGGAGACGTTGAACTCGATGTAAAACTCTCGCCGTTCGCTGGGGAGCAGCAGATCACGCATCATGGCGCCCTCGATCCGCTTGAGCCATGCCAGCAGGGTGTAGATGACGAACTGCAGCCCCTGGTGCTCGATGTTGTTGTTGGTGGCCCGCTCCAGATCCCCAATCATGTGAGGCGGCACCTTATACAGGCGACAGATCTCACTGATGCCGAACTTACGCGACTCCAACAGCTGGGCCTGTTCGTTGTTCATCGCCAGCTGCTTGTACTGCATGCCCTCCTGTAGCAGGGCCACAGAGAAGGCATTGCGCAGGCCGGAGTGCCGCTCGACAAACTTGTTCAGAAAGGCATCTACCTTGGTCTGTGAGTCGAACTTGGCGCCGTCCTTGGGGCTCTCGATGACGCCGCTTAAGGTGGTGCCATTGGCAAAGACCCGGCTGGCATGCTCATCCACGGCCATGGTCAGGCCTATGGTGTCCGGATTGGTCTGGATGGGAGACAAGCCGACGAAGCCATCCAGGGAGAAGGCTTTGACGTGGTGAACCTGACGCATGGAGAGGATGGCGTTACCCTCCCCCAGCAACTGGTAATAGGGCAAGCCATCCGGCCCTTTGAGCACCGCCACCTTGTCCGGATTCACCGGGATCAACTCGGTGATGAAGCCGTTCCCGTCCCGGTCAATCAGGCTGTAGCTGTTGCCGCGCAGGCCAAGATGGCCCATGCGTTGCTCGTTGAA
This sequence comes from Pseudaeromonas paramecii, assembly GCF_039540575.1. Classification (NCBI taxonomy): domain Bacteria; kingdom Pseudomonadati; phylum Pseudomonadota; class Gammaproteobacteria; order Aeromonadales; family Aeromonadaceae; genus Pseudaeromonas; species Pseudaeromonas paramecii. Next base: position 339,592 of record NZ_BAABFC010000001.1, read on the forward strand.
CTCAAAGGCGGGATCTTTCTGGTTCGGCTGGTTATGGATCAGGTCATACAGCGGATGATCGGCTGCCCGCTCCCGCTTGTCGCCGCGACGTTGATAGAGCTCGCAGGGCAGCTGGGCGACAGACTCAGCCAGCAAGGTAACGCAGGCCCGGACAGCGGCAACCGCGATGGCGGTCTCTGGGGTGACCAGCACGCCAGACTTGGCGGTACGGCCAACCATGGAGCTCATCCACTGGCTGAAGTTGCCGGCCTTATTGCCAGCGCCAAACATCATGGGCAGAAACATCAGCCGGCCTCCCGCTTACGCTTGGCTTCCTGCTTTTGCAGGGCCACAGCCCGGCTCATCATGGCAGACCAAATCATGGCCAGGGCACCAGATGTCAGTAACCCTGCAGGCGGATAAACCAGCCAGGCGCCATAGGAGAGCAGTGCCGCACCTAACAGGCCGACAATGAAGATGGTGAGCTGGATCAGCATAGGACGTCCGAAGTTTCGTAGATGGAGCGGTTGTCTTCCCGTTCGGGCACCATGGCCCGACCGATGGCCATGATGAGGGCCACAGCGCCGTCGATTTTCTGATCGGCAGATTCCTTGATCGGCCTGACCATGTCGTCATTACCTGGCAGGTGCTTGCCGATGACGTTGCCAATACACCAAGTCAGCAGACTATTTCCGTCATGGTGGAAACGACCGGATTGGATTGCCGCCTCCAGCTCCTTCATGGGGGCAGACATGTTCTGGTAGTTCTGGGTAATGGTGATGGGGCTCATGCCCTCATCGGCCAGGCTATGCGCCAATGCCGTCGCCCCAGTCGGATCTAGCGGGGTTTCCAATACGTTGGCGATCCGTTGGGCTTCTTTGGCTTCTTCCAGGATTTCCCGGTAATCCACCTCGGCCCCCTCGGTGGCGGCCAATTCGCCCATGTTTTGCCACTTCTGGTACCGCTCCGCCAGGCGTCGATTGTCGGTGTTGTTCACCGTGTCTTCTGGTACCCAGAACTGAGGCGCGACACTGTAGTAGTGCCGGCGGCCATCGATGTCTCTCCAGAATATCCGCGCCATGGAGTTCATATCGAGCTTACGCGCCAGGTCAAAAGCCAGGATGCATTCTTGTCCTTCGAACTGTTCCAGGCTTAGGGTTCTATCCTCGCACTCCTGCCAACGCTGCAAGTTGAAGAAGGCTGTCTTGGCCGATACCCAGACGTTCAGGTGCTTGGTCTTGAACTTGTTGGCGAAGCGGGCCGACTTGATGGCCTTGGCCTGCTGGGCTCTCAGGTAATCTTCGTAGACCGAGATCCCCATGTTGGGGTTGGCTTTGGCCAGCACCCGGGGATCCGTCCAGTCATCCCCCTCGTCCAGGGTGAAGATGACACCAAACAGCTCGTCATCAGGCACTGTGCCAGCCAGCATCTCAATGACTTCCCGCCGCTTGTCGTAGCAGGGCCCATCGATGTTGTAGCCGGCGGTGGTGATAATCCACATTAGCGGCTGCTTACGAGCCCCCATGCCGGTGATCATGGTGGTGTAGAGGTCGTCGGCATCGTGCTCGTGGTATTCATCCACCACGGCGCAGCTGGGCGACTGGCCGTCTCCCGGGTTCCCGATCAGCGGTTCGAACCGGGCCCCATCGGCTGGGATGTTGAGGTTGGAGGCGTTGACCTCGATCCCCCAGCGTTCCAGCAGGAAGGGGGTGCGCTTTGCCATCAGCCTGGCTGGCCTGAACACCTCCCAGGCCTGCTTTTCTGTCGTGGCACCGGAATACACCTCGGCGCCGAACTCGTTGTCGGCGGCAAAGCAGTAAAGCGCCACGCCGGCGGAAATGGCCGACTTGCCGTTCTTTCTCGGGATCTCGGTGTAGACCTCACGGAACCGCCTCAGACCAGTTCCCTTGCGCACCCAGCCGAAGGCGCAGCAGACGATGAACAACTGCCATGGCTCTAAGGTGATGAGCTGGCGCTTGAAGGCCCACTCCCCCTTGGTGTGCGGTAACAGCTGGATGAATCTGGCGGCCCGCTCGGCTTTGTCCTTATCGAACCTGAAGCGAAACTTGGCCGACTTTTCCTTGGCCAGATCGTCAAGGTGGCGCTGGCAGGCCTGGATGACATAGCGACAAGCCGGGATCTTTCCTCTCGTCACATCACGCGCGTACTGGTTCGCCGCATTGACGAGCGGGTAACTCTTGCGTGCTGCCATACCTAGTCCCTAGAACTCGTTGAACGGGTTGGCCTCTCCCTTTTTCTTACCGCCACCGATAAGACGCGATCGGCTAGAAGGATCCAGGCCAAGCAGGGATCCGAAGGTGGTCATCTGCCGAAGTGATTCATTCACCACCGTACAGGCCGGGTTCTTGATCGGGCCGCCGGTCGCCCCTGCGACCACCAGGCCATGCATGGCAATCTCTCGCTCGGCCTGCCGCCAGCGAGAGTAGGCGGCACAAAATGCTTCCAGGTTGTGGATGTCCGTCAGGCACAGCACCTGCGCACCGCACAACTCGGCGATCAGCATGTCCCACATGGTTGAGGCCAGTTCATCTTCGGCCAACCAGTCCGGGCAACTGACCCCAGCAACCGAGGTGAAAGTGGGCGCCTCATGGTTCAGCGCCCGCTTACCTGGATTGCCGGCAAGCAGCTTCTTCTCGGTAGGCTTGGGCCGACGTCCACGGCCAGGAACAGCGGCTTTTCCAGCCATCTGGCCTCCGTTTTAATTTTTTAATTTCGCGGGTGTAAAAATTTGACGAGGCGGAGCAGTGGTGAGGTCGAAAAGTTGGAAGGATTTAGCCCCCCCTACCCCCTGGTTTGCACTGGTTTGGTGCTGGATTGGCGAGCATCAGATGATTCCGATTGGGTCTTTGCTGCATGACAACTTCGGCAGATGGCCTGCAGGTTCGCCTCATCGTCCGTCCCGCCTGCCGCCTTGTTGACGATGTGATCTACCTCGGTAGCGACGGTGATCCTGCCCTTGGCAAGGCACACCTGGCAGAGGTAACGATCTCGCTCCAGCACTCGCTGCCGACGCTTGCGCCAGGCCCAGCCATAGCCGCGGTCTTCAGCGCTGACCTTGGCCACCTTCTTCCAGCCATCCGCCAGATGGGCATGCTCCGGGCAGTAGCCGTGGCGCTCCGTGGTCAGCCGGCTGCAGGTTCGCTCCCGACACACCTTAGGGATCCTGGCTGGCATCATGCCCTCCGACGTATTGAGGATCCCGGATGGCCTGCTTGTCCCGGTTGCACTGCTCCAGCGCCAGGATCACCTGCTCCACATACACGGGGCACTGACCATATTGCTCGGCCCAATACTCAGGGATCGGGGTGGGCGCCACCAGGCTGGGCGCTACCGGCTTGCAGGGCTTGGTTGGCAGTACTGACTCGCTCGCGCAGCCGCTCAACAACAGCGACAGGAATAGGCTCAGCAGCACAGGGAACACCCAGCTGCAGCTGCTCAAGCTCCCGTTGCAGCTTAGAGGACCGCTGCCCCATTGAACGCTTGTCGCGTTCTGCCTGGTCGATGGCATGCAATGCCTCCTGGTAGTTCTGCTCAATCTGACGGGTGGCCGCCTGTTGCAGCTGGAAGTTCAGCCTGGACTGCTCCAATGAAGCGGAAAGACTGGCGGCCTCCTCGGTCTTTGCCTTGGCGAACCAGAGCAGGCCAACCAGGCACAGAACCACGGCCAGCCCACCGACGAGACGCCAGGCCAGAGCGCTCATGCGAGCACACCACCGAATGACTGGTACTCGGCCAGCAGCCGCTCCAGCGTATGTTCCCGCTGGCCATAGCCGGCGCCAGGCAGGCTGGCCCAGATGTTGGAACACTTGGCGATGGCTACCGGGATACGCCCCGCCTTCACATCCTCCAGCGCCTTCTGCTCACGGATCAGCTGAATGGCCCACTTGTCCTGGCTCACCGGCCCGAAGTCCGGCAGGCCCAGCAGTTTCTTGTAGTGGGACCAGTAGCGAGACAGGAACTGGTACCGCCCAGCAGCAGTGGACTTGAGCCGCGGCGTGACCTGCACCAGCACATTGGGGTGATCGGCATAAGAATCGAAAAAGCCGGCAGGGTTCACCAGCTTGTTGTAACCATCGTCCCCCAGGCCAATCGTGCCCTCACTCCACGCCAGCATGTCCAAGAACGCCTTCACGTTCGGCACATCATTGATTCTGGCCATCGCCGCCCACCCTCTTGCTCAGTACCTGCTCAGCCATGGAGCGCATCTTGTCCACGCCGAGAAAACCCACCATGCCGCCGATAAAGCCACTGGCCGAGGTCGGAACCCCGATCCAGTCCATGGCCGACATCAGAGAAAGGCTGATGGCCCCGCACATCAACGACTCCAGTACCCGCTGGCGCTGGCTGCCACCGGAGTAAGTCACCCGCAGATAGGCCGTGATCAACGCCAGCAGGAAGCCGTAGAGGGCCGGCTGATGCTCCATCAGCCAAGTCACCAGGAAGGCCAACAGGCCCGGGTCTTTGGTCGGCATTCGCATATCCACCACCCCGCCAGGGGCCAGAAACGACAAAGCCCCGGCAAAAAGGCCAGGGCTCAGGAAAAGGAAAACCCGCTCTAGGCGGGTTCAGTGCGGACTAACCGCAGCATGGGAATTTATACAGTATTTCTGGGAGGTCTGCAAGTACCGCCTATAACTGCTTCTGTCTCTCATTGGCATATCAGGCACAGGAACCAAGAGAGTTAAATGAACCCGACACATTTTTAAAAAAATTTATTTATTATCAACGACTTACACTAGCACTGTGATGAGAGGATTTAAGTCTCAGTTAATTATTCAAATATATCAATGCGTTACAGATTATCGCGTTAATTGACTTTAATAATGCTTGCTGTAGGCGAAAGAAATGGCTATTTTGCAAATAACCCTCCGTTGGTTTCTCCGGCAAGAGCTAGACCTTCGGTGGGGACACTGAAAACAGCCATCTCTAGAGGAATTGTACATATGAACGACCGTGAAAAACAACTCGAATACAGAACCCGTCAGCTGGAACGCCAGATGAAGGGAGTACAACGCCAAGTTCGGGTTCTTGAAGCTCGAATGGAAACAGCGGAACGCCAGCAAGACCTCCGTGTACGCAACTTGGAAATCAAAAGCGCAGTTCAGTCAGGACTGTCTCAAGCTAAGGTTGCGGAGATCTTTGATCTGAGTGCTGCACGTGTGAGCCAAATTGTCAAACGCGCTTAAGCAGCTCTTCCATTAGTTAGGTAAAAGTCCCGCATCGCGGGACTTTTTACATTTAGATCTACTGCTTTGTTTCTTTGAACCTCATGATCAACAACAACTTCCAGTCGCTAAGTTGAAGAAATGAGCGTGTTGTTTTGATCACCTAAATAGCTGCAAGGTGCAAACCTAAAGCCTTATACTGTTCATATGTACAGTATGAATGCGGAAGCGCACCATGTTCTTCACACCAGCTCACGAAGCTCCACGCCTGGAGCTCCCCTTGTTCCTGTCTCCGGCGGCTTGTGGCTTCCCTAGCCCGGCACAGGACTACATCGAGCAAACCCTCGACCTGAACGAGCTGTGCGTTGCCAGGCCGGCGGCCACCTACTATGTCCGGGCCCAGGGCAACAGCATGATCAACGCAGGGATCCACGACGGAGATCTGCTCATCGTCGACCGCTCCATCACCGCCCAGCACGGCGACACCATCATCGCCAGCCTGGGTGGCGAGTTCACGGTCAAGGAGCTGCAGCTGCGCCCCTACCCCGCCCTACTCCCGGCCAACCCCGAATACCGCCCGATCCTGCTCGACCCTGAGCAAGAGCTGGAGGTCTTCGGCGTGGTCGTCTACGTCCTGCACAAGCAGTTCAAGCGATAAGCCATGCCGACCCCAATTGCCCTGGTGGACGTCAATAACTTCTACGCCAGCTGTGAACGGCTATTCAGGCCCGACCTCAAGGGCCGGCCCATTGTCGTGCTCTCCAACAACGATGGCTGCGTGGTGGCCCGCAGTGCCGAGGCCAAGGCCATGGGCATCAAGATGGGCGTCCCCTACTTCAAGATCCGCGGTGAATACGAGGCCAAGGGGGGCATCTGGTTCAGCTCCAACTACGGCCTCTATGGCGACATGTCCCACCGGGTGATGACAGTGCTGGAGAGCATGTCCCCCCGGGTTGAGACCTATAGCATCGATGAAGCCTTCCTGGAACTGGGCGAGACCTGGGCCGGCAACCTGATCGAGTACGGTCTGGCCATTCGCGCCAAAGTCCTCCAGTGGACAGGGCTCACCGTGGGCGTCGGCATCGGCCCCACCCGCACCCTGGCTAAGCTCGCCAACTATGCCGCAAAGAAGTGGCCGCAGACCGGCGGCGTGGTAGACCTGAGGGACGAGACCCGCCGGGCCAAGCTCATGACCATCACCCCGGTGGATGAAGTGTGGGGCGTAGGTCGCCGGCTGGGCGCCCGGTTCAATCAGCAAGGCATCCAGACCGTGGCCGACCTGGTGAGCAGTGACACCAAGACCATGCGGGCCCGCTATGGCGTGGTGGTGGAGAGAACCATTCAAGAGCTGCGAGGCCACCCCTGTGCCGACCTCGCCATCGAGCCCGATGCCAAACAGCAGATCGTCTGCAGCCGCAGCTTCGGCGAGCGCGTCACCGACAGAACCACCATGTATCAAGCCTTGGCCGACTACATGGCCCGGGCCGGCGAAAAGCTCAGGGCAGAACAGCGCTGCTGTCGCACGGTCAGCGTTTTTATCCGAACCAGCCCCTTCAACGGCAACGAGCCCTACTACGGCGACCAGGCCACCACCAAGCTGGCGGTACCCACCAACGACACCCGCGTTCTGCTCCACCAGATCGCCCACCTGCTGGATATGATCTGGCGGGATGGCTACCGGTACCAGAAAGGCGGCGTCATGCTCGGCCAGTTCACCCCCATCGAGAACCAACAAGGTGATCTCTTCGATACCGGGTCGAATGATCGCCTGATGGAGGTGCTGGACAAGATCAACAACAGCGGCCTGGGGAAAGTCCGGTTTGCCAGCCAGGGGCTGGACCAGCATGAGTGGTTGATGAAGCGCGAACGCCTAAGCCCCGGCTACACCACTCGATGGGAAGACCTGCCTGTCGCCAAGTAAGTCCGAGAGAACATGCTCAAAAGTAACTCTATAGCTTAGTCATGAGACGATGAGCAAATCAAACCGGCATACCAATAGAAAACGGTATCATTTTGCGATTTTTTTTAATTAATTCAGCCGTGTGAAGCAGGCCAAAATCTGACAATTCACGCAAAAATATAGGCTGAATGAGTCCAATTGACTGTGCTAGGTTGTTATTACATCAGCGGTGCAGAGCACCAACACAGGTAAATCAAATGTTAAACAACAACCAGGTTTTGATCACTCAGGCGCTGTAAGGGATGCCTTAATTCCTACAGGGCGCCTGTTACTAAAATCCCTATAGGAACGAGGAGTCTTTTATGACTGATTTTCGCCCCCCATGCATGCATGATGAGCAGCAAAACCCGTTGTCTCCTATCACCTCTGCAAGAAAAAAACTGACTCGCCGCCCGAAGCCCAAACAGAAAGGTCGTGCGGATAACTCATCTTCCTCGACGCAAGCACCGCTTGCACCGCCGGGCAGCCGGTCGAAGAGAATGTTTTTACTTGAAATCTTGCAGATGATGTTGATGCGGCCGTGGAGATACTCGTTGGCCTTGTTGGTAACCACTGGTGGGATAGGGCTGATCACCTTCTTGTGGTTTGCATACATGCCCCCAGAAGGCTTCTCTCGTGTCCTGATGCTTATCAGTGCAGTTAAAAGTACTCTAGCCATCGGCTGACAATCAATATAATAGCTTTGCAAAGCCCCCATCCCGGGCAATGCTGTTCACTTAAGCGGAGCTGCCTTGCGATCCACCGGATAACGGGTCTTCGATATCTTCACCGCCCTAGGCCTTGATGGCCTGGGGCGTTTTTCTATGAACATACTGCCAATGCAACCGCGCAACTCGTTTAGTCGTCGCTGGGTATGCGATGGCGACAGGGCGCCAGCCATGATGGCCAACTGATTGGCAATGAACTGGCAGGCAAATTTAAAGCTGACCTCATTGGGTGCTCGCAGATGGGCCACGGCCGCCTGACTGGCCTCTCGTCTGACCAAGTTGTATCCCAGCAGCAGCCCCCACAGTTCCTGATAAACCAAGTCCACCTTCTTGCTTCTAAGCGTCATGGCGTTGTGCTGCATCGCGCTTTTGATATCCCTGAACCCCAGTTCGATTTCCCAGCGTTCATGATACAGCGCAGACACCTGAGCCGCGCTGAAACGCGCCGCTGGTAGGGAGGTAAACACCGTTTTCTCCTTGCCGGCCACCTCATAGCTGACCGCTCGAACTTGCCACTGCTCCGGTAGCGCTGGATTTTTTTTGCGGGCCTGGGGCGAGACCGTCATCTGCAACAGACGGTCGCCCTCGCCATAACGCTTGAGCTCCGTATACACCAATCCCTTGCGTTCCGGGATGAGCCAGTGTCGGTTGGCCGACTCATTCTGGATGTGGAGCAACAGGTCAGCACTGAAAAAGCCCTTATCCAACAGGGTCACCGAATCATCCGGCAGGGAGTGGATAAATTCACTGGCCAGGGGAATTTCTCCCTTGCGATAGGGACTGATAGCCGCATTGGCAATCACATGGGAGCGGACATTCATCAAGGCGACTAACCGCAACATCGGATAAGGCGTCTGCCGGTCGGTTGATGTGTTGCCTGAGCCAAAAATGGGCCCGGAGTTCAGGTGTGTCTTGGGTTCTGAACAAGGCGCCGTCGACGGCAAACACCTGTAAGCCATGCCACAGGTCTTCGGGGTAACGCTCACGCCCCCAGACATCGGCGCACTGCTTGAACAGCCACGCTAACGGCTGCTTGCCAAGGCGTTGTCGGGCCTGGGACAGCGCACTATCAGCCAGTAACGCTTCGTTGGCCAACCCCTCGGCGCAGATGTTGAGCCGTCGCGCGACCTCGGAGATGGGCTCATTGCGGAAAAATGCCATCCCGACCACCAGCCACAAGACCAGGTCGGCAGGCAAGCGACGTCGGCGGATGGTAGCCTTGGCAGACAGTGCCGCAGCGGCGTTAATCCATTCATCAGGAATATGCTCGGCAAAGACCGCCAACCGAGCCATCGTGTTAGCCGATGCCGCCATGACATCGTTCAAGTCGTTCGCAATAGACATAAAAAATCCGGAACCAATAACGGGTTCCGGATTTTCCTACAGTGGGAGGATCGGTCAATGGATCCTTAACTGATCAGCATTGCCCATCCCGGGGGCTTTGCTTTATCTACTGCCCCAACGCCTCCAGCATCTCCCCACACGTCTGCTCATACCTGGGCTGTTCCAGCTCCACGCCGATGAACTGGCGGCCGAGGGCGACCGCGGCTTTGCCGGTGGCGCCGGACCCCATGAAGAAGTCACCCACCACCTGCCCCTCCCGGCTGCTGCACTGGATGATGTGCCGCATCAGATCCTGGGGCTTCTCACACGGGTGCTTGCCCGGGTAGTAGGCCACCGGGGCGAACTGCCACACATCCGTGTAGGGCACCTCGGCAGAGACAGCGAATGGCCGGCGCAGCTGCTCATACTCCTGCTTCAGCTCATCATATTGCCGGGCCAGGGCCTGGTACTGCTTGCCCAGGTCGGCATACTCCGACTGCAGGGCCTCATAGGGCCGCTCCAGCGCCGCGGCCTTGCCGGCAAACAGCCGCTGCAACGCCTCATACTGCTGGGCAGACGGCAACTGCCACTGGCTATAGCTGAACCAGTGAGAGCACATCTTGGTACCGGTGGCCGCATTGATCTCCGCCGCCGACACCCCCAACGCCTCCTTGGCCTGGGCGAAGTACTCGATCAACGGGGCAAACACCCCCTTGCGCAACTCGGCACACTTGGCCGCATAGCCACTGCATCCCTTGGCCATCCCCTCCGCCCCATAGTGCTCGGCAAACAAAATCCGCTCCGTGGACGGGAAGAATGCCCGCAACTGGGCCTTGTTCTGCCGGCGCCAGGGCCCGTTCGGCTTGGCCCAGATGATATGGCTCAGCAGATTGAACCGCGCCTTCACCAGCTGCTCCGTCTCCGCAGCCAGCTTGTGGCCACAAAACAGATACAGGCTCCCCGCCGGCCGCAGCACCCGCCAGCAGCCCAGCAACACCTCATCCAACCAGGCCAGATACGCCTCCACCGACGGCCACTGGTTGTCCCACGCCTCCCCCTTCACCCGGAAATACGGCGGGTCCATCGCAATCAGATCCACACTGTTCTCGGCCATCCCGGCCAACACCTCCAACGCATCAGCGCAATACAGGGTCACAGCCCCGCCCTGGAGCTCCTTCTTCACCATCGGCTTTCTCCGTCAGACACTCGATGGTGTTCCCGGTTTGAACTGTCTTGCACCGTGGGCACTTCACCTCAACCATCCCATTAAAACGGGCCAGCAACTTGCCACAGCGGCAACAACGAAAATCATGAAGTAATTCAGTCATCAAGCTTTCTACCTGTGGTAGGCTCAAACCGCTCTCTGCAGAGTAGCGGTGGGCCTTGGATCGGCTCGTGACCTTACACATGGGCCGGTTGGCCGCCTTGGTGTTACAGCACCCTGGCGGTCGCCCATCTTCACTGCATACAAAAAAGCCCCGGCAACATGCTGGGGCTTCGTCTATTGGCCATCGGTAATACCGCAGCCTGTATATTTATACAGTTGCCTTTCTGGATTTTCAAACAGTCACCCGTCATTCACAACAGAAGCCCATTCGGCTCCCGCCGTGTATCATGGCATCAGTCAAATCACCGGAGCCCACATGAAGAAGCTACTGCTTATCGCCATCCTGGCCCTGGTGGCCTATTACGTCGGCCAGACGCACAAAAACCCCACCATAGCCCCAACCGCCACAGCAGAAGCCATCCAGGATGGCTCCGCCCTGCTGCAAGCCGCCTACCAGAACCAGCAAAGCGATCTGCAGGTTCAAGGCGCCGGGCAGGTCAGCCGGATCCTGCCAGATGACAACAAAGGCAGCCGCCACCAGAAGTTCCTGCTCCGGCTCGCTACCGGGCAGACCATCTTGATCGCCCACAACATCGACCTGGCCCAACGCATCGGTGGCCTGCAAGAGGGTGACACAGTGGAGTTCTTCGGCGAGTACGAGTGGAACGACAAAGGCGGCGTCGTCCACTGGACGCACCATGACCCGGGCGGCCGGCACACCGACGGCTGGCTCAAGCACAACGGCACCCTCTACCAGTAAGCTGCTTATAGGTATAAAAAAACCTCGCATGTAAGCGAGGTTTTTTGAGGGAACGGCCTATTCATCGTCGGGGGGTGAATCGTTAGAACTTCCTTGGCTAGGTAGCACACGCCCAAGCACAAACACCGCAGCCAACCCCACCAAATCGATAGCCACCAGAGCCATCGCAATGCCTGTGTGATTGGTAGACGCCATCACTACCGCGAAAATCAGAACAAACAAGGCAATGGTAAAACCCAGGTATTGCCCACGGCGCTCTCTGGAAACGGCGCCATCTACCATTGTCTTTCTCAACTCCAACTCTTGGGCACGCAGCTCCATCTCCCGGTTCTGCAAGCCGTGACGATGAGTTTGCTCACGCTCAGACATTTTCAAAATACGTTCCGCAGCCCCTGCATGGACCTGTTCATAAGCCGCAAACTCTGATGACTCAGGCAACGGACCACTTCGGCGCATCTGTGTAACCTGAGCAAATACAGCCTGAACTTTTGGACTGTTTGCCAGACGCTCAACCAGTTCAGGCCGCTCATCAATCATCTGCTGGACAATCAGCTCATCGTGATCGAGATCAGCGGTATCGCCGTCAGGTTGCTGACCTAGAACCTGATCGGTAACGTCATCCTGCAACTTTTTGGCTGCGTCTTTCTCTGTCATAAGACTCGAATGCCTTCTCCATATCTCTACCAATCGAGATCCAATCCGACCTCAACGATTCCTCATCATTCATCTTGTTGACGGTTAGCTCAACAGTCAATTTGTCAATGTAAACAAGATGTGAAGGTATTTTTTTGCCAACAGGCCGAACACGACGCTCATACTCATGCAGATACGAGTCTCCATGCTCATCGCCAGCTGGGCACATATCTAATAAAGAACCGGCGCCAATGACCAGATCCAGGCTAAGCCCTTTCCGTCTACTCATAAGCCCTCCGTAAGTGCATGAAGTACCATGCAGTAATCATGATAAGCAGTTCCTATCAATAAGGCGGCGATTGTACGCACTGCGTAAGTCATTTTCTACCATCGTTCACTCGCTAAGGATAGTAGCTAGATCATTCACATATTCAGCACAGCACCGACGTCACAACCAGGGCAGCCCATCACAGGCTGCCCTTCTCTCACCCAGCCCTACATCCGGAACCGCAGGCCGCTCTCATTCACGTTCTTGGTGGCCGACTGCCACATGGCCAGGTGCGTGCTCAGCTTCTCGATATGATGCCGCAGGGCCATCACCTCCATCCGGCAGCTCTCCACGCAGTAACCCGCAGCACTCAGCTGCCCCAGCAAGGCCATGGTGGGCGACCGGCTATCCATGCCGTAGAGCATCTCTGCCGTGACCAGCAACGAGCTGGGGTCGTTGGTATGCCGTACCCCGCGCCCGACCTCCGGGCTCTCGGCTATCCAGCGCGCCACCGTGTAGTTGATATCCAGCAGACTCACTGACGGCACCACCTCCGGCCCCAGCAACTCCCCTTCCAGCGGCACCCGGGCCGCCAGCGACAGCGCCTCGGCAAACTGCGCCGGCAAAAGCTCCTCATAGCTGGCTCCGAACGTCGACTGGATGGCAGACCAGCAGACCACCTCCCCCTTGGCCTGTTTGTCTTTGGGCAGCGCCTCGATCCTGGCCTTCACCAGCGCCTTAAGGGACTGCTGCTGATCAGCGGTCAACTTGTTGGCCAGTTGGGGAGTACAGGGGGCCTGATACAGCCCAGTTCGCCGGATAGAGGGCAACACCTCGGCGGTGACCCACTTCTTGAAGCGTTTTGCCGCAGGCTTGCGACTACGCAGAATGGCGGAGTAAAGGCCGGACTCGTTGATAACAATCAACTCTCGCAGTTGCCCCTGATCTGCCAATTTGGCAGAGCAGGTTTCATCCTCGTCCAAGTGGCGAGTCATGGCACTGGCTTGGCTGTACTCCAAAGCGGAAGCGACATCGGCTGCAACAAACCAAGGTTGATCCTCGATCGTCAAAGCCCGAACAGGATGATTCTCAAAAGAGAATGGGATGACAGTAGACATGTTTTGCTCCGTTTCGACGCGGTTGACCACCACCGGAATTGATGGTGGCCGGGAGGTTCGAAACCCGAGCAACGCGGGCGGAGTTATTCCCCTGACGGGTATTGTATTCCTCACCCTCCCGGCCATAACAGAAACGGCACGGACAGATCCAGGGCGGATCTCAGGTACAAAAAAACCACGTCTGACGGGCGCGGAGGGTTCCGGTTGCTTAAGAGTTTCGACGCTCTTGCCGAGCATTCTGGGACAACACCCGCCCAGCGTCAACTGTACTTATCCCAAACGGACAACAGATCACCAACCGCAGGCAAGCACCGCCCAGCCCGGCCCCGCAGAACGCCGAGCCAGATCAAGGTCTGAGTGATAACACGCGAAGCGATCACAAAAACCGCTACTACCGTCGGTAGAATGAGGTTAAGTTGAGTCTTTACAATGCCATGCGAGACCCACCGTCCACTCTCCCATGGCTATGACACCCGCATCGCCAACTGGTAAGCGCTCCGCCAGGGGCGGTAGCTTTGAATACACCTGATATGCTCCTCAGGCAACTAGGCTTCGCTAAAAACCATATATTTGAAAAAGTTATGTGAATTAAAATATGGTCAAGATAGATAGATTATACGCAATAGCAGATATTAGTATCTTTAAAGTTAAGATAATTCGTGCAACCATTTATAGATAACAATTTAAAAAGGATTGAAATCTTGCCTTTGAAGTGATTTCTATCACTAGAATTAACATTCCCGTATATCGCAAAATTTACAGTCAAACAACCATTGATGCTTTGACAGTCGAGTCATCATTATCACTATCAAAACATCTTTCATCGGCATTTTAGAATGAACGTAAGGTTTGAAAAATGAAACCAAGAGTATTTATCGGCTCTTCTGTTGAAGGATTGAATGTTGCATACGCAATTCAACAAAACTTAACACATGATGCAGAACCTACTGTTTGGGATCAAGGTGTTTTCGAGCTATCCTTAACAAGTATCGAGACCCTAACAAAAGTAGTTGAAGAATCTGATTTTGGTGTTTTCGTTTTTAGCCCTGATGATATAACAAAAATGAGGAGTGGAGAACACAATTCAATTCGCGACAATGTATTATTCGAATATGGATTATTCACAGGAAAACTTGGCCGAGAACGTGTGTTTTTCATTACACCAGAAGGTAGTTCACTCCATATACCCACAGATTTACTTGGCATTACGCCCGGAGTCTATAACCCACATCGAGAAGATGGTCGACTTCAAGCCGCCACAGGCCCAGCATGCAATCAAATACGAGAAGCCATAAAGAAACTTCCTAACATTACATCAAATGAAATAAGTACAGACCCTGATGAATCAAAGGGTCTGAATGGTAAGGAAAACGATGAATGGATTATTGACCTGTTAAAAAGGGACTATAAATCAGCAAGGGATAAACTTACCGCGGCGATGGTAACCAAGGAAGAAAATGAACAACTGATAGATAAAGCTTGGATGGTTTATATTGACTTTAAAGAAGATGCTTTTGCTGGTCTAGAAAAAATGCTCCAGTTTGCCTCAACACATAAAGATGATAAAAAAGTTCTGTGTCTCATTTCTAGTATGCTTTCCTGGGAGAGCTACTATGAACAGGCCTTAGATCTGATTAACCGAACATTAGAAGCATTTAAAGGCGACACGGAATTATTAATAATAAAGGCAGATATTTATGCCTGCATCAATGAAAAAGATAAAGCGATAGCACTTTTAAGTGACAACATGCAGTCAATGAATCCAGATGTAGCTATCACGCTTAGTGAACTATATGAAAAAGATAACTTACAAATGGCAGTAGACACAATTCATGCTGCATACGTTAAACACCCTGGAAATAAAGCAATAGCATTTAAATATTCTAGGCTTCTGCAAGATAATAACCAACATAAAGAAGCCGTTGGAATTTTAAATAATCTATGTATTAACGATCCAAACAACTCTGATTATTTAGGGTATATAAGCAACTCCTGTGTACAACTAAATCTTTACGAAATGGCAATGACATATCTAAAAAGAGCGAATGATGTCACAAAAGAAAGTAAAGCATGGATCATGAACAACATTGGGAACATACTTAACAACAAAGGTCTTTATTCAGAGGCTGAATTTTGGTTAACAAAAGGTCTTGAGATCGACAGAAAATCAGAATATGCATATGACAGGATCACCTCTGCAATAAAAAATAGAAACAAGGAAATCGAATTGTTTCAATCTTTGTGCACGGAAGGTTTACATCTAATTCGTGAAAAAACTAAAACAACGAGTATGGCACAATAGCAACACGTATTGACGACTACGCAGCCAGTTAAACAGACATTATTTTCCTATTCGAAACTTGGAGCACTAGCAGTCATGGATGACGTGTGCAAAACAGAACCTATTGATTTAATATCTAGCTTCCTATTATCGCTCGAAACTAAAGACCCTGAATTAAGGCAGGCAATATTGGAAATTAAAGCGAAAACTCGCATAGATGAAATTCTAGGGGGTAGATATAGCCTTTTATTTCTATTAGATCTTTATCATTCTTTTGAAAACAGGTCAATAACTCTTGACGCGATAATGCACGAAGTGAAATGTCTTGAGGGCGAGATTAATCAGAGCAGAACCAAACCAGCTAGCCAGTTTTCACGACCGCCTCTTAAAGGTTTGTGGCATAAACATTTCTACGACTCTAATATCTCGGGAATGGTGCAAAACATGATGAATGCTCTGAATACCTACAGCATTCCTTACTTTGAAAGTAAAATTGAAGAAGCTAAAACAAGTGGAATTGAACAATATATGACAGTCGAGGATATCCCACATATTGTAGAGGATATCGTTTCAAGAAACCTTCAGAAGCGTAGTGAAGAGCAAAGAATGACTGGGGAGTGGATTATTTATGCAAATCATAATGGCGTTAATTACTATCTTTGTATAGCTAAGCACAAAGAAGGTGATGAGAGCATTAGAAAGAGGCTGGATGCAGCTTGTTTGCTTGAGTTCCCATTTCTAAAAGATCTTCTACCCGCATCGTAATAGTTATTTAACAAATGCCTTAGCGAGTAGGGTGTAATAGCAATGCGTAATGCGCCGTAAAACTGGCGAGCAATGCAGTATGAGTGCAATGAACATATTCGATTTCTGGCAACGGTTCGACCATCGAGATGAGAATACCCACCCCGATGACGAAGCAGTTCTCGCTGAGTTGCAGGCGGCCTATAGCACCGACTTCGACATGACATTTCCGCCAGGGCCCTACTTCGGCCCGCTCAAGACCGCCAAGATCGTGCTGTGCTATGCCAACCCAAGCGCTGACCAACCTTCTGTTAAAGCGGTCTCAAAACAGAACCATCACGACACCTTGCTTCGCCAGCTCTCCGGCGAAGAAGACTACCCCTATCAAATCGGCGGTTGGGATACATGGTTCCGCAGAGTGGCCAACAGCCTGTTCGCTGGCGATGATAAGCTTGCCAGCCGCACCGTCGCCATTGCCAACCTGATCCCCTACGCATCGAAGAACATGGACAATGTCGAGGCCATCGCCAACTGCCTGCCCAGCGTCTGGGCCATGCAAGACCACCTGCGACACAACCTCATCCCCCGAGCAAAGCGTGGGGAGATCTTGCTGGTCATGTGCCGCTCCAGCCATCTATGGGGCCTACGCACATCCCATGGATCAGAGAACATCATCATCAACGACGTGCGGTCTGGGTATACTACAGAAATAAAAAAAATAGTTTCTAAATTCTTGGCAATGAACAATTTCAATTTAACAAAATCAATCAAACCGCAAGTTTGACTTACCATATAAGCCATGGCAATACACCTAACAAAGATTAACCGTTGGAATATCTCATGAAAATATTTATAAGCTGGTCTGGAAAAAGGAGCAAAGCTATAGCTGAGCTAATGAGCGATTGGTTGAAATGTGTAATACAGGCATCACAGCCTTGGATTTCCACTAGAGATATTGACAGAGGCGCGATTTGGTTTTCTGAGATTAACGACAAACTTAAAGATGTTTCAGTTGGAATTGTTTGCCTTACGCAGGAAAATAAAAACAGGCCTTGGATACTATTTGAAACCGGAGCATTAGCGAAGGGCCTAACAACCAACCGTGTTTGTACTTTTCTTATAGACTTGAAACCAGAAGATTTACAAGATCCACTAGGTCAGTTTAATCACACCACCCCAGACAAACCTGGGGTATGGGCGCTAATCAGAA
The DNA here is from genome assembly GCF_039540575.1 of Pseudaeromonas paramecii. Taxonomy (NCBI): domain Bacteria; kingdom Pseudomonadati; phylum Pseudomonadota; class Gammaproteobacteria; order Aeromonadales; family Aeromonadaceae; genus Pseudaeromonas; species Pseudaeromonas paramecii. The sequence goes on from NZ_BAABFC010000001.1 coordinate 357,088, forward strand.
CAATTAATGACTGCTTGGGTGATAAAGCATTAGATGAGAGAATACTAAACCAAGTTTTTGACACATATTGGCCACAGTTTGAAAATAAATTTAATAATGCAGTGTCGCAAAACCTTCCTGATGAAGAAATACCTCCCCGTTCAGAGCAAGATATTTTATCTGAAATACTAAGTAACACTAGAAGCCTATCTCATAGAATGCGAAGCTTAGAGTCCGAGGTTTTTAGCAACAATGACCCCATGAGCGAGTCAGCAGTCTATAGTAAAATCGCATCTGATATCATGAGTTCATTTGACAATGGTCACTTAAGTGAAAAGGAGGTTTTTGACGCACTTAAAAAGCACAACATGCCATCAATACATTGTGAAAAAATAATTGACCACATATTTGGCAAACAGAATGTCATAACTCATCGAAATAGAAAGTCAAACACCTAGCCTTTACAAGGTCGCTCATTAATCATCAGAATTTAAACAATCACAAAACACTTCTACAGGCAGGTGTTAAATGTCTAAGTGCTATACGCTGCCATAGCATTTAAAGACATAAATTTGGCAGCATAAATGGAGTGATATATGGGAATAAAGCCTGGGCCAAAGCGGATTGCAGATTCCACAGGGAAACCTGATAGAAGGCAACGTGACAATAAGGATACACCTGGCAATACGCCGGGACTTAAGCCACACAAGCACAAGAAAGGCGATTAATTTTCGTCATTTTTGAAGAATGCAGTGCAGGTTGTCGGGGTTATAGTCCCGCTGCACTCTCCATCGCCTCGCGATCTTGCCCAACTGACTCATCGCCAACTTCATGGCATGACACCTATCTGGCCACCCTCCAGCCCTGCCAGCAGCCGTGTTGCCTCGGTCAGCACGGCCTGGTGGCTTGGGCCCCAGTTGTTATGGGCAATGCCGCACAGCTCGGCCATGCCGCGTAGGGATAGCCGGTGCCGGCCGCTGCCATGGCAGCTGAGAACTCCAGCATTAAATGCTAACACCACGAGAAGCTCACACTCTCAACAGAAAATATAATTTTAAATGGGCATTTATAATTAAAATTGAGACTTTGAGAACATCTAATAAAAGTAAAAATCACAGCATCCAATTTATTTAAAATGGTGTCAAAATGGATCTTTCTGTAATTCAAAAAGAATTAAAATCAGCACTCTATGAGAGATTAAACTCTCCATTTATAGGTTGCTTTATTTTGTCGTGGATGATTATAAATTACAAATCCTTACTTTTGCTCGCGTTCCTTGATGATGATATTGCAACCAAAATCAGTATGATTGAAGACTTACATGAAAACACCACACAGTTTCTAATCAAACCTTTAGCATTATCAGTAGCATTCATAATCACCCACCCTATTATATCAGTTTTGATATTCTGGTGGCAGGAAAGACTTAGAGACCTAAAAAGACACATCAAGCTCAACATAGAAAACGCAGCAACAATACCAATGCGTGAATATAGGAAGCTTGAAGCACACACTAGTGAAAAACTAGCCAAACACAACGAAATGGTTCTTGTATACGAAGGTAAAATTGAAAAAATCTCAGCGAAAGCAGAGCAGTTTTTTAATGAAAAAAAAGGATTAGCAAAGCAAGTGGACGATTTGAGGATCAGGCTGGTTGACTTTGAGGACTTACAAGCCAGGTTCGCTCAAATGAAGGAAGAATTAACTGCTCAACGGCTCACCAATGACAACCTAAAAAACGACTTGAAAAAACTAACAAGAATAAATGAAAGCAATGAAGAGACTGCATCAATGCTAAGTAAGCAGTTTGAAGCAGTTCAAAAATTCCACAAAACAAATGGCTTTGACGTCCAAGACAAAATGGTAACTATAGACATACCTCACCTAGGTGAACATTCTATCAATAGATTGACCCACGAAATTAAATCATTGGGCATCGCCCCAACGTTTGATGGGGACGCGAAAGCAATCTCACTGGCCATACCATTTTACATTGACTGTGCACATTTAGAAGTGCTGGCGGATAAATATCGTTCAGACATATCTGTCGTTTCATGAACTTCATATTTTTGAAGTCGCCATCTTCCATTTAAGAATATTGTAAATATTTAGATTGCTGAAACGTTGCGCATTCAGAGATAACCTTGGTTTATGCCTATCAGCACGAATAAGATACTACTTATCAGCATTATTCAGTGCTGACCGCCACCCTCATCACCTCCCCCTCCAACCCCGCCAGCAACCGTGTGGCCTCCGCCAGCACGGCCTGGTGGCTCGTGCCCCAGCTGTTATGGGCAATGCCGCAGAGCTCGGCCATGCCGCGCAGGGACAGCCGGTGCCGGCCGCTGCCGTGGCAGCTGGGGCACTCCACCATCACAGGCTGCATACCGGTCACGCCGTAGGTCATCTCATAGCGACCTGATGGCAGCTCCCCTGACCCATCGCAGATGCCGCACACAGGTGAGGTCATATCCCGCAGGGCGATCTCCACCAGGCCGGCCCGGGTCTCCCGCTTGAGACGGTAGCCGTTGACGCCGCAGAAGATGTCGATGCTCATCTGCAGGTAGCGCAGCACCCGCAGCAGCTTGGCCTCGTGACCGCAGTAGCGGTAGTAGGCCCAATCCAGCGCCGGGCCCTTGAGCCCCTTGAGCAGCCCTACTCTGTCTTCAAACTCCCACACCGGCTTGCCGCCAAAGCCCATGCCGTCGATCTGCTTTGCCCTGGGGGTCAGCCCCGCCAACACCATCGCTACGTTCATGCCCCTGCTCCCTCAATGCTCACCAGCAGCTTGCCGCCTTTTGTTATTTCGCCCCGGGTCACCACCAGCCGGTCTATCTGGCTGTCGTCCCCCCAGACCCCGGCATGGGTCAGGGCATCCAGGGTTGCCTTCAGTACGTTATCCAGGTCTCGCCCGCGCCGGTCAGGCGCCTGAACGTGTAGCTCCACCGCCAGGCGGCCAGTCAGCTGCTTGCCAGCCACACCAGCTAATTGGCAGTAATGCCCCGCCAGGGTGCGGAACTTGCGCCCCTCTGTGCTCAGCAGGGTTTGTGGCCGGCCACGTGTCACCACGTTGCGCCAGATGCGGTTGGTGCTGGGCGGCCAGGGCAATTCGAACTGCATCATGCCAAGGCCCCCTCTTTCATCGCCCGATCCAGGGTGCGCAGCAGGTGCTCCAGCTGCGAGCCGTGCTCCCGTTCCCAGCTGGCCACCCCGCCGCGGTGCAGGGCGTCGTGGTGCCGGCGGCACAGCGGAATGGCAAACAGGTCATGGGCCTTGCCGCCCATCTTTCCCTGGCCATGGCTGATCAGGTGGTGCGGATCAACGCCTTGAGCGCCGCACACACAGCAGGGCAGCCCCTTCACATAATCCAGATAGGCCCGGCAGGCCCAATACTTGGGCTTCGGCTTGCCCAGGTAGCGAGCAGGCGGGTCGGCATCCACCACCAGCTTCGCCACCGGCTTGGCTAGGGCTTGCAGCTGCTCGCCCGGGTGCGGCAGGTAGAGATCATCGGTATCAGTCCAGCCCTGGCCGGTATGGCGCAGGGAGGATGCCGGGCGGGCCAGCACCTGGCGGGAAACGCTATCCGGCAGCAACCCGGTCTGCTGGATGCTGGCCAGATACCAGCACAGCTCCGGCAGGCTGAGCCGGTGCCCGGCGGGCAGGCCGAGGGCGATGCGGATAACCTCCAGCCAGAACGCTGCCAGGTTGCCCTGGGCCAGCTTGGTCAGTGCCTCGATGTGCTGGCCGGATTCATGGGCGTGGATCCAGCACAGGCGCACCGGTATCCCCTCCACTATCACGTTGGTCAGCTGGGGATGGCACTCCCCCTCGCCGGGCAACTGGCAGCCCAGGCGGGCCACCCAGGCATCCAGGGCCAAGCGCTGCATGGGGAACACCTCCAGCAGCCCACGCCACACCGGATCTAGCCGCCGATCGGCTTGTAGGCCAGCCGCCGGCGCAGTGCCGCCCACCACCGGGCCCACCGGCAGCCCATCAGGCGCCATGCCAACCAATACCCGCCCACCGGCCAGCGCCCGCACAAACCCAGGCAGGTGCTGGCCCAGCTTCACCATCAGCACACCCAGCTCATTGACCGGAATTGGCGTTGCCACTACCTGCACCCTGCGCCCCCTTGTCGAATTCCTGAATACAGGCACGAACGTGCCGCCGAAAGGTGTCCTGGCCCTCTTGCCCGCCCGGCAGGCCTTGCAGCTCCTGCCAATACCGCCAGGCCAGCCGCCGGGCCTTGTCACGGATGGCCTTGAGCTCCACAAGCTTCAGGCCCGCTTTCGCTCTGCCCAGGTGCCGCTGGTGCCGGCTCGGATCCCAGTTACTTCTTGCCACGTCTCGCCGCCTTGAACTTCCCGCGGTACCGGTTCAGCCAATCCCTGAAATGCTCCCGGTACGCTTCTGGACACCGATCGACCTCTTCCCGGATCTGATCTTCTGTTACTTCCCCATCGAACAACCGCCGGATCCAGCCATAAGCCGCCATGTGCCAGCGGACCCGCTCCACCTCCTGCTCGGTCAGGGCGGCTGCCTTTACCACCATGCCCGGCGCTGCTTGGCCTTGAGCTCCAGAATGGTCTGGCACTCGGCACAGACCTGGGTGCCTGGGATGGCCTTGCGCCGCCGTGCTGGAATGGGCTCACCACACTCCTGGCACTCCGCCGCCCCCGCGCCGGCCGGCAACTGCGCCCGAACCCGCTGGATGCCGATATCCTCTTGCAGGGCAATCAGATCACCGGCCTGATCAACGTCATCACTCACCTGGCTTGTCCTCCAGATAGATCACCATCCCAGCCAGGTAGTTGATCGCCCCCAACAGCTCGCGCTTCTGACGCTCCACCGTAGGCAACCGCCTTGTCTCCTGGATCTTCTTGATCGCCTGGTAAGCCATGCCGCCATCGGTATCCAGCAGCCGGCTTATCTGCTGCATTGGCTGATGCTCAAATGGCAGGTCCTGGCCATGCCGTTCTGCCCCCTTGCCAACTGCCGCCTGTTGATAAGCCTCATCAAGAACAACCATGAGACGCTCATATCCAGGCACCACCTTGGAAAATTGAAATGTTCCGTCCGCTGGTTCACTGGCCGCCCAGGCCTGCTCACGTTCATCCATCAATTCAGCACCCATAACCACATCCTCACCACACACACACCAGCACCAGACACAACGACAACCGTCACGCTGGCCAGCATCACCCCACAGCAGGCCTCAGCGAACTTGGTAGCAGCACTCTTACTCATGCTGCCTTCTCCCCTACCAGCCCCAGCACTCCCAGCAGATCCTTGAACCGGGTTTGAAACCAGTGCGGCTGGGTCTCCCGCTGACAGCGCGGATCCACGATGTTCTTGCCGTACAGCAGGCCCCGCGGCGACACCGCCCAGAACTCCCGCTGCTTGTCCGGCGCCTTGCTGCTGGGGCGGCTCATCTTCTCCAGCAGGCCATGGGAGGCCAGCAGGGTGTTGAATGCCTTGGCGCTCATCTGGATGCCAAAGGCCTTGAGCCCCTCGGTGGCAGAAAAGGTGGGGCGCGAACTGCCATCCACCGCATCACTGGGCGCATCGATGGCATAGGCCGGCAACAGATTGGGCAGCTGGTGCTGGGCCTGGATCTTCTGCAGCATTCCCAGGCGCCCAGAACTGCTCATGTTGAGCATGCGGGCCGACACCTCGGCAAACAGCAGGTCACGCTGCACCGCCGCCACATCCGGAATGGCCGGCACCCCAAAGCCCCCCGTCTTGCGGATGGTCGGTAGCACTTCGCCGGTCACCCAACGCTTGAACGCCTTGGCCGTCGGCAACTTGCTGCCAAAGATCAGGGAGTAGAGCCCCGCTTCATTGAAGTAGGTAATGACCTGAACCCCGCTGGCGGTGGGGGTGTCGCGTTTCGTTACATCCCCTTCGTCGACATGGTCGGCCACCGCCTTGCGCGGATTGCTATACCCCAGCGCCCGGCACACATCCGCAGCACAGAACCAGGGCTCACCCAGCTCATCGGTCACAATCCGCACCGGGCCGAACTGCTCACTGTCAAAACGCATCAGATCCATGCTTACCCCCTCATCTCACGCTGCCAGCGGGTCAGCCGGGTGTCCCAGGCCGTCAGATAGCGCAGCACCCACTTCATCCCCATCGCCAGCAGGCCGAGCACACCGGCGATCAGGTTGATCAACAGTTGCAGCGCGAACACGACCACGGCCCCGTATACCTTGGGCAGCAACAGCACCCCCAACAGGCCGACTGCCACCACCAACCAGGCCAGATCCGCCGTCTCACCACTGCCAGGCAGCCAGCCGCCCGCATGTACCAGCGTCAGCGCCGAGGCGCAGAACAGGGTCACAAACGCCATCAGGCCCCAGAAAATCACCTTACCCATGCTTGATCTCCTTTCTGGCCTGCGCGGCCAGCTCAACCAACTCATCCACCTCGGCCTGGCGGATCAACGCCGGGTCCAGGTGATCACCAAACTCCCTCGGGTCCAGCGTTGGGGTGCAGAGCAGCGACAGCACCAATACCAACAGCAGCACCGCCAACACCACGGCAGCCCCCACCAGAAACCCCACCGCAAAACCGCCACCGAACAGCATCACAGGCCCTCTCCGTTGACTGACCGCCCACGCAGCATCGCCTTCAACGACGCCACCCCACGCTGCCCAGCCTGCTGGTAAAACTCCGGGCTGTGCTGGATCTGGGATTGGGTTGGCAGCCCCTTGAGCACCTCGGCCGCCAGGTCTTCACCCTTCACCACCCGACGCAGCAGCTGCTCATAGGCCTGGGCGAATACCTCGCGGTACCTGTCCGCACTCAGGGTCTGCCGCTCCCACTTGGTGGCGCGGGCAGCCAGCACCACGGCCGGATGCGTCTTGCGGTGGCGGGCGATATCCGCCAGTGCCTGATCCACCGTCGGCAGGCCCAGGGCCTCCGGGGTGATCTCGCACCACTTGATGAACATGCCAGGGGCCGGGAAGAAGGGGATGGACTGCTGACGGGCGACCTGCATGCCCAGCTGCAGCTGCTCGCGGCTGGTACACCCGGCATCCACCAGGGCCCGGGTCCACTCCGCCAGGGCGCGATCCTGCGCATCAACGGTCGGGAAGGCGTGCCGCCAGGCCGGGAAGACGCTCTTCAACTGCTCGAACATCATCGCCACCGTGGCGGCATCGTTGGCGCTGATGGGCGCCTGGCGCACCGGCTCACTGGCCGTGGTCGGCATACCCCGTTGCATCAGGGCGGCCAATGGCATGGGCTGAGTCATCAGAAACCCTCCTGCAGGTACTTGGTCCAGCGGGTGTCGTTCACATCCAGGGTGCCGGCGGGCTGCAGGTAGGCCTGTGCCATGCCAGAACTGCCGCCCTTGTCCTGGCACCGAGCCAGCCAGGAGGTGATAAACCGGGTGATGCCACGCTTGGTCTTGCGCTTGGTAGGGTTGCCAATCAGCCAACCGCACATGGCCCGCAGCTCCTGGGCCACGTCCACCGCCGGGTACAGGCTCCGCATCTGGTCGGCGAACGCCACCGTGACTGGGTAGCCCTCACCGGTGTTGAGCGGCAGCAGGATTGCCACTGGCTCGTTGACATCAGGCGTTGGTGCTGGAGTGGTTTGGTTTGGTTGGCTGGCAACCTGGGAGGTCTGCTCGGGTTCGGCATGGTAGACCCCCTCGTCAACGAGAACGCCTTCAACCACCACCGGCGCAGAGTCCGCGACAGCGGGCTCCGCGCAAATGCTTTTGCTCTTTGTCTTTCTTGTCTTTTGAATAGTGTCTTTTGTGTTTCCCTGTTTCGGGGAAGGTTCTTTCCCTGTTTCGGGGAAACTTTCCTTCCCGCTTTCGGGGAAACTTTCCCCGTTTTGGGGAAGATTTGTAGACCACTCAGAAAGGACTTTATTGGGGCCGATCTTGCGACCGCTGGTAACGATGATCCCCATGTCCAGCAACTGGTTCTTGGCCGTACTGACCCGGGTTTCTGGGATCTTGGCAAGCTCAGCAATCTGGCTGTTGGTGATGCGATCAAACGACTTGTTGAACCCGTAGGTCTTGCGGATCACAGCCAAGGCCACCTTGTACTGATGCTTGGTCAGGTCAGCCTCTATCAGAGCGTCAAGCAGCTCATTGGCCAGCCTGGTATAGCCATCATCACAATCCGCCACACGCTCCCCCTTGGCCGCCGCATGGGCATCGGCGACATGCAGCCGCCCAAACTCGGCCCGAACTACGTTACCCATGGCTCACCTCCCTGCCCTGCCACGTCCGCCAACCGGCTTGGAACGCCAGGAGGATTTCGTCCCAGCTAACCAACTGACCTCGCAGTAGAAAAATCGCTTTATCCCTGTTACGCTCATTCATGTTCACGGTCTCCTCAGACGTCGTGATCCGCGCCCCGACTGTTCCCGCAGTGCGGGGCATTCTTTTATTGGCGGCCTGCCGCCTGATACGATTGGCTCTCTCACAAGCAACCGCTTCACCAAGGAGCAAGCCATGACCTACGACTACTTCATCCAATTCCTGACCCAGTACGACACTGACCAGATCCCTAAGGGCGCGGTTACGTTCAGAACCGCCCTTCAAGTCGGCGATGTCATCCAGCTGGAAGAGGACGGCGAATATCATCTGGTTCGCCTGATCACCCACTCACCAGCGGGCGCCACCCTTCACCTGTCTGGCAAAGGCCAGAACATCGCAGACCTATTACTGTGTGAGCCTGAGTTCACCGACCTGGACTTCCGATGTGACGCAAGCCAACCAGTAGATGTGATCCGTCTCTGGCAACAAATGTCCCGCTAACGCCCAGTGTTAAGAGGGGCCGCCCTGTCCGGCTTATCTGGCCTGGCCTCGGTTTGTCCCTCTCGATTGGAGCGTTCCAGCTCTCTAAACGCGGCTTCCCGCACCAGCTCCTTACGCGCATTGCTCATCTCAAACACACCCTGTCGCACCACAGCGTTATCAACTTCATCCAGCATCTGATCGATAACCTCTTGCGGGGCGCAGGCCAGTAAGCGACCCAACACGATGTCCAGTACGTCGTTGGCGAGGCTGGCCACCTTCATCGAGTGACCAGGATTGAATGGCACGCAAAGGCTGCGGCTGTTGCTGGAATTTGGGCCAACGCTTGTGCAGCTGATCGCCGCCCGTAGCCGCTGGGTTAGCAGGGCGATCCGGTAGTTATCGAATGTCTCGCTCATAGCGATTCCCTCATTTCTCAGGCCAATTGGCTCAGCCCTGTATGCCCAATTCGGTGCCCTTAACGCCGGGCCAGCGACCTGTTTGGGTCAGGTTCCCTTCCGTGCTATGGTTCAGCTGTCCAGTTCTCAACCAACAGCACAGGAGTCGATATGAACTCATTCGTTGAGCCAGAAGACCGGTTTGGCCGTATCCCTCGTCAACCGGCACCACCTCCACCAAAACAGCCACAACGCTAAGGCCATGACATGAAACGTGACGATCTCCAGTTCCAGCTCAGCTACTCCTATTTCATGGAGAGCATGCATGCCCGCCTCTACTCGCGAGTCGACAAGCTGCTGACCTTTGCTCAGCTGGTTCTGGGTTCGTCCGTCTTTGCATCCTTCGGCGAAAACTGGTTCCTTGGCCTGGCGCTGGTAATCCTTTCCGCGATCAGTTTCGTGTGGCAGCCCGCTGCCAAATCCCATGTGTATGCTGGTAGAGCTGATAACTACGCCAAGCTGATGTACCGGGCAGACGAGCTGACCGACCAGGAACTGGAGTCCCAACTCACCAGCACCGTCGAGGACATCTTTGATGAAGTCGGCGCCCTTACCAGCGCGGCCTATATGCGTGCGGCCATCCAGCTCGGTCGGCAATGCGACACCAAACTCAGTGGTATTGAGAAAGTCCTGGCCTGGCTGGCCGGTGATTTGCCACGTCATCCCTGATCACCCTCGCCCGGTACTGCGGCGGAGCCCGACTGCTTCAAGGCGATCAATGAGTCGATCGAGCCGATAAGCCGGTCATTGCTTTGCCGCGACTCCAGCAGCTCCTTTTTGGCGACCAGCAGCTCATCCAGACTCGGGTTGCCAGATAGATTCAGCGCGGCGGCAATGGCCTCTCCGCTCTCCTTGGCCATATCACTGGCGGCCCGCACATGCCCCACCTCTGCCGATGCAGGTTTGTCTTCGATAAACACGCCGCCGGTATGGCCGAATAGCCCGTTCACCAGCCCCATTCGCACCGAGGTCGGCATGGCGCCGGCAATCAGCCGGATCAGGTCGCACCACATGTCACCGGGGATCTTGTGTTCCAGCCGCAGCCAGCGGCGCACCTTCTGGGCGCCCAGCTTCATCTGCTCGGCGGGGTCTTCATGGCTCGGCCAGTCGATGTCCAGCACCGCATCCCAGTGGTTGGCGTGGTAGAGCTCGCGGACGTTCTGGATGCAGGCCTGGAACGAGCGATGGTCCACCCGCTGCCACTCGCTTAGTGCCGCCTCCAAAATGAAGGCGGTGCTCTGGGGCCGAAATCCGCGCTTCGTGCCGATAACGTCAATGGCTGGCATGATTTAAATAACCTTTGGTTAGCCCCGCTTTGGCAGGGCTGCTAGAATGTCTGCCGCCTTTTTGTCGAGCGGCAACGAAGTGAGCACTTTGTGGCTCATTCCTTGCTCCATCAGTTTTGGCACCCAGGTGGCAGGTACCTTCTGCCTGCGGAATGCTCGTGATACAGCAGGGCCAGAAACTCCCAAGGCTTTGGCAATCGCGGCCTTGGTCTTGAATCGCTTAAGCAGCTCGTCCATATGGCGTCCTGTGTTTTGTTGCGTCGCTAATCATAACTATCGGTTAGCTTTAAATGCAACTACTTAAAGTTATCTTCGATTGCGTCAAAAATAACTGAGTGTTAACTTATGAACCGGACATCAGAAGAAATGGCTCGATTTGAGGCCGATAAGGAAGCATTCGCAAAGCGACTTAATGCAGCGCTGGATGAGCTTGGCTGGCCGGTACGCGGCCGAGCTCCCAAGTTGAAAAGCAGTTTGCGAGATGACATATCACTCGTCGCAATCCGCAAATGGCTAGTCGGGGATGGACTCCCCGAGCTGAAGCGCATGGGCGAGCTGTCAAAAATCACGGGAAAGACTGTTCAATGGCTACTGACAGGAAGTGACCAGGGCGATCAGAACATTGAAATTGCCCAGGTACCCGTCTGGCATGTGCCTTTGATTTCATGGGTATCTGCAGGAATGTTGTGTGATTCGGGTGATGTGCCTTCCGTAGAGATGGCAGAGGAGTACATCCCCAGCCCGGTGCGGGTTGGGTCTAGCTCATATGCAGTAGTCGTGCGCGGTGATTCGATGACATCCCCTACCGGCAGGGTCAGCTACCCTGATGGTTCGATTATCATCGTTGACCCAGACGTTGAGCCTCAGCCGCCTTGCCGTGTTGTTGCCAGAGTCGGCAACGAAACCACATTCAAAGAGTTGGTCGACGATGCCGGCGCCTGGTACCTGAAGCCGCTAAATCCCCAATACCCAACGCGCCCCGTTGATGAAACTGTCTGCATCTGTGGGGTGGTGCGCTGCATGGTTTTCAAGGAATAGGTCAACTCTCTCGCTGACAGTGAGGGCAAATCTTCGCATCCAGCTTAATTAGCTCTTTGCAGTGAGGACAAGGCACCCTTGTTCTGTCCGGCAAGACAAACGCGACCACTAAACCTGCCGGGCCAAGCAGACTGGCCCACAGCGCGCCACTTGCTGCATTTCCTGTTCTGCGCCCAACATAGAAGCCCGCCACCCCCAAGGGGAAAACAACACCCAACAAGATGTAGGGCAAGGCGGGGTTGATCATTCCTGCCCCCACACCTGCAAGCACTAATGCAGCCGCAGCCAAAATCATGCCAAGAAGATCCATCGCTGTTGTTGGCTTCCCCTGCTGCATGCTACGAATTAAGTCCTCCTTACTGCTGGATTTGCCACTAGCACTCCTGGCGATGTGAGGGATTGACGACTGGGCTGGAGCAACCGAGCCGCCACCATCAATCCGCTTCCCGCAGCTATCACACACCTCAGTTCCATCCTCTATCAGGTTATGACAGCTCTGACACTCGACAAGACTCATTCTCCCTCTCCTTAGGATGCAATTGGCCCTCACCAAGAATATCCACTTCAAAGCAATCCGCAATTCCCAAGACCAGAAAGTAACTATTGGTTATTGACATGATGAAAACCTTAGTTATGATAACCATTAGTTAGTTTTTGTGTGTCACCCCAGCCGGAGGGCCCGCACAACACGGGCAGGGCGAGGAAGCCGCCCTTGGGACATAACACCGGCAACCGGGCCAGCATCCTCCGCGGCGCTCCCCTGGCAAGGCTCACGCCGACCAGGGTGCAATCCGAAAAATGACTGGTGACCGGCTGGCGCTGGAAAGACAGAAGAGGGGGCGGTGCTTATAGGGCGCCGAACTCGCAACCGGTGAGAGCCCGGTCTGCATTGCGCTGCAGCTAGATGGCATTTAACAACTGCGCCTTTTTCTTATGGGTGTGAGGGAAGGTAAAGCGCAATTTTAGGTATTGCACGCTAGTTGGACTTACGGAGATAGACACCAAAGGTCGCCACCTGGCTGCAGCAGCAATGCAGAACAAGCACCACGGAAGAGGGTAAGTGATGGACGCAAACATAAAGCGGCAATTACTGCAGGAACTTGGCCAGGTGCCAGCCATTGAGTTGGCGCACAAGTACTGCATCAGTTACGGCAATTTGCGCTGCATTGCCTCCAGAGCCAAGCGGTCAGTTGGACCAATTCCGAAGGCGCATAAAGTATGGAGCGTCACGGAAGAACGGATGCTTGAGCAACTGGCAGGGGTAGTTCCGCTTGAGCAGATAGCTCGAGAGTTAGCAAGGACGCCCACCTCAGTTAAACGCAAGGCCAATGCCATCGGGCTCACGTTAACTCGATTTGGCGAGCATGCCACAGGCGCGAAGCACAGTAACGCAGATGTGGACTTATGGCGACAACTCCACTGTGACCACGGATTGTCTGCGTCAGTCATTGCGGAAAAGTTTGACGTGTCTCGCCACACGGTAGCTGACGCAGTGGCCTTTAGAACTAGGCGTAACGGATAGGAGCACCACCATGGCCGAAGAACTGATCATCCAATACCGCCTGGCCCGGGATATGGGCTGGGAGATCGGAGAGTTGATCTTCCGTCTCGGCTACCAGGTGGCCACCCCTATCGCCGCCGGCGGCGACCCGGATGAGGTCGCCAAGCACATGCAGCCCTGCGGCTGCCAGTAATGCAGAGAGCCCCCAGCGTGACGGGGTGAACTTCACGCAAGCACGGGCAACGGCAGAGCCCAAGAGACGCCGACAGGTGCCCTCCCCGGGCCGCCCGCTCCACGAAACGGAGCACACAACTGGGATTGCATTGGAGTTTAAAGGAAAGCTTGCGGTGCGGCCTCTCCAGTGCAATCCGCCGTTGTGGCAATGCGGCTCAGCGCCGCGGACAGTTGGAAGCTCCTTCTCGGGGATGTTGCCGCCGATGATTGCCAACTGGTTATCGGTACCTGGAGGCACCAGGGCCACAACCTGACCGCCGGCAGTAACCCGGCGGCGTTCTTGAGATAGCTATTCCCTCCACCTCGGGGCCAGTCACCGGCCCACAGGCGTTTAGCCGCCACGAGGCGCAGGTTTCAACGATGAGGCCTTAGGAGGCAACCATGGCAGAAATGACGCAAACCCCGTTCAACCAGCAACTGGCTTTTTTCAACCGCGGTTCATTGAACGACGAGCTCACCGAGGCGATGGCCGATGTTGTGAAGTCCGTCCGTGAGACCGGCAAGCAAGGCACGATCACCCTGACCCTCAAGGTGAGCATGCTGAACAAGCGGGATGAAGATGCAGTGAAGATCACCCCCAGCATCAAGTCCAGCAAGCCGGAACTGGATCGGGCAGAAACCATTATGTGGTCCACCGCTGATGGTGATCTGCTCCGCAACGACCCGCACCAGAACACCCTGGACCTGCAGGTTGTCCCAACCACCGACACCGGCAAGAGCACCCCCATGCAAGCCGCCAGCCGGTAAACGCTCAACCAACACAGCGCAACAGCAAAAGGAACCACCATGGAACAACAACATGAAGGCTTGTCGCAGTGGCAGGCCCTGGTAAGTGCTACCCAAAAACCTGATCTCGGTGGGATTCGTGCCCATGCGATCGTCCCTGAAGGCTACAAACTGCATGACTTGGAGTCCCTCCGGGATAACCCCAGTCGGGTGAAGGAGACCGTCAAGGTACTCACTCAGCAAGCCCTGGTTGGCTATCTGGAGCGGTTCTCTACCGATGACAGTGTGATCTTCGCGGATGTGAGCAATAAGCGGATCACCGGCATCATCGACTACCACAGTGCAACGTTGCCTGAATGGTGCAGCCACAAGGCCGTGTACGACTGCCCCTTATCTGAAGCCTGGAAGGCCTGGACGAGTGTCGACAAGCGCTCCATGGGCCAACTGGAGTTTGCCGAGTTTCTGGAAAACCGCATCGCTGACATTGCCCCCGTGGGTGAGGTGTATGCCGGCCCGTCTGGTGCCGAGTTGTTGGAGATGGTGTTGGTGTTCCAGGAAACCCGCAAGTCGGAGTTCAAGAGCGTTCGCCGCCTGAACGACGGCACCTTCTCCGTTGCCTTCTCCGATGAGAAGAACGGCAGCGGCCAAGCGGCACTACCCGAGAAGATCAAGCTCTCCATCCAACCGTTCCATAACGGCAAGCACTACCTGGTTGAGTGCCGGGTGCGCTATCGCCTGCGGGACGGTGAGCTGAAGTTGTGGGTTGAGCTGATCGAGCCTGATGTGACCATTGAGCATGCCTTCAACACCGTGGTGGATGAAGTCAGCAAGGCCATGCCCGATTTGATGGTGCTGGAAGCCGTCGCCCCCTAACCCAGCATCAAGGCCGTGCGTGCGCGGCCTTCGTGATGGGAAGCGGGTAGCAAGTTGGGAGATGAGCATGCGACACGATAAAGCGAGTACCACCGAGAAACGCCAGCAGATCCTGGCTTGGCTGACAGGCAAACCGGCCATGACCATCAATGAGGCGCTGGAGCGGGGCCTGGGTCTGATGGGCTTTGACAGCCGCAACGTCCGCCCGCACCTAGAGGCCCTGGTCAAAGCCGGTCTGGTCGCCCGCCGCAAGACCAAGGGCATCGTGCCCGGATTCGATCGGCGCGGCCAACGCAAGGCAGACATCGTCAAATACAAGGTGAAGCAATGAACCATTACGCACAGCGCCTGCTGACTTTGCAGGATCAGCCGACTCATATCCTCAAGGAAATAGGCGACCAGTGGCAGACGCCTAAGCCTTTAGCTTGGGGGCTGTTCTGGACCTTCACCCCGAAGATCGGCCCTGTCGTGCTGGATCTGTTTGCTGATCATGGCAACGCCTTGGTGGGTTGCTACTACACCGCCGCCGAGAACGCCCTGCTCCAGGACTGGGCCGCCGATTCCCGCCACCAAGGCGGGGCCTGCTATGGCAACCCGCCCTACTCTCGCCAAGAGCTGGACGATGATGGCAACCCGATTACCGGGATGGAGAACATCCTGGACTACTGCCGGACCCAGCGCGACCAGGGTGCCAAGATCATGCTGCTGGTGAAAGCGGCTACCAGTGAAGGATGGTGGCCAGAGGATGCAGACTTCATCCAGTTCATCAGCGGCCGCATTGGATTTGAGGCCCCAGCCTGGTACAAGCCCCGAGACCCGAAGAAGGACAAGCCTTGTGCCAGCGGCTTTGCCTCTGCAGTGATCATCTTCGACCGGGACTGGCGCTGGGAGCGCCGTCCGGCAGAGCGCCTCGACCGCGATCACCTCATCACCATTGGTGAAGACATCCTGCATATGGTCCACCTGCGCGCAGCCCAGCTGTTAGAGGTCACCCAGCCGTCTATCCACAACCATGTCACCGCCGAACCCACCGAAACGGTGGATAACCTGGCTGCAAGTAGTGACGTTGGCCTTTATTCCGAAATGGCTGCTGAAGACGAACAAGCCGCCTAAGGCATAGAACCAAGGAGCACACATGGCACAACGAGGCGTCAACAAGGTCATCCTGATCGGCCACCTGGGGCAGGATCCGGAAGTCCGTTACATGGCCAACAACAAGGCGGCGGCCACCCTGAGCGTGGCCACCAGTGAAGTCTGGAAAGACCAGCAGGGTCAGCAGCAAGAGCGCACAGAGTGGCACCGCTGTGTGGCCTATGGCCGCCTGGCGGAGATAGCGGGGGAATACCTGAAGAAGGGAGCCAAGGTCTACCTGGAAGGAAAGCTGCAAACCCGCGACTGGCAGGATCAGCAGGGCCAGAAACGCTACACCACCGAGGTGGTCGTGAACGAGATGCAGATGCTGGATAGCCGCGGTGCCAGCGGCAACCGTCCGCCCCACCCTGCCGCCGGCCAGGGTCAGCCAAGCCAGCCCCAAGGAAGCTACAACAACCCGCCACCAGACTTTGACGACGATATCCCGTTCGGCTGGGTCGGCATTACAGGCCGCAGCCTGTTACTGGCAATCTGATGAGGTGCAATCCATGTCATTCCATATTCTGACTGATGCTGAGCTGGAAGAGCTGACAGGCTATGCCACTGCGGCAAAGCAAAAGGAAGTGTTGTCTCGGAACGGCATCTATTTTATTGAAGGCAAGGGAGGAAAGATCCGGACAACCAGCGAGAACATCCGCTTCCCATTAAGCGCCATGAGCCGGGCGGCCAGCCAGAGCTCAGGCGATGGCTTCAACCTGGAGGCTATCTGATGGGCAGGCCTCGAAAGGTAGATCCATGGCTCCCACCCAGGGTGTACCGTGGCAAGTCAGCCTTTGAATACCACCCAAGCAGCGGCGGATCTGTCCGCCTGGCTGCACTGAACGCAGCACAGTCCGCGGTATGGGCAGCTTATGAGCACCTGATGGCTGAACAGGCTGGCGACACGATCAAGCGGCTGGTACATCAATTCTTCGAGTCAGCAGACTTCAATGACCTGAGTTCGACCACCCAGAAGGACTACCGGAAATATTCTGTTCCCGTACTCAAAGTGTTCGGCGGCATGGATCCTGGAAAAGTCGAACCCCACCATATCCGCCAATACATGGACCGCCGGGGTAAAAACTCAAAGGTACAGGCAAACCGTGAGAAGGCATTCTTTTCCAGGGTGTTCCGTTGGGCCTATGAGCGAGGCAAGGTGAAGCGCAATCCCTGCCAAGGGGTTCGCCAGTTCAAGGAGAAGGCTCGCACCCGTTACATCACCGACAAGGAGTATCAGGTGGTGATGGATGCCGCCAGGCCGGCAGTGCGAGTTGCTATGGAGCTCAGTTATCTCTGTGCCGCCCGCAAGGGTGATGTGCTCGTCATGCGATGGGATCAGGTTGGCGACGACGGCATCACTATCCAGCAGGGCAAGACAGCCAAGATCCAGATCAAAGCCTGGTCCCCTCGCCTGCGCGCTGCCATCGCACAGGCCAAGGCACTGTCATCCGCCGTGATCAGATCGTCCTATGTGATCTGCAAGCCCAATGGCAGCCCCTACACGGACAATGGCTTCAACTCCGCTTGGCGTGAAGCAATCCAGACCGCCCGTGAGCAAACGGGATGGCCATTGGACTTCACTTTCCACGACATCAAGGCCAAGGCGATCTCCGATGTGGCTGGTACCAGCCGTGACAAACAGCGGATCAGTGGTCACAAGACAGAGGCACAGGTGGCCGTCTATGACCGCTCAATCGAGGTCGTCCCGGCCGTCGATGCGGTCAAGAAACGCTGAGAGTATTAGGTAAGAGTATTAGGTAATATTAGGTTTCGAGGTTTTTCAGGAGAGAGGCTGTAGCGTAACTACTTGTTTTATATGGTGCCCGGTGCCGGGGTCGAACCGGCACGCCGTTGCCAGCGAGGGATTTTAAATCCGCAGTGGAATCGAGCATTTACTAGGGTTCGCTAGATGTTCCGGGGAATATCGGCTGATCGCAAGCTGTTGATTTTTCGAGATGCAGGAACAGCTAATTCCCCAACGAAAAAGCCCGGCAAATGCCGGGCCCCATCACTATCGAAAGTCTAAACAGGCTTGGCTTGTGACCAACCGTCCACATACCTTTTACTCACCATCTGATATGGCGACAAGGCTGGATCGCCGCCGGCCTCCACGATAGCGAGATGTGACGGCGACTTATCCGGGCCAAGCAGATCGTACAGCTTCTTCAGCGCAGTATAGTGCTTGAACCCCTGAGCTTTTGCAGCAACATCTAGCCGCTTCACATAGCTCAGTTCAGGATAATCAGATTTGATCTGGTGGGCCTTGCGTTTACAGGATTCAATGTGGTCTTTCATGAGCATAGCCAGGTACCCCTTATGAGGATGGTCAACTGGGAGCTATCCACTCATTTGTCCCAGGGTACGGCTTCAAATTGTGAGGTTTCGATTGCCAATGGCTTTATTGTGGACTCAGGACATCACTGCCCTATCTCCTAATCCTCTCATCACCGCAAATAAAACACAATCCATATCAATGAAAACTAGCAAGATTAATCTATTCACTGGCATGTTTTACAGTTGGCGATGGCAGACCGCGTGATTAGCTTAAACTAAATGCAATAGATCAAGGACTGACAATGAGATTCATTATATTTACCATTATATTGAGTTGTTCGTTTAGCGCTATTGGCGTGGTTCGTGAAGACTCAGATGTTGAGCATACGAAAAAAAGTATTGAGTTCAGAATAAACTACGAAAATGGCCGGACAGACACACTTATTTATGAGTATTCATCACATGTGAAGTCATTTATGGAGCAAAAGGGAAGCTCTTCCACACTAACACACCCTATAGACACTAGAAGATGTGGTTATAGGGTTTCAGGGTATGTAAAAAGGGAGAGCTTCTTCCTGTCCGGCGGCGGACAGAAAATTCCCTTTGAAAAATTGAACAAGGTATATACTGACCCAATAAGTAATTACCCAGAACCACTGGTAATCGATTATATTTCTGGTAAGCACAAAACCTGCGGGGATTATGAGTCCGCTTTCAGTAAAGCTAAAGAGACAATGAGATCAACTGCGGATGGTGTACTTCTCAAGATTATGGAAGATGACATTAAAAAGAATAAGGCAGCTGACGAGATAAGAACTACCGTAGGTGGTAAAACAGTAATAGAGGTAGGCAATCGCGACGCATAAGACATCTTGAGCCCCTCCCACAAAGGAGGGGCTATTTTATTGTTAATGAATTTCGTTCAGTGCAATTTGTATATCCTGCTCTGCTTCTTTAAGCTGCATCGCGAGTGCTATCCTTGCCGCCTCATTAAGGTGAGGATCCCGCAGTTTTTTTGAACTCATTACGACCAGCAAATGGCGCACGGCCCGTACGGTCTCTGACGCTCGTTCCAGCGCTATGAGGCTGTTGTAGTGCATATTGTGACTCCATAGTCACGACGGGTGCAATTCATCACCGTTGGTGATAAATTCTCACTGTTTCGACGGCCCGTCTGGGTTATCAAACTCCCCCACTGTCACGGCTCGACCCCGTGACAGTGGGGATCCTTATCACCAGTAATTCCCGGTGACGACGCAACAATACAGATACAAGATTCGGCGTGCAATATGCTGAACTCCTAGTGTTTCACATGATTTGAAATCAAATTTGCAACTTTGATTTGCTTATAAGCTATCAATTAGCACCACATCCTAACAAATAAGTCATTTTGTTGGAGTGGTTAGCATTTTCAATGCATTGATTTTGCTGACATATATTCTTAAAGTTCTCATTATTACTTCATTTTTGACCCCAAAATTAGCAATGCTTATCTAGTACACATTTAGCACTTGCAGCACCCGCCAATTTCAACCGCATTTTTGATATTTATCACAATTTCTCACAGAGAAAGCCCAGCACATGGCCGGGCTCTTGTTCAGGCTGCAAGGGCAATCTCTAGCTCTCGAGGCATCGGTCGCTCAACCCACGTTCAAACATGACAAACATAGTGAGCCCTGGTATGGTCTCGAGCACACTCATATGACACCACCAAGGCATTCAAGATGAAATCAAGGATGATTTTCTGTTTGTCGGCTGCTCTGCTGATGGCTTCCGCAGGCCTTCAAGCGAACGAGGCCACCGTCCCTCCACTCTTGGCTACTCCACAAAAAACAACTGCGGCCAAACCAGCTCCGGTAAAGACCGTCAGCGATCAAGAAATTGTCCAACAGCTGATCCGAAACTCGATCAACAACTACCCTGGGAATTGCCCTTGCCCATACAACCATGCAAGCAACGGCAGTCGCTGCGGCAGGAGAAGCGCCTACTCAAGAGCTGGTGGGTACTCTCCACTGTGTTACAAAGATGATGTGACGCAGGACATGATTGAACGTTGGCGCAAGGCACACCAATAGGGTATCTGGCATGAGCTATGTGATCGCAACTACAGAGAGTATTCCAAGGTTCTATCGGGAGGAGGTGTATGACAGCGGGAGGCCGAACTGGCAAGTATTAGAGGTGCACCCATTGGAGTTTGACCATTCCAGAGCTCTCTTGCTGACAGCAGAAACGCTGCAGTCCATGGAAGATCAAGGCATCACTATCTACGACACCAAGAAAGAGGCCAGGCAAGCCTACCTCTGTTCTGGGTTGAAAACCTGCCGCTATGTCCTGCTGAGACCGAGCTTCAAAAAATCGCCTCAGCAATCGCAATAACGATCACCACCAGGGCGGCCAATATCCCCAGGCCGCCAAGGATAGCGGCGGCGCCATCAGCAGACTTGGCGCTTCCCTTCCCCGCCAGCAACCACCCACCGAGAATGAAGGGTGGGATCCCCAAGGCAAAATGCTTGGTCACCAGCATTCCGGCCAGGATCAGAAACAGCAGTCCGATGAAATCACGCATAAGCGGCACCTCCATGTGACTCGCCAGCTTACCAGACTGGCAAGGCCAGAAAGCGTGCCGCTATTGCATCTCGAACCGGTGGATCATCTGGGACGCCAGGTTATTGCGACGGGCCAGCAGGCGGTCAACCCGCTCCCGCTTACCCTCCGCCGTCAGCGTGCGGTCACGCATGATCAGCTGCATCTCGTTGCGCAGGGCCCGGAACTGCTTCTGGGCTGCGTTGAGCTGCTGCCTGCCGGCCAGAGCCTGCCGATTCTCCTGCAGCAGTTCGGTCGCATCCTCGTAGCGGCCTTCCTTGCGGTATCGATTGATAGTGGCCTGCAGGCTGTTCACCTGCTCAAGCAGCTTGTAGAAGTCCGTCATGGCCTGTGAGCTGCGAGCCGGGGCGCTCCCCTGGTAGACAGTGCGCAGCAGCGGGATCTCGTCGGCGCGGAAGCTCGGCTTGCTGCCGTAGTTGCCAAAGGCGCGGGTCAACGCATCGCCGGCCGCCAGCACGTAGGCCCCCATGGTCCCGGTGTACCCCTCGACAATGTGCTGCAGCTTCTTGGGGCTCCAGCCGGTCAGCTCGCCCAGCTCACGCATCAGCAGGCTGGTGCGGTCATCGTAGCGGGCCTCCGGCCGCACGTTGAGGTCACTCAGGTTGTCGATGGGCCCGCCGCGGAACGGATCGTAGTTGAAGTAGGCCTCGCTGATCGGCTTGACCACCTGGGGAATCGGGTTGATGGCAAAGGTCTCAAGCATATTCCTGGCCACCACCTGGCCGAACTTGCCCATGGTGTCCTTGCCGCCCATAGCCCGAGTCATGCGCTCTGGCAGGGTGCCGAAGATCAGGCCGATTTCGAACGGCTTGGGAATGCGGAAGTGCTGGTCCCCCAGGAAGAAGTGCCAGTTCAGATCCTTGTCCCAGTCAGGCAGGTCGTCGTACCGGTCGTCATCCCAGTTGAGGGCCAGCAGCGCCAGGGAGGCGGCCGCAATCATGCCTCCACGCCGGGCGATCTGAGCCGGGTTGTCACGCATCGCCCGACCCAGCTTGCCAAGACCCTGCATGCGAGCGTTGAAGAATGGCAGCACGTCCACCAGGAACTGCATCACCTTGGAGCTGCCCAACATGGAGAAGTCCATCAGGTCCTTGGCTTCAAAGGCCGCCTGGGCGTGTGACTTCCCGGCCTTGATGGCCGCCGAGTAGACCGCCTCCCTGGCGCCGTTTTCGATGGCTTCCCCTATCCGCTCGTACTTGCGCCAAACATTGCCCAGGACATCCAAGGCCTGCTTGCTATTGCGGATCAGGCTCTTCTCGTAGCGGTCGATCTGATCCGGGTTCATGCCCTTGGCGCGCAACGCCTTGCGGACAGAAGACGCCATGGCCTCCGGGTTGTTGCCGCTGACGTAGCCCCCCAGGAATGAGGCGCCGGAAAACATCATGTCTATGCTGCCGCCGTTCATCTTCAGCGTCTGCTTCACACCCTTGATCGAATCAATCAGCGGAGTGAAGCCATCCTCGTTGATGGCCCAGGCGCTCACCGCATCACGCATGAAGTTGCGAAGCATGAATTCCGGGCTGGAGGTTACCCCGGCGGTCAGCAGGTGCTTGGCCTTCATTGCCAGTTGCATGACAGGGCCCCGCTCCCGCTTCTGGTCGATCATGGTCATGGCCCGGAACAGATCGGCATCATGCACCTTGATGAGATAGTCCTCTCCATCCATCTTGACCCAGATCATCTGGTTGCCCGGCTTAGCACTGGCCCGCATGTCCATCAGGTTCGGCTTGGGCACCACCTCGATCAGGTCAGTCTCGGCCAGGTTCCACACCACCTTCTGGGCGGCCATGTTCTTCATACTGGCATCGATCAGCTTCCCGGTGGTGGTGAAGATGTTCTCCAGCAGGTCGTTGACGTTGGCCTTGCCGCCCTTGAGCTTCTTGATGCCGGCGGACTGGTTGGCAATGCCCTTGGCCTTGAACGGTGCCAACACGTCGCCATCTTCGCTCTCGCGGAAGAAGGGGATGTACCACTCGTCGTTGAGGCTATCCCGCTGCTCCTTGGTCATCAGGCCAGCCTCTTGGGCAAGGTCGAGGGTCGCGCCATTCAGGCGATTCCACTTGGCCTTAGCCTCGTCGAATTTGGCCTCTTTGCCAGCGCCCTGCTGCTTGAGCGCCTGGATCTCTTCGCTGGTGAGCAGGTTCTCCCGGCCCTCGGCCATCAGGCGTTCGGCCCGGTGGCCCGCCATCCAGCCAAGCCAGCTATGCAGATCCTTGCCCAGGCCCTCGAAGATGCCCAGCAGCGAATCTGCCTCACCGGTGCCGGCCTTCTTCTGGATCACGCCATCGTTCCACTCTGGCAGGCCGTAGAGCAGGGTTGCCTGCATGGTTGATGATGAGCCAGTGGCCAAACGTGCGGCGGCATAGCCTGACTCGCTTGCATCGAGTTTGCCCTGTGCCTCTTCGGCATATTTGATGGGGGCCAGGCCGTCCAGCATGTTGGTGTTGGCCTTATGGATCAGCTGTTGCCACCAGGATTTGACCTGTTCCTTGTCGGCACCACGCAAGGCCTCAATGCGGCTCTTTGTTCTGTCGATCACATCAGGAGGCGGTACCAGGTTCAGCTTGCGCTCAGCAGATCCCAGGTGATCATCTGCCGTCGCGCCGCCGAGGCGAAACAGGGCTTGGCTGTTGCGGATATCGTCCTTGGTGAGTAAACTTTCCTTGGAGCCGCTATTTTGGAAGGCGCCCGCCTCAGGCAATTGGAGCCTGACCGTCGGCAGCCATTTAGCGGCTCTCGTTTTATCTAGGTACACCAACCCGTCATTGAGCTGGCGCTGTAGCGCGCTGCTGTTTTGCTTGCCATATACGCTGGCGATCTTGTTCACCTCAATCCGCGATTCGCCCTTGGCATTGCCATGGATAGCCACAATCACAGGATCTCCGTTCTCATCAGTTGCCTCGATCAGCGACACAAAAGCATTCACCTCTGTGCGTGACCGCATCACTGCGATTGGATCGCTCAGGTGCTTTGGTAGATCTTTCAGCACATCCAGGGAGACGTAGTGCCCGCGCACTTCAGGCTTCGTCGCTTTGCGAACTACAGATGCCGGCATTACCATTTCAATCGCATCCATGCCCAGCCGTCGCAGCACATATGGCGTGTCTCCCATACTGATTTCACGCCGAGCAGATGGGTCACTGGCAGCCCGTTCAACCTCATCAGCAAACTGTCTGGCATCAAACCTATCTGGGGTGAAAGGATCTCCTTTCTTGCTGAATACCGGTGCCTCGTTCCAAGCCTCCATCACACGGCGCCCAGGCTTGCGGCCATTCTTCATGCCCGTGACGATGGCGTCGAATACCCGCCCCAGTTCGTCCTCAGTGGTGCGCTCGCCCAGTAGCCCAACAGCCCGCAGCGCATCCTTCACCCGGCGCACAATGCCGCGCCACCACAAGGCCAGCTCCCCGCGCTCCGGCTGGTTCTCTGCCCAATGGGCAAAGACTTCTTCGGCCTGCACATCAGGGTGCATGTCGCTGTAGTTCTGTGCCACGTCGTAATAGGCCTGCTTGATGGCGGCGATGTTCTTGCCGCGCTTCACCGCCTCGATGATGGAGATATAGGCGTCATCCCCCACCACCTCACGCAGGCCATGGTGGGCCAGCACCTCATGCTGCAGGATCTGGCGGGCATGCTTGGCGTTCTTGATGGCGGCGGCATTGAGCAGCAGCGTCTTGTAACCAGGCAGATACGCGGCCTCCACCTGCTGCCCCTTGGGTGCCGGCTCGGCCCCTACCATCTGCAGCACTTCATTCAGATCAGCTTGGGTATCACCCACCAAGATCCGCACCCCGGCACCGCCCTTGTACCGCTTCTGCCATCCCTTCACGAACAGCTCCAGCTCCTTGGATGTGGAGTGCTGCTCAAGAGGATCCCCGTCATGCTTGGAAAAGCTGACTTCGCCGGTAGGCTCTTTCATGCCATTGGCCGACTTGAAGCGTTTGGCCAGTTCGGAGACAGGCTCTTCCAGTTGCTTGGCCGCCGGCCGCTTCATGTCTCCCTCTGCCAGCCATTGCTTGAACTGTTCGACCGGCATTTCGTGGATCGCGTCCAGTCCCTGCCAGCCAGACTGATAGTTGGCCAGATAGCCAGCCCTGGCTGCAGCTTCATCCTGGAAGCCAAGCATGACCTTGTGCTCATCAAAGCGGCCAGTCTTAGGGTCTACCTGGTCCACTACAAAGACCTTCTGGCTTTCCGGCTGATCGCCGATGAAGGCATCCACATGATCCCCGTCAGCCCCCTCGGTGCGCTTGATGTAGCCATAGTCGTGGACCATGGTACTTGACCAGGCGTTGCCTTCCTGATCGGTGCCAAAGCGAGTTGAACCTTTGGGGTTCTCCAGGGTGATGTCCAGGCCATGCATGCGCAGGTGCCCCATCTTGTAGTTACCGGCCTCCTTCTGAGCTTCTGAAGGAGCGGTGTTCACCTCAGATCTGGCTTGCGCTATCTCGTCTTGAGTTGGCACGCCTTCCGGCTTGTCCATCACCACCATCACAGTGTTGACGCCGGTTGAGCGGTCTGACGCCTTGAATGAGCCCTCCGGCAAGCGTTCCATGCTGCCGCCGTTGTCCTCAAGCCACTGCCGGAAATCGCTCGCCTTACGGTTGCTGTTGCCCTCTACCCCGGCGCTCATCACTGCCACCAGGCGCCCGCCAGGTTTGACGTGCTGCCATGCCTTGCGCACATGGTCTATGTCCTGCTGTTGCTCGAACGGTGGATTCATGATCACCTTGTCATACAGCTTGCCCTGTTCCAGTTGCGTGAAGTCGTTGCCGATCAGGTTGTGCCCCTTCTCGGCCAGGATCTCGCGGAGGGTGTTGTGGCGTTCTACGGTGTCCACCTTGGCGCCGGCCTGCTTGGCAGCATCAGCGATATTGCCCTTACCGGCTGACGGCTCCAGCACCTCATCACCAGGCTTGACGCCAGCAGCAGCCATGACGCGGTTAAGCGCCTCGCCCTGAGTGTTGAAGTAGCCGGGGATCTTGTTACCAACCAGCCCGCGTTCCAGCTGCTGCAGCCGGCTCTCCTGCTTGCGTGGCACTTGGATGGCATCCAGCTCTTTGATGGCGGCAACCAGCTGATCGCTATTGTCGATGCCCATCCGGCGCAAGCGTTCCCGGGTAGCCAGGCCAGACTCCACATTTTCAGAGGCCCATTTCACATCACGGTTCCCGGTGTCCTTGGCGGCCTTGACCAAGGCCTTGGCGGTGTCCTCATCAAGTTCAGCTGGTCGGAATCGGTCGGCGTTGGTGACCAGTCTGGCGGCATAGCTCAGCTTGCCGGCCAATCCCTTGTACCCACGGATATCACCAAGGGCATTGGCTGCACTTCGCAGGTGATCCGGGTGGGCGTTGATCTTCGGGTACTGGATCTGGTCGGCATAGTCATCGACGGTCACGCCAGTCTTGCGCCGCTGCTCGGTGCGGCCCTCGTAGTAGCCTCGATACTCACCACCCTCCATGTGCTTGGCAGGAATGGCGCGTCGGTGGATCTGATCCAGGGCCTGGTACTGGGCCTTGTTGCTCAGCTTAGCCAGGTGCGGTGCCTCGCCAGCGTCCACGGCATCGGCAATTTTGATCAGGGTCTCACCGTCCGCCTGCATCTTCTGGGCGTCGCGGATCGCGCTGGCTGCCTGGCTGGCCCGCTTCGGGGTGTTGGTCTGGCGAGGTGCGTTTTCCTTGTCACGCCCGAGGCTGATCAGTGTCTTGCCAGTATCCCGCAGCTTGCCGGTCGCTGCGGGTTTGGCTGGCGCATCTTGGCGTTTTGAGCCTGTCGCATCGACAGTGGACGCCTGTACCCCCGCCGGCGTAACAGCCCCATTCTCGCCATTTTGCTCGATCTGCTCAGCACCAGCGGGCTGAGCTGCCTGTTGCAGCCCGGCCAGCGCCTCCCGTACCACGCCCTCTCGCTTGGTACTGAACACCCAGCCCTTCTGCTTCTCGTTGTAGAGAGGCTTGGCCTTGGGCCAGGCGCCCTCTACTACGGCTCTCAGCTCGGCGTCGGCCTTGTCGCCTTTGACGATGATGCTCTTGTCTGTCAGCGGCTCGATGGTGAAGCGGGGCCCAGATGCGGCAACCCCCGCGTCATGGGCCGGGGCTGTGTTTTCTCCAGGTGCCAGATCATCAGCTGGCGGCATACCGTCCTGCCGCGCCGGATCCGGCAGCTTGGTTTCCTCGGGCACAGGCTCGGGCACTCCATTGGCATCCTCCTGGGTGCTTGCATCTGGTTGCTGATTGGCCTGCACCTGCTCCAGCTCGGCCTTGTCCACCACACCGAAACCGCCGGTGGGCAGCTCGATCGGTGTTTCAGTCTTCCGGCTGGCCAGCTGGGCCTCCTTGCGACTGCCGAACGGCTGGCCGCGCTTGGTGATGCGCAGGGACTTGAGCTGGCTGAAGATGGCATCCGCCTCGCTGCCGGCTTGCTGGATGGCCCGCCCTGCTTCGGTGCGCGGATCACGGACTGACTGCTCGCCCAGGGTGTCATCCACCTGATCCCGGGCCAGTCGCGGCGGGGTGTAGGCACTGTTGCGGCTATCGGCCCCCGGCTCGCCGCCGGCAAAGATGGTGTCTGACTGCCCAATCTGCGGCGGCACGCCACCTTGCTCGGCTGCAGCGCGGGCCGCCTGTTCAGCATTGGCCTTGTCACGGCTCGCCTGTTCCTGTCCAGTGGCGGCATCCCGGTTGTCATTCCCATACACCACGTCACGGAATGGCAGCTCACTACCCACTTCACGGCCATCCCCCTCGATGGTGCGCCCGGTTAACGCCTGGCCGGCAGCAGCTCGGGCACCGCCATCCGCCGGGATCCACTCTCCATCCTGCCCCTGCTGCCAGCGGGTGCGTTCCCCGCCACGGAACTGAGGGCCGGTGCCTGCCGGCTGGTCATCAAAGGCGCCAGGCTCTGCCAGGTCGGTCCCCGGCTGCTTGGCGTTGGCATCACCAGCGAAGATCACATCCTTGAGCGGCAACCCCAGCCGACGGCCAGCGGCCATGGACTCCAGGTAATTCTGGCCAGCAAAGGGATCCTGTCCCAGCTCACCGGCTTGCACCCGCTCCTGCAGCGTCTTGCCAAGGTCTCCAGATTGCATCTGAGCAGCAACCAACTCTTGGACTGACTGGCCAAACTCGCCGGCCAGTGCCCGCTGCACTTCGCTGTCTTCGGCAAACCCCTTGAAGCGCCCGGCGGTGTCGCCCTGGCGTAAAAAAGCCGGGATATCCCGGCTGTCTTCTTGCTGCTGTTGCTCACTAGGCACCTCGGCAGGCCCGCCTGCCGGATCCGGCTTTTTGCCAGGGCGCCCGGTGGCCCATGCCCCGTTGTTCTGCCGCTGGGCGCGCAGCGCTTCGATCTCCGCTTCGTTCTGCTGCGCCGCCTCCTGGTGCTGCTCGTCTGTCCAGAAGGTGGGGTTCTGGCGCATCGCCACCAAGGCCCCCTCACGATCGGCGTACAGAGGCGTCTCCGCCAGCTTGCCATTGCTGTCCACATAGACGCCGCGATAGCCACCCTGATCAACGGCCAGGGTGAAGGCGCCCGGTGTGGTCTCGCCGGCCATCTGCTCCCGCGCCGCACTCAGATCAGGAATGTCTACAACTTCTGGATCAGCTTGGCCAGATTGCCG
The DNA here is from genome assembly GCF_039540575.1 of Pseudaeromonas paramecii. Classification (NCBI taxonomy): domain Bacteria; kingdom Pseudomonadati; phylum Pseudomonadota; class Gammaproteobacteria; order Aeromonadales; family Aeromonadaceae; genus Pseudaeromonas; species Pseudaeromonas paramecii. The sequence goes on from NZ_BAABFC010000001.1 coordinate 385,568, forward strand.
GAACTTGCTGGGGATGCCGCGATCCCATGCCTCAGCGTTGATCTCCATCTGCTTGTCTTGTTCGCCTGCCTGGGCAGCTTGCTCCCCGCCTTCCTGCTGAGCGTGGCCACCACGTAAGCCACCGATCGCCCCGGTGGCACCACCAGAGGCGAGACCAATGGTGCCGGCTGTCGCTGCTGCCTGCAGCACCCCGGACATGGGATCCACCACCTCTTGGCCAGCGATCTGGTTGGTCGTGGTGTTGCCAACGTACTGCTGGGTGCCTTCCTCAGCAGCCTCCCCAAGTCCCTCACCCAAGGCACCCTGCACCATGCCTGCGGCAACGCCTTTGGCCCCGGCCCCCTGCAGCATCTTGAACAGGTTGGCATCGCCCATCATTGTGCCGGCGGCAGCAGCCGCCCAGGTGGCCGGATTAGACTTAGCCACCGACGCCGCGGTGTCAGCCGTGCGGCGCTGCGCCTCTTCTATGATCTGGGTGGCGGTCGCCCCCTGAAACGCCGGGTCGCTGGCTACGGTGCTGGCGTGTTCGCGGAAGGTTTGAGACTGCATCAGTTGATCAACCGGCAGGCCCAGCACCTGTTCGCGGGTCTGATCACCGGATTGCCCAACAGACATAGCCATGCCAGTACCAACGGCAGCGCGCTGGCCCCAGATCATTCCTGCCTCCCGTGCGGTAGCCTCAGCCAACTCAGCAGAGGCGCCGCGCTTGAGCATGGAGCGCTTCACCATGGACTTCACCGTGCCGCCCGTCAGCGCCGCCGCGCCAAGGGTGCCACCAAGCGAACCAATGCCATCCACCAACTTGGCAGCCCAGACGGCAGGATCACCCGCACCATCGCCCAGGCGAAAATCGCTCAGACTGTCACCTTCAAACAGCTGGCGCTGCTGCAGGGCAGTCTTGTAATCGTCGGATGTCCCGCGCTCGATGATGGCCTCACCGGCTCCTTTGACTGCACCGCCCACAGCCTGTGCCACCTTGCGAACGCCATGATTGTCTGCCCAGTCTGCAGCCCCCTCCACGGCATCAGCTGCCTTGCCGGCATACTCGGCCGCTGCATCGCTCACAGGATGAGGATTGAGGCCGGGCGCCAATGAGATAAGCCCATCAGCGGCTACCGGGCCACCCTCGGCACCGACCCAACCTTTGACGGTATCGACGAGGCCGCGGGCAGCTGAGCCATCAGCAACGGACCGCCCGGCCCGCACCGCATCCCCCAGGCTAAACTCGCTAACACCGGTGCCCAGGCCGCGCAGCCCCGACCCGGCCAGACCGGCGGCCATGTCTCCAGCCCCAACCTCAAGGTTGGTTGGCTCCTTGCCGATGGCCATCAGATCTTGTTGCCAGAAATCCCCGTCTTGAACAGTTGGAGTGCTGAGTCCTGTGGCCTGCGGCAGCATGGTTTTGCTCATTGGTCAGGTGTCCTTTCGTCAAAAAAGAAACCCCCGCCAGGCGTGAACCTGCGGGGGTCTGTGATGGGGTGGCGGTATTAGGCCACTATGGGGCTATCCTAACGCTGGCGTGGTCGTTTCACAATCGCGGGTGCTGGTTGCTCGAGCGGGCCCAGGCTGACTGCTGGTTACTGCTCCCCTGAATTTCAGCCAGCCGGGCCTGGTTGTCCTGCTCGGTCTTAGCGGCGCTGGCCTGCTGAAGCCACTGGTTGTACGCCACGGCCAACTGCTCAGGATCTCTAGCCAACTTATCGACCTGAGACTTAGGCGCGTTGGCGCTGAGCTGCGCGACGAATTGAGCCTTGATCGGATCGCCATCCACAAAGGCCTTCATGGTGTCGGTGCCGCCTTGCTTGGCTCGCGGGATCCCGAAGACATCGGCCAGTCCATAGACCTGTTGTTCAGTGGCTTCCCGCTCCGCCTGAATCGCACTTGCCTGCTGTTCCGGCGTGAGCGAACCATCTCGGCGGATCTGGTCTATGGCCTTGTTCTCTTCTGCCTGCAACTTAACCACCTGACTCCGATAGCCCTTATAGTCAGCCCCCTCGGCCAAGCCAAGGCTCTGCTTGAAGGCGTTGAAAGCGCCAGGGTTCTCCTGGTAGCCCTTGTAGGCCTGGTAGCCAGAGCCAATCCACTGAGCCAGCCGCTGGGCAGAAAACTCCATGACCTGAGCCCCGTTGTCACCGCTGCGGCCCTGAGTGATGGGAGCAACCTTGGTCACCTCGGTGCCGTCCTGGGCGATGTAGGTGACCGGCGCCTCGATGACAAAAGTACCGCGACCAGTTGGTACCAGCGACGGCGCACCATAGCCTGACACTACGCCATTCGGCGTTGCAGTCCCTATGCCATCTTCAAGCCGGTTGCGCAGCAGGTAAGACAGCGCCTGCTGGGTGTCTGGCGTGTTGATGGTCTTGGCCAAGGTGGGCATGTCCATCTTCCCTACTTCAGGATCCCGGCCAAGCTGCACCATTTTCTGCATGGTGGAGGTTATTGCCTCTCCGAACTTCGGGTCGCCAAACACCCGTGATGGGTCATAGCGCTTTCCGTATGGCGAGTCGAATACAGCTATCTCATCAGGCGTCAGCGGCTGCCCCTCCTGGAGCTTGCTATAAGCGCTTTGGATCAGCGGCATGCTTTCACTTTCCCACTCCTTGCGCTTGTACTGCTCCAGAGTCAGATCATGCAGCTGCTGCTGGCGCGTGTTCTGTGCCTGCGACAGAGCCAAATGCCCCTTGGAGATACCCAGCTGTGCCTTGGTGGTCTCCTTGTTCTGATCAAAGGTCTGTTGCCACTGCTGATCCGCCTTGTTGTCACGGCCTTGCCGATAAGCTGTCTCATCGGTATAGCGCTGGTCAGCTACCTTTTGCCGATCCAGAATGTTCTGCCACTGGGCATCCCGCAGGCTCAACTCCTTGTCGGCCCGTTCGTCCGCCTTCTGACCACGTTGGTAGTTATTCATGGTGTTGAAGCCGGCCAGGAAGCCTTCGGCCAATCCGCCAATTCCGCTCATCGTTTGCTCCTTAGAATAACTCTGATGCCAGGAACCCAATGGCAGCACCAGCTACTGTTCCCCAAGGCCCAAAATAAGAACCCACCGCAGCCCCTGTTCCAACAGCCCCCATAGTGGTCTGCTTCTTTTGTGCCTTCAGTTGGTCATTCGCCGACTCACGCACCTGCTCTCGATCGGCAGAAGCCTGCATGCCTTTCATCGCTTGCTGCCGCGTCTGAGCTCCAATATCAATCAGTCCGTAACCCATATCTCCCCCTTACAAGCTGTCGTTGACAGCGCTTTTTAGCGAGTACGAAGCCCCGCTCAGGATGTTGGTATTCCGCTCATCTGCCGCAGAGCGGATCCCGTTTTTAGCGCTGGCCGTGGCCAGGGCAGACTTGAGCCCCAGGCTGTTGTCGTTGGTGTCGGTCGCCGTGCTCACCCCCATTCGAGCCATCTGGTTGTTCTGGGCCACCTGGGCATTGTTCACGGCATTGGCCGAGTTCTCGTCAGCCCGAGCAAGCTGAGCCGTCATCAGGCTATCGCTATCAGCGAGATCCATGAGCTGTTGCTGCTTTGGGTAGAAGCGGGTTTTCCAGTCGTCATACTGCTCACGGATTATCTGCGCGTAGGTATCAGAGGCCTGTCCCATGTTGACTCCTTAGCCGAATGAGCCGGTGAACGGCTTCTTGTTGGATGGCTGCCAGGTATCAGTCGTGCTGCTTGGCTTATTCATGTAGTAGCTGAGCCCTGCGCCGCCAACAGCACCGACAGCACCAGCAGTTGCTGACGCATTGCTCTGCGCTGTGCTGGCATCACTGATCGCCTGCTTCTGGGCGTTGGTAGCAATGGAGTCATAACCTGATAAGGCCTCGGCCTTCTGTCCCGCGCCCATGCTCACCACGTCCTGCAGGCCCGCCACATACTTGTTGGCCTGGTCTGTCTGAACCCGGTTGGTTGTGTCGATCTGCTTGCCGATCTGCTGTTCGGTCAGTCCATCCATGGTGGCCTTGTACTTGCCGCTGGTTGGATCCACACCAGCAGATGCCAAGCTGTCCACCGTGTTGCTGCGCGCCTGGGTAAATGCCTGCTGATAAGCCAGATTGGTGTCACCAGCTAGGTCGTTGTATTTCTGCTCACTGTTGAGGTCGTCCACCTTCTCCATGAACTGGTCCTCGTACTGCGACAGCTCGTTCTTGTAGAGATCCCATTGCTCATTGGCGACGCCAGCTGCCGCTTTCTCGGCACTGGTTTCCTCAATCTCATTGCCTCCACCACCCATACTCACCTCAAAGTGTCATCTGAAAAACCATGCGCCCCTGCGCGTCATCGGCCTGGCGCTGCCAGCCGTACTTGCTGGACACCCGCTTGAACCCAGGCCTTACCGTGTGGAACCTGATCCAACGCGCCCCTATCTCCCTGGCCCGTTGCTGAATAAAGCCGGTGTAGGTGTCCATGCCTCCCTGCTCACAGCTCCAGGCCGCCCACACCAGCACACCCACCACTCCATCCTCAACCAGCGGCCGCAACACACAGCCGGCGGTCCCGCGCAGAAACAAAAACGCCTGCTTGTTATGGCAGGCGTCGCTGATGCGTTGCAGCAGGTCTGGCTCACCGCATTGGGCAGCTATTTTGTCTATGGGGCTCATGCAAGATCGCCTGATTCGATATACATGGCGACAGCGACTTCATCATCGCTATCGGAACCCATCATCAGCGTGGCGTTAGGCCCTGAGCTAACAACTAACCCATATAACTCGCGCCGGTATTGCAGCTGGTAGTAATGAGTTTTTCCATCACCAGGGACAGTAAATTTGCCTTCTTTGCCAAAACTACCGCTGAATACGGCATTGCCACCTGGGCTTACCTGTGCAGATAACGCCTGCTCATAGGTGCCTTGTTCGACGACAACTGAGCCATCGCGTACAAGCCGCACACCGATTTTCATGCTTGCTGAAAATAAAACGGGGATATTGCCGGTAACATAACCTGTCGTGACTTCGTAATGTCCAAAGCCACCCTCAATATCTAGGGTTCTGGCAACAGCCATGCCCCGGGTAACGTTGATTGTCTTGGCGGTATACCAGGCAGATGCCGAACCCTCGCCTCCGTTTATGTCTGCATTGCTGTCTGATGTGTAGTTACGCTGTGAATACACCCCACCGACTATGCGCTCCGCATAGATCGTCCCCTTCACATCACAGTCTTCCGTAATGGTGCAATTTGTGATGGTCGCTTGGTCGATGGTGGCATATCTGAATGTGCCATACAGACTGGTCACATAACGCAGCGTGGCACTCCAAGCCGTCATAACCCCAGCCGATGTAACCAGAAAATTACTGCCGATGGTGATCTGGCCGCCGTTGATCACTGGGGCTGACAGGCTTACACCGGCCTTGACGAAGTCGGCGGTGATCGTCTGGGCATTCAGGATCTGAATGGTCGCCTTCTCGATGATGGCTTGGGCCATGATCACTTGGTCATTATCGATGGCAAAAAGCGGTGACAGTGTGTTCGGGCTGTTGGGGTTGAACACAAACACCTGACTGGCAGAAATGGCCACTTGGCTGGTGCCGTCGGACTTGGCCACCAAGCCAATCCCGGCAGTGATTCCACTAGCACTGGCTTTGGCCGTCCACATGGCCTCCGCGCCATTCTGCAGATTGGCAATGGCCTGACTCTGGGTTTGCACTGTAGCGGAAGTGCTGTTTGCCTGGGCCTGCACAGTAGAGATCTGGCTGCTCAATGCCTGGTCGGCGGTAGCTCGACTGCTCGCCTCACTGGTGATCTGCCCCTGCAGGTTGCTATCTGCTGATTGGTAGCCGGCAGTCACCTGGTCAATTCTGGTAGAAAGGCTGGAATCCGCACTGGCCCGCGTCGTTTCCTCCGTTGCCACCCGGCTAGTCAGCGTCGCATCGGCGGCCCTGTAGGCAGAGTCCAACTGCGAGATCGAGGTGGACAGCGCCTGATCGGCACTGACTCTGGCGGTTTGCTCTGAGGCGATGGCGGCGGCGTTGGTGGCATCAGCAGCTTTGTAGGCTACGTCCATGCCGCTGATCTGCTGGGACAGCGCGCTATCGCCATCAGCCACTGTCTGCTGCAGGGTGGCCAAGCTAGCGTTGGTGGTGCTATCTGCGGCCTGATAGGCTGACTCCACCTGATCAACTCTTTGCGCCAACGCCTGATCGGCATTGCTTAGGGTCGTCTGCACGGTCGAAATCTGGGCCGTCAGCTCGGCGCTGTAACTCTGAAAGGTTGCTGTCAGCTCCAGAATGGTCTTGGCCTGGGCCGCCTGCTCAGTGACCAGAACGGATTGCTCCTGGCGGATCTGCCCTGATACCGCCCGAGCCTGCCGGTCTGCCTCGGCGCTAGCCAAGGTAGACTCCAGTGATGACTCTCCGGCGAGCACCAGGCTGGCCTGGATGTTCTCAAACTTATTGGCCAGGCTCTGCCCATCACCACTGATCACCTGCTGCAGCTCTGTCAGCTGAGCTGATTGGCTGCTTGTGGTCGTCTCCAGCGCAGTCAAGCGCTGTGCGGTGGCAGCATCCTGCGTGGCGATAGCCTGTTCCAGACTTGTGATGCTGGAAGCAATGGTGCTGTCAGCCTGCTCAAGCTGCGCCTTCACCTGCGAGATAAGCTGTGCGTTCGCCTCAGTGGCAGTCGTGTTGGCGCTGATCTGTTGCTCGGCGGCGGTGAGGCGGCTCCCCTGCTCGTCCACCTGTGATTGGCCCGCTTTCTGGGACAAGGTGACATTGGTTGCGTCCAGGGTTTGAGACACCTGACTGACGGTATCGCTGACAGCCGTCAGTTCGGACTTGGTAGCGGTCAGCGCCAGCGTCGCATTGATGCCGTCGATGGTCTGCTCGACTGATGTGATCCGCTCCAGATCCCCGGCCAACTCCGCCCTGGTGACACAGGTGTTGACGATGGCCTCGATGGCATCCAGATGATTCGATACTGCTGTGATCTCCGCACCCAACTCTGACCTAACCGCGTTGACGGCATCCATGGTGATCTCGCCAGTCGTCGGATCCACGGCAAAAACCGCGTCGCGAAAGCTCGCAAAGTCCCCTTGGTACTGGTCGATCTTCTGACGCAGCTGCTCCTGAATGGTCACAACCGACAGGTAGTTATTGCCAAGATTATCCTGTGCGCTTTGAAGCAAGTCATTCACCTGAGCCTCTCGCGCATCCAGAGCGGCCAGGTCTGCCGCCGTCTGGTCAAGCGCGGTATTCAGCGCAGTCAGGTTGATCTGGAGTTGTGGAACGGCTTGGATGGGTGCCAGTAGCTCCGCGACCAAGTGGCTGGCGGCAATCTTGCCCTCCAGCTCGTTCAGTATGTCCTGCACATCCCGGCTGGTTTCGGCATAGGTGCCGGCCATCGCATTGAACGGGCCAACGATGTTGTTGCGATTGACGAACCGCACCCAGTAGAAGACAGCGGCCCCGCCACCAATGGCATCCGAATACAGGTTGGCGGCAGTCACTCCAACCATCACCGCCATTGCCCGGTTGTCTTCCTCTGCCCGCCACACCTCAGCGTAGGCGTGGCCGTTATAGGCCGGCTTGTCCCACTCCACCAGGATGGTATGGAAGGCGCCATTGGCGATAACGCCGGTCGGCGCTGACGGCCGGTCGATAGTGTCGTCAGGCAGCACGCCCGGGGCGGCTTCACCGTAGTAGGTCTTATTGGCCGCCTTTCTCAAGGTGATCAGGCCAATGTCAGCCAGATCCCGGTAAGTGATGGCCTTGTCCAACCTGTCGCCGCGTTGCCCGGTCAGCAGCTCAATGTTCTCGGCCTGGGCCGCTACATCACGCCCAGCCCGGTACCCCGCCTTGCTGCCGGCCATTACTGGATCTCCGCCATGCTGGTTGCCACCTGAATGCGCTCAACCTCCGCCAGCCCGGATACCTCCACCTGCCACTTGTTGCCCCGCAGGCTCGGCAGACGGAAAGCTCCCGTCGGCACATCATCCAGATCAAGAACCAGCTCACCATCCAAGTACAAGCGGAAGGTCAGATCACCGTCACCCCGACTCACCTTGGCACAGCTCATGGCCGCCTCAGTGAAGGTGAACACCTTGGAGCGCCAGGTGTAGTTGACGCTGGCCTCGCTGTCACCGCGCCAGCGGGATAGCTGAGTGCCGTGCGCCACATAGAGGGAGTCCGTAAGCAGATCCTCATAGGCCGCATCCCAGCGGTTTGACATCTGGCGGAAGTCTCCGCTGGCCGGGTCGTACATGAAGGCATGGGTATCGGTGATGCCTATGTATTTTCCCTCATGGCACCACGCCCTCAGTGTCTCTGGGTTCATTACCTGCCACTGGCTCGGGGTGATGATCTGGACCGTCACAAGGTTGGCGCCCGAAGTGGACACGCCAACCAGGCCGTCAGGGCTGGCATACAGAACCAGGCCGTCCACGGAGACCATGGAGCGCCGGCTGATGCAGGCCTGCTGAAGCTCGATCTTGGTGCTGGTAATCGCGGACGGGCTCACCCCCTGGCACAGGTACGGGTAACCCTCGGTGCCCACCACCAGGGCGGCGCCGGTGGCTGCAATGGCCACAATCTCATGCTCAGTGGTAAGGCGGTTCGCCTCGGGCCAGGCATAGGGAAGATAGGCACCGGAGAACAGCAGCTCGTTGCCGGCAAAGCCACAGGCAATGCCGTTGGCCATCAGGCACAGCCCACGCATGTTGTCCGGCGGCGGCAGGTAATCGTAGGTCTCCAGGGAGCCGGCCAACTCGTCACTGGCCTTACTGTCCACATAGGATGCCTGGGCGATCGGCACCTCGGCGACGAACAGGTAGTCTGCTGAGTCGTCACTGGTGACAGAACGGTAGATCCGGCGAGACGTGATGTTGCGGTCGTTGGCATCCACTGCCGGCAGCCCCAGGGTAACCGTAGAGTCTGGAATGGTGATGGTCACCTCGGTGCTGGCATCGCTCGGCGGCCCTTCCTCGCCACTGGCCGTGACATAGGTATGGACGTAGTAGCGGGTCTCATCGTCGGTGGCATCGTCATCAGTAGCACCATCAGGCGGTGTGATCTCGCCTATCTGAATGGCTGATGTCGGTGCCGACACGCCAAGCCGGTACCAGGCCGTCGGTTTGGTTGCGCCTCCTGTGGCGATGTCAGCTGTGGTCACCTTGGGATAGTCACCGTCGGTGTAATAGACCCGGCCATAGCTGTCCTGTGCGATGGGCGAGCGAATTGCTTCCACCTCAACAGCCCAGGCAAACCAGAAATTGTCCGTGTAGCGAAACAGAGTCTTTGGAGTAATGGGCAGTGTCACACCCATAGCCAGGTCATCATTGAGCGGTTGCAGGGTGCCACGGTCAAACAGGCAGTCACGGGCTAGTGTGGCCACTTCATTCGGCAATAGATGAGGCGCCACGCGGGGCGTCTCTCCTCGCATGGTAACGATGTCGATGGTGGGCATTGGCTATCCGATGGGCATAAAAAAGCCCGCTTGAGAGAGCGGGCATGATGGGGAAATCCTAACGCGAGGATATATGCAGAGCAAGCCAGGCCTAAGCTGCCGGTTCTGCACTGGGCGCATTGGCCACAGGCTCCAGTCCTGCCGCATCAGCATAAGCCGCACCGTTCGGCACATCCGCCAGGAATGCCTCGCGCTCGTAACGGCCATAGGCACGGCGGACATTCTCCGTGCTGATGATCTCACCATCCCGAAGGATCTGGTTTTCCCAGCGAACATTGATGGCGTTACTGGTCGGCAACACCTCGACAGATACTAAAGCCTTTTCTTCTGATAGAGACATCATTACCCCTTAGATTTCATAGACACCAGACAAGCGGATTTCAGCTGATGAATCAATTTGTAACGCAGCACGCAGCGCCTGCTGACTCTCATAGAACAGTGAGAACCTGGAGGTGGATGGCCGAATTAACGCAATGACAGATCCTGAATATGAAAGGTTCTGCGATGACACATGAAACGTTGGATATATCGCATTTGCCGATGACGTGAAGGGCAGTCCACCAATGTCTAACGCCCCTGTTCCTGTGTGCGCAGACCAGACCAATTGCAGATCAAAAAAAACTCTGTTTCCTATCCTGGTATAACGCCCAACCTGTGATGAATACGTCCCGACGCCGACTGTCGTCCCACCCAAAATAGTAGGCGTAAATGAACCAACCTCATATGGCATATTCCGCTGAGAGATGGCCTCATACCATGAGTCAAAAACATACGTGGCGCCGGAATCTACCGTGTAGACATACCGATAAAACACCCTCCCGGTAACAATGTCAGTGGCTGTTTGCTGGTATCTGGCGGCACCAGATCCAATGGGTGAGCCAACGCTGCGAATAATCCAATAGTTGATCGAGGCATCAGGTCTATTGGCCGGCGCATATCCTGATGCACACCGTATGTCCACCTTGGCCACATACGGCACAAAGTCCACAGAGTTAAAATCCGAAAAACCGGCTTCAATGAATTTTGACTGCGATCCGATGCCCAACGTAGTCCGCATGGCCGCCGCATCCGCATCATCCAGCAGGGTATCGGCAAAGGCCGAGATCCCTAGGTTGCGGCGGGCGGTGGCCACGTTGCCCAGGCCGGCCAGGTTGCCGGATTTGCTCAGCATGCTGGACAAAGAAGGTACGGTTACCTGCTGACCATCCGGGGCAGTGAAAGTGACATCGCCTGCTCCGCTAACAATCGCGCCAAGCGCATCAATATAGCCGCCCATGTAGGCGTAGAACTCCGACACCTTGCGGGACAACGCTGGCGTAGTACCATCTCGTGTGTTGTCTATCCGGTACGCCTGCCCACTGGCCGTAGCGCCAAGGTAGGTGTCTGCCAGATACAGCACGGTATCCGACTCAACGTAATCCACCTCATAGGCTGCCCCATCAGGCCCCCAGAAGGTATGGCCCTTGGCTGGCTTGTTGCTTGCGGTACTGGCCCAGGTAGTTCCAGAACCAGTCACTTTCTTGCTGTTTTGCGTGACAGATACTGTGCCAACGCGGATCCAAGTTCCTGCCATGCCCTACCCCTTACCGCCCGGTGACTCGGTTAAAGCCCTGCTCGCGGCGCTGCTCCAGGTTCGCATCGACCTGGGTTTTCTCACCAAGTTGCTGCAGATAGGCCTGGTAGTGCCCGGATGCACGGTTCGAGTTGGCGGCGTATTCAGCATCCTTGGAGAAGGCCCGATACAGGATGAAGTCGATCAGCGGGTTGATGTAGATGTCGTCCAGATCTGCGATAGCGGGGTTCGTGTCGTCTTCCACGTCGGCAAGCAGCTTCGCCTGGGGCGCCACCGAGTACACGATATCAATGCTGACATTCGCCGCCGGGCCGGGATACAGGTAGAAGGTCTTGGGATCCCGGTCGTCGTAGGTGTACGCCTCAACCCGGGTGGCAGTGTTGGTGCTGTGCCAGTCAGGGTAACTGTCATCGAGCGCCTTGCGCTCAGTGAAGTTGATCACCCGGCCACTGGCATTGCGCAGCACTTCAATCAGGCGCAGGGCATCAGCAGGCAGCACCTGCTTAGTGCCGGCGACGCAGGTGAATGCCACGTTCTTGGTGTGAGCATCTGGACGCACCAGCACGATAGCCCGGGTGGCGTCGTTGTAGTAGTCGAGCAACTCCTGCTTGGTCCAGCGAGTCCACGTCTTGTCATTGAGCAGCGTGTTCGCACGCCCCAGGATAGAGGCGACAGTTATGGTAGCCATGGATCAAACCTCAGATGAACGTGTGCGAGCGCACCGGGTTGGAAAAGTCCGTTTGAGTGGGGGCGGCATGGTTGCGCCGGAAGCGCCCGGCATCGCGGAACCCTTCCACAAAAGCGGCTTGATGGAACTTGGCCCGCCCTGGGTCGGTCCAGGGTCGGTCTGGCTGGGCATACAGGATGGCCGCGGCACCATGGCAGATGGTATCGGCGTGGTCTGCCAGCAGCTGGGCCGGCAGTTGCTCGGCGGCCAAAACCGGGGCAGCCACATACCACAGACGCACATCAGGTAGATCAGTCAGGACACTCACCTGGTTTGGGCTGATCGCGAAGTAGTCCGCTCCGCTCTTGAGCGGCTCGCCATCCTCTGCCGTGGTCAGGTAGAGCAGATCACAAGCTGTCATGCCTTCTTGATCACAGACCGCCAGCAATGAGCCAGCTGCCGGCGCCGCGACAGTGCGATCCAGTGCCAGCAGGCCGGACTCTCGACAGAAGGCGATAGAGGCGGTCGTGATGGCCTCCCCCATCGTGATCTCCAGAGGGCCGGTGATCTGCTGGCGCAGGGCAGGCAGAAACAGATCTCGATCTACCAGCTCCATGGATTAGGCCCCGGCCTGGGCCAACTTGGCCTTGATGGCATCACGCACGCGAACTTTGAAATCAGGCACGGATTCCTGCGCTTCTTTCTTGATGCCCAACTCATGGGCTTCACAGAGAGTGGCCAGTTGCGGGCTGGTCATCTTGCCCAGGTCACCGATCCCCTCGATGAGGAAGTTTTCCGCCTCACGGCGGGCAGCCTCTTCGGCTTCAAGCCGGGCAGCTTCCTCGGCGGCCTGCTTGGCTGCGGCCTCCTGTTCCTGCTTTACGGTGGCCATGTCGGCAGCCTTGCGCCAGACAGTGGGGTGATCAAGCAGCATCGGCACAATGTCAGCGGGTACCGGGATGGGGGTCATGCGCGGGAACTGCAGACGGGATCCGGTAATGGTGTCCTTCTTCACAGGCTTGGTGCCGATGTAAACAATATCGATGGTCTCAGCCATGGGGATTGTCCTTGTGGTGTCAAAAAGAAAGCCGGCACATGGCCGGCCTTGTTAAGTCAGCCCCTTACAGGGTGCCGACCACCTCGTACAGCAGCGCGAAGGCCACATCACCGGTCGCAGCGCCGCCACCAATCACCAGGCTCAGGTCGGTGTCATCGGTCAGCAACACGTCATCCACCGGTAAGATCGAGTGAACCGCAGACACGGTACTGACAGCGGAAACCAGCGCGGTCTCGCCGGCCTTGATGGTCAGCGTAGTGCTGGCACCAAGGGCGCCAGTCTTGAGCTTGAGGCCGACGATCTTGATGCCAGCCGGCAGCTTGTCGCCGAACGCCACGGAATCACCGGCGGCGACGGCGGCCAGGGTGACGACTTGCTTGGGAGAAATAGACAGGTTGCCGAAGCTGCCGACAAACCAGCGGCGGCCAGTGAAGGCCACGGTCTTTGCAATAGCCATGAGTGGCTCCTTATTCAGTAGGACAGAAAGGGAGCCGGGTTTCCCCGGCATCACCGGGGATTACTTTGGAAGAGTTATGGCGGTATCCAGCGCGATAACACCGTGATCCTGGACGTTGCCGTTCTTCTGCTTGAAGCGGATCTTCTTCAGGCCACTAACCCACTTGATGGATATCTCGGTGCCATTACCATGATCCACTTTCTCTTCGTGCATGCTGAAGGTGCCTCCTTCTACGCCATTCCCGAAGCCGTTGGCCAGGGCCTGGGCGCCCAGCAGCACGGCGCGGTCGATGGTAGTACCGGCGGTCACCTGGGTTTCCTGGCCGGTGGCCGAGTTAGCCACGCAGGCATTGACGGTGGATCCGGCATTGAAGCGGATCGGCATGCCCTTATACTGGCGCACCAGGATGTTGCGCCACATGGCGCACTGACCACGGAAGATGGGGTGATCCCAGCCGGCCTTACGCTCGGACACGGAGGCCAGCAGTTGCTTCCAGTCGTTGCCAGCGGTGCTGGTGTAGAAGTCATTCCACTGACGCGGAGTGACCATCAGCAGGTAGAGAGGCTCACCGCCCATCTTGTCGCCAGCCAGCTTGATCGGCTGCAGCGGGTTGGTCATCTCATCAATGGCCAGCGCCAGGTTGTCCACGGCCCCCAGGTTGAACAGGTCGGCGCTGTCCAAGCCTTCAAAGGTGGTCGCATCACCGCCGAAGAAGTGGCGGTCATAACTCGGCGCCGCGATGTCATTGATCATGATCTCGGCAAACTCATCATCACTGGCCAGCGGCAGGATGATGTCTTCCGCCATGAAATCGCCGCGGGCGCCGGCCAGCTGGGTCATGCCCACCTGATCCAGCAGGCGGCCATAGTAGCCATCGGCCAACAGGGTGCGGGCGGTCTTGCGCAGGTCATGCTTGGTGCGCTTCTGGCTCATCTTGCCGCCGGCATCCACACCATGGCGGGCCTGGTTGATCTTCAGGGAGAAGTCGGAGAAGGTCAGGCTTTCCAGGCGACCGGTCAGCTTCTTGTCACCCATGGTCGGACGGCCGGACAGGTTGTGGACGATCTGCATATCCACTTCGTCACCGGCAGTCTTCTGCAGGTCGGTTACCCGCACCACGGGCGCGGTATGGCTGGTCTGCTTGCCGCCACCGACCACTGCCGCCTCCTTGGGCGCGTTGTCGGTCAGCACGTTGACCAGGGAGTCGGCGCGTTGCGCCTCGGTGAACAGGGCTGCCTGCAGGATTTTGTTGGCCTGGGCAGAGGTCACTTGAGTCATATTGGTCTCTCCAAAAACGACAAAACCCGCACAAGGCGGGTTCGGTCGGAATTACTGGGATGGGGTTAGATGTCGAACTTAGCCAGCATGGCCTCGATCTGTGCCGGGCTCATGGAGCCCATGTGGGACATCAGTTCTTCTTGGCTCATGCTGGCGTAGCGATCTTCCTCGGTGGTGGCCTTGAAAGACTGGCCCAAGGCAGACGGGCTATCAGGGAGGCGGTCCGCCTTGGCGGGTGCCTTGGTCTCTTTGCCGCTGGCTGGCGCGGGCGCCTGCTCAACTGCATCACCAAAGGCCGCCTTGGTGCGACGCGCCGCCTCGGCAAAGCGGTCTGCCAGGGGCTTGTCAGTCCAGGCCGGGTCGGACTTGAGCTGTTCATCAACATGGATCGCAAAGGCGAAACGGTCTTGATCGCCTTCCCGCCACGCAGCCAGGTCGGGTACCGCCTGCAAGGCAGTCTCTACCGGGTGCGCCTGCGGATCAGGCTGCTTGACCTGGCCGGTGGTGGCCTTCTCCAGCTGTTCCAGCTTGCGAGCCATAGGGCCCAGCAGCTTGCCCAGCTCAGGGTAGTCGTCCGCCAGCTGCTCGATGGCTTCCAGATCGAGCTTGCTCACATCGGCGTCAGGCTTGATGCCATGCTCATCGAGCATCGCCTGCAGCTTGTCGCGCTCTGCTGCCAGCCCCTCCAGTTGCTGGGCCCGCTCACGCCAAGCCTTGGCCTCGTTGCGAGATTGCTCCAGCACTTCGTAGGGGATCTGGTGTTTGCCATCCTTTGACGCAATCGCCTTGCCTTCCCCTTCCTGCTCGTTGCCCTGGTCGCTGGCCTTCCCTTCGTCCGCCGACGGCGCGGATTGTTCTACGTCCGTTTTCTCCAGGTAGGTGGCCTTGCCTTCACCGCCGTCTTCTTCAAGCTCGACAGCTTCCAGCGCAGCCTCCAGTTCTTCCAGGGTTTCGCTACCGGTCAGGTTGTTGATGTCAATGCCCATATAGTCCTCGTTGTTTCTCAGTGGGTTGTATCGCTGCCCAAGCGGGGTTGCCGACTCGTTGAATCAGCAATCCGGCGTGGGCTGGGAACAAAAAAACCCGCCGAAGCGGGTTGGTTGTTGGTGCGGATGGACATGGTTGCTAAGTAAACAGCCCCCAGGCTTGGCCTGGGGCGTTATGACAGCTTAGCTAACTGATGCTACTGACACGCCAGACACATACGCCAGTGTCGCACCATCGGCTAGGGTTACCAGAAGATAAATATACCCAAGGGCATCTGCATGTGCCGTGAACTCAAGGAACGCTGAAGGATCGGCCTCATCGGACACATGATCCTGATACGTCGCCCAGCTATTGCAGCGTACTCGGGAAACCTTGTCGCCTACTGTCGCGCTCACTGAGGCGGACGCCTGATACCGCACTTTATAGCGACCGAACGGAGTAAGGCCGCCCAGCTCTATCACCCCTACGTTTCTCGCGAAGTTGTTGTCTATAAAGGCGAGACCTTTGAGCAAAAAATTGTTTGTCAGAGATGTGGTCGCATCTCCAGTATTGCCTCTACCGTTTGAGTTGTAGCCATACCAACCATAAGCCCTCGGCTTAACTGGTGATGACTGTCCAGAGGTATCTACGCATTGAGCAGGGAATGCCACTAATGTGTTAATCACCGCACTAGCTGTGATCAGGCCCTTGTTGATATTTGTCGGCAGGCTATTCAAGGTAGATGAGCCACCTATGCCAAAAATAGTCTCAGCGATGTCGCTTGATGGAAGTCCAACATCAGGCCAAGTACGTTTCTCAATGACAACCGGAATATCACCTCTGGACATTGCTGTGATGATTTCGTAGTTATATCTACGAATTGCAGACTTCCCTATTTCAGTGTGGTGAACACCGTCCCCGGGTAGCACAGCCCAGTCGGCGATATTCCAAGTGTAGTTGTAGTGATCTAGCATTGGCCGGTCTGCCGCTATATTCCAGCATTCCGGCAGGTTGGCCTTTATCCAGGGTTCAAGATAAATCCGATTGGCATACTGGGCCCCTTTATCCTCGTCCGTGCGACATGAGTTATCCAGACCGTAATTGCGGTACGACGTATTACCAACAATCACTTTAAACCCCGCCGCCTTGAGCTGTGCAACCCCATCCGCTAGCAGAGACATCGCATTAGTCCAGTGGCTTACTGGTGCAGCATCAGCTCGCCCATACTGGGCAACGGCGTTAGAAGTGTCATTACCTAGCGGGTTGGCAAGAGAAACAACTAAATCAGGCGTTGCCGTTCTTGCAAGAATATTGGGCAACACATTTGTGTGCCAATAGGACATATCAGCCCCACTTGAGGCGTCGCAGATAACGTCTACGGTTTCGCCGTCGTATTCAAACATCCTCTCGGCGTGTGACAGATAGGCAGTTCCGTATGGATTTGCATCAAGCGAAGCCATGGCAAAATCCAGTGTACCAATGGAGAATGGCACTAGCTCTTGCTGGATCACGCCAGAATTAGGCACAGGCGCAGACACAGGGCTGTATCCCGTCACCAACGGGTAAACGATAGATCCCTCATCTGCAACTGTAAGCTGGTAGCTCATGCCTGTTTCCCCGGCGATGGCCACGCCGTCACGCATCCACTGCACTGCAGTGATGATGAAACCAGCCATAGCCTCAACAGCCAGCGACTCACCAACCACCCGGTTACCTGACAATGACACTTGCCCTCGCCCTCGGCGGGCTGACAGACGACTGTTTATCAGCTGACCCATGTCAGCACCCCACACTGACGTTAAGATTGCCAGAGGTGACAGTGGCCACGGCGCGCACATAAGGCCATGGGCACACATCGGCATAGCCATCCGCTGCAGCCTCGGTTGGGGTCAGCTCGCAGAAGTCCATCCATGCTTGGCCATCAGTAGACACCTGGACCGTCACCGTTGCGGTTGCACCGCTGGCCATAAAGGAGCGGTTAGCCTTGTCGGCATCAATTGGCCAGGCGTCAGACGTCACATCTGCAGTGGCCTGCTTGATCAGCTTGATGGTCATAGCGTGATCTCCAACAAAAAACCCGGCGCAATGGCCGGGTTCGGAAATGAAAAAGCCCCAGTCGGTAGACTAGGGCTAGGATGGGAAAATCCTAACGCTGGCAGTCGATTAAATCAACACCTTAGAGCTGGATTGCATCGATCTGCCCTTGGATTTGCTCCAGCAACTGCGCCTGCAACGCTGCCTGCTCGGTCTGCAGGTTCTGCTGCTCGGCGGCCAGTCGCTCCATCTCCTGCAAAGTCTTGCCGGTCTGGGCCTGCTTGAGGGCATCATCGAAGCGAGCGGAGTCAGTTTGCTTGGCCACCCGCTGGGCATCTGCCTGCCACTTGGCCGCCTTGGCTTCTAGCTCAGCCACCTTGGCCTGCAGCTCACGCATCGCCAGATCCTGCTGGGCCTTCTGCATCTGCGCCTGCTGCTGGGCCGCCTGCTGCTCTTCTGGCGTCATTTCATCCGGCTGCTTCTGGATGCCCATGGCATTGCGGATCCGCTCGGTAAACTCGTGCTTATTCGGCACATCCATCAGCTCAACCAACAGGTCAAAGCATGCGGCCTGGGCCTGCGGCGGCAGCCTGCTCATGGCGTTGACCATGCGTTCGGCCAACTGCTGCTTGTAGGCGCTGGTCTGCTGGATGGGGGCCAGGGCGATATGGGCGCGCAACCGGGTCACATCGTTGCTGATGGTGCCATCCTCGGTCGCCACATTGAGCACCACCGCCTTGCGCTTACGCTTGTCGTCACGGTTGATGGTGACCTTGTAGTCACGCTTGCCGGCCATGTCCTCCAGCAGGTAGCCCAGGGCCAGCTGCCCGACCAGCTGACAGCCCATGCGGTAGTTGTCGTTGATCTCGGAGAGTGTCGTCGCGCCCTGCTCCACCAGGTTGCTGATGGCCACGCCGGATTGACCGGTTTGCCCCTGGCCCAGGAAGGCGGCATAAACCCCCATGGTGTCCTGCACCAGCTTCACGCTGTCCTGCATCACCTGGAACTGCTGCTGGGCAATGTTGAAGTCCTGCTGTACCTGGAAGGCCTCACTGATGCTGTTCTTGTTGCGGCGGTCCTGGTTCAGCTCGATCAGACCATCAGCCCGCTCCACTTCATCCAGCACCTGCTCGCGGCTCATGTTGGTGGCGTCCTTGTCCATGATCACCCGCTTGGCCTGCAGCAACCAGGTCAGCTTGATGCGGCGGAAGTTGATCTCGTCCTGCGCCGGCATGGCCCTGGCAATCAGGCCATAGGGTTCGTTGGTGGCATCCTTGCGGTAGCCCCAGAACGGAACAAGCGGATACATGCCATGGGGGGCGGAGCATTCCCGGTCAGCCAGGAAGTGCGGGCCGGCAAACCAGGCTTCCCGGATGGTCGATACCGGCATCTTCTGTACCATGGCCTTGCCCAGGCCGACGGCGGCACGGTGCAGCTGGTTATTCTTGTCGAAGGTCACCATGCGCCCGGAGGCCAGCACCAGTACCTGCTTGGTGTCGAAGGTGCGATAGTAGATCACCTGCAGCAGCACCCGGTCGCGGCGCTGACTGCACCACTCGATCTGCTTACGATCCCAGGACTGCCACTCATCAAAGGCGCTGACCAGGTTGGGGCTCATCCCCTCCACTGCATCCACCGAAGCGAAACCAGTCCAGCTGTTGATGCTGTAGTCCAGGATCTCGGCCTTGCTAGGGAACAGGGTCTTGGCCTCATCCAGATCGACCCAGCGACGGCGCATCACCCAACGGCAATCGCTCAAGTCCAGTTCGCGGCTGTGCCAGTCCCAATACACCTCATCCCTGGGCACCCGGGAGAATTTGTAACGCGGGCCGAAGGGGTCACCCAGCCGGCGCACTTCCACCCAGCCTAAGCCGGCCTTGATCTGCTCGGCGTAGGCATCGCCGCGGGCCCGGTCCAGTCCACCAAGCCGGCACATGTCGGCGTACTCGGCATTGACGGCCTCGGCCAGTTGCTCGATCTCGTCGTCGTGGTCATCGGCGATCACCATCAAGTCGGTGCGGCTCTTGGCCTCCATCCCCAGTACCCCGTCGATAGTGGGGGCGATCAGGTTGTGGATGGTCAGCGGCTGGCCGCGGGCCTTGAGCACTTCCACCACGCCGGGATTGAGCTGGTCGCCGTCGTAGTAGGCACAGGCACGGTTGGCCAGGCTGCGCCAGTCGGGCTGGCCGTTGATGTCGCCCATGAGGTCGAGCAACTGCAGGGAGTCGAATTTCTTTGCCATATCAGTGGGCCATCCAATGTTTGGGGGTGCGTTTGAGATCTGACTTGACGGGGCGAGCAGGCATGCGGGCGCGCATCTCCTGGGCGATCATGTAGCTCATCAGTTGGTCGTCGTAGCAGCCGACCTGGGCATTCATGCTGCCGCTCTTGTCGTAGACGTAGGTGGTGGCTTCGGAAATGGTACCGATCCAGCGGATCCCGGACACGCCGCCACGCAGCAGGGTCTTGAGGCCATCGACCAGCACCGGCTTGCTCTGCCGGGTGGTGAGCCAGCCCAGGCGCGGTGTCTCGTCATCGTCGTCGCGATCCAGATATTCCTCGGCATAGATGCGGCTGACCGGGTAGTGGTCGCGGAGTTTGAGCAGCAGGGCGTGGCCATGGTTGTTGCGTTCTGGGCCGACAAAGGCCGGTCCGTACTCGTCGGTGCCGTACCACTTGCCTATGTGAGCAACCAGCTGGGCCAGCAGCCCGGGGTCGAGATGCCCGTACCAGTGTGCCACCTGCCGGCCGTCCGAACGGGCCACCACATCGATGCTGGCGCGGTCGCCATGCTCCAGGCCCTCGGCCACGTCCACGCCGACGGCATAGTCCTCGTCCTCGTCGGGCAGCTCCCAGACCAGCAGCATGTTTTCCAGCGAGCGGATCCCCTGCTCGTCCAGCTTCTCCGGCTTGCGGGCCTTCTCCCGGCTGCCAGTCACGGGATCCATGTCGTAGACCAGCAACGGCGGCAGGCAATCTCCCTCGGCGGCCATGGTATGGATGGGGTCGAAGACGCGCCGGCCAGAGGTGAGGAAGGCTTCCAGCGGCGTGCTGGGAAACTCCTGCTTCATCTCGGCGCCCTGCTCGGCTTCCTTGTTCACGTACCACTGGCGCTGCTCGTCGGTGATGGTGCAGCCCATGGCCTTCTCTACCGCGGCGAAATATTCCAGCTGTGTCTTGCTGGCGGTCAGGCCTGACATCGGCACGTCAGCGTGATACTTGGGATCCTGCCACCAGGCGAAGAAGTGGAACTTCCAGTCCATCTTGGATAGCTCAGTCTGGGCCTTGGCCAGCTCCATGGCCTTCATGCTCATGCCGTGGAAGTCTCCGCCGACACCTTCCGCTGTGCTTTCGATGAAGGCGACGCACCCCGGGTGGATGGCGTTGAGCGTACCGGTTCGGACCTCCTTGGCCTTCTCCGGATACTTAGCGCAGATCTTCCCATGCTCGGACACATGCAGGCGCTGCACGGTGCCAGAACGAAATGAGGTGGCCACCTGGATGCTGGAGCCGTGCCGGAACAGAATGTAGCCGCCGTTAGCCCCTCCCCGTCTGGCTGCCGTGGGAAACTCAGCCCGCAGCCAGGCCGGCAGGTTATCGAAGGGCACCTCTATCTTGGTTCGGTAGATTTCCCCGGCGGCGCTCCTGTCCTGGGCGATGATCCCGCACTTGATGTTCTTATTGAACAGCGCCTCATCCAGCAGGTAGATATCGATGGCCGTGGAGAATCCTAGCTGCCGGGCCTTGAGGATGATGTTCAGGAACCACATGCAGCGGAACAGCAGCTCCTGGGCCGGTCGGAGCCGGAACCTGACCAGCTGCCCCTGCTCGTTCTCTATCTGGTAGAGGTTGTTCATCCGCCACCACTTGTCCGACAGGCGCGCACGGATGTACTCGCGCTGCTCCTGTTCGGTCATCGCGGTGAGGTTGGTTGTTTCGGTCATGGCGCAGGGTCAGATCCGTCCAAGCTCCAGATCGACCACCGCCTTGAACAGCGAGTCCTTGGCCTGTTGCTCCTTCGGCAGCGATGTGAAGGGCACGATGCAGGGATGCCGCTTGAGCTCGGGATCCTTGATTGGCCCGTACTCCCACCCGTCAGCCAGCTTCTCGTCCATCCAGCTGTTGTGCGAGGCATCCGGCCCAGCCTCTGGGTGCTCGATGTGGAAGAGCACACCGTTCACGGCGGATTGCCGCTGCCACTCCGGCGCCTCAGTCCAGGGGAGTTGCGAATCGTCACCCATGGCCTGGCAGTAGGCGCGGTTCATCTCATGACACTTCTTGGCGATGGCAGTCACATCAGTGCCCAGCGTGGTGTAACCCTGCTCAAAGGCCAGCTTGGGGCTAATAGACACATAGCCGTCGGCATACAGCACCAGGTAATCACCAGCCTCCGGCTTGTAGCGGGCCAGCATGTCCTCCGGCGCCAAGTAGGGCAGCTCCAGGCTAGGCTCGCTCGGGCAAGCGATGGTCAGCAAGGCGCCCAGCTCCTGGTCGTAGTCAGCTGCCACGATCACGGCAGCCTGCACCTGCTTGTGGCACTGGTACCGGTCCATCACGTTACTGATGTGCACCAAGCCGCCGTCTTCACAGCTGGCCGCCTCAATTACGCTTTTCACTTCTTCGTTCATGGTTTTCTCCGGGCAATAAAAAACCCGCCGAAGCGGGTTGGTTGGTACTACTTTGAGAACTATATTAATGAGTGATTGAATAGGTCAAAAAACACCTGACTACCAGAAAGACCGTAGCCACCAAATATCATACACAATAAACCAATTATGGCGACTACACCTAGAACTAACGGGAGGAACAGGTCCAACACAAACCACCGAGCCGACTGACTTTTAATCATGAAGTCAAACCATCGATCAAATCTATGCAGCGATCTATTAATCCTTATGCAGTTTATTTCAGAAATAAGCCTCTCAGTTGATTTTTCTATTGTATTTAATTTCTCTAAAACCGCTGACTCTGCAGTAGGCTTTGACCTCTCCAATATCTCATTTAGCGTAGAAATGAAGTCGCGACTCACATTTAACGTATTAATGAAGTTATGATATGCAGGAGCCCTCTCAATCATCCAAACATATAAATTAGAATTCTTTTCATCACCACCAAAATCAGCTAAGTCACTTAACTCTGAAGAAGTGGCTCTTGCCACTGATCCTCTTCTTGCCGGAAGGGTTACACCAGTCAAACGAACCCGCCAATACATTAGCTTATTACTCAAAACCCATACGTAATGAGTTAGCTGATATAAAGTTATCAATAGTGCCGTAAACAATATTGCATTTATGTCTAAATGTTCAAATGAAAGACCCCATATTTCCAAGTGGCCTGACGGTTGAGCACCAAATGCCCAAGCCATGTTCGACAAAGTAGAAATCACGAGCAAATTACGTCTTATACGCTCTTCATAATCGGTTGGCTCAAGTGCCATTGGCTCTTTCATAATACTTTCTATTATTTTTTCAGCATCCGCCATCATCATCACTCCCTGAAATTGACGGCCTAGAATACCAGACTCAGCCGCCGCTCATCAGCCCGCCGGTGCCCATATCCTGCAGCTCGGCCACCATTTCGCTGATGGGCGTCGCATCCCCGCCTTCATCCCGCTCCAGCTTGTTGGCCTCGGCGGTGAGCTTGCGGGCCGCAGCACGGATCCGGTCTGTGTCAGCCTCAATCTTGGGGGCCGTCAGGGCGTCGATGCGCAGGCCGCTGAGGGTGCGCTCGATGGACTCAACACGGCTGATGTTCCTCTGCAGCGCCTCGTCAGCTCTGAGGATCTGGCCGTAGATGGTCGCCTTCTCGTCTGGAGCAGTGGCACTATCGAGCAGTACAGCCAGGTCATTCAGCGCCTTGGTAACCGATATGACTCGGGCCCGGCAAAGTCTCAGCTCGTCCTGCAAGCCCAACTCGTCAACGCCATCAAATGCTGACTGGTCGCTGAAATAGCGGGCATAGCCGCCGTGGGTTACTGGGAGTTGGTTGCCGGGGACGACTCGGTTCCTTGGTGGATTCGGGTTGCCTTCGTACTCGCCAGCCAGGAACCTGCCAGCCTCATCGCGCCCTTTGGGCTTCACGATTTCACTGACTCCTGTTTGCGGCTCCTCACCTGATTTGCGCAACGCCTTACCTGTTTTGCGCTTTTGCGCATTCCCGCCACTTTGCGCAGATGCCCCTTTTTGCGCACTTTTGCGCACTTTCTTTTGCGCAGATTGCGCAGCTGCTTGAAAAGTTGCGGACTCGTCGGGTGATTGCCCACGGCTTTTCAGGTAGCGACGCGCGGAGGCGTAGTTGATGCCACGCTGCTCACACCACTCCTTGGCGCTGATGCCTGTCTTGATGCGGTCGCGCTCATACTGCTCGGCGACCGCTTGCCAGTTTGTCTTTGCCATCTGCTCTACTGCTCACACCGCTCCAGGGCGTCCAAGTAATCCAGTAGGTCAGCCGTGGACTCCCGGGACACACAGACCCCGCCATCACTCCCCGCCGTCCACACCAGGCTTGGGCGCGGAGGTGGGCAATTGCTGGCTTGGCTCACGGCTCCCTGGCAGGCTGCCAGCAGCAGGGCCGAAGCGAGCAGCAAACCGGCCTTGTGGGTCGGCGTGGTTCTGGTCATGGGCATCCTGTATCTCCTTCTTCCGCTCCTGCTGTAGCCAGCGCCCCAGGAGGGACGCCAGCAGGTCCAGCAGTTTGAGCAGGCCGTCCATTACTGGCGGGCCTTTGCTGCCGGGAGGTTGAGGGCCAGCTTATCGAAGATGCGCTGGGCACCCGCGATGAAGGCTTCCACCTTACCCACGATCTCGTCGTCCTTGGTGGACGGGGTGATCTTGGTGATCTGGGCGATGCCCTGCACGATGAGGGAGGCCGCACCGATTACTGCGGGCACAGCAACGGTGAGGCCGGTGACGATGGTCATCAGGTCCATGGTGTATCTCCTTGGTGATGTGTGCCGGTCCCCCGGCGGATGGCAGGCTGGGCGAGCGCTCAGGCCTCGGATTTGGAAAACTCAGCGGGGGCCCGAACCGGCAGGGTGCCGATGGGCATGGGGACGCCAGCCGGCCAGCGGTAGGCGGTAACCCGGGAACGGGGGAAGGCCTTCACGTTCACGGCATCGGACTGGTTCCCCCCAAGGACGAGCAGGTTGCCGGCGCTATCCTGGCCGACGACAAACCCAACGTGGCCGCCGCCATCCCGGGAGAACACCACCACGCAGCCGTCGGCTGGTTCTGCCAGCTTCTCCCCCCAGGAGGAATAGCTGCGGGCCCCCTCGAAGCGGCTGGACTTGATGCCCGCCCGCTCCAACATGGCCCCCACGAAGGCAGCACACCAGGGCGTCTCGTCGTCCTTGATGCCGCCGCGCTTGATGTCCTTCCACATCTGCAGGATCTCCGGGTTGTGCTCCCGGCCCTTCACCTCATGCAGCCCGATGAAGCTGCGGGCCAGTTCAATCCAACGTTCCATTGCCTTTCCCTCCGCGCATGATGCCGGCCGCCCGGCGCTCGTAAATATCCAGGGCTTTGGAGCCCATGAGACCAGCCATTCCAGCCATGAACCCACACAGCGGTAGTGGAGCTGTGATGTACCAGCACAACAGCATGGTGAGCATTCCGGCAAATCCAGACACAATCACCTGCAGCAGCGCATCCACCAGTTGGAAAGGCTTTCCGGTTGCCTTGATGGTTCGTATGTAGGCCACAAGTCCTCCCCATACGCTCAGTCCGCCGAATGCCAGGTAGGCCAGCAGCGAGTAACTCTGTGGATCCTTCTCAGGCATCCGCTCCCCCGCAGAAATGAAAAAGCCCGCACGATGGCGGGCCGGAAAAAGAAAAGGCCGGGGTCTGTAGAGACTCCGGCCATGGTGGGTAAATCCTAACGCTGTCAGGTGGTTATTTCAACAGGGTGTTCAGTGTGCCTTGCGCCATTTCCACGGCTCGACCCGCTCACCTTCAGGCAATGACCACAGCCCCTGCTGCTGCTTCTTGGCCTCATCCTGCATCTGGAACAGCGCCTGTGTCTTGGCATACTGGGGATAGACCCAGGCATTGCCGGTCTTGACCATCTCACCGTTCACCCACAGCTGGCCGGCATAGAGCTGGGCCACTATTCGGCCATAGCGGTCGATGTCAGTCTGCTCTACCTTGACCTGCTTGCCGCCGACCATGCCCAGCAGCGCCTGCTTGGACTTGGTGCCATAGGGTTGTTTGCGCTCCGGAGCGTCGATTTCCGCCAGTCGGATCCGGTACTGGACCAGGCCAGCGCGACAGTTCTTGCCCTCGGTGCAGGTCTCACCGGTGACCACCTTCACTGTATCGCCGTCGGTGACATCAACCACCTTGGCATCAAAGGTGATCGCGCTGGCCGATGAGCTCAACAGAGCTGCTGCAATGACTGTCCGGAACTTGCTGGCAATCATCTCAGGCGTCCTCTTCAACCATGAGCTCAATGCTCGCATTGATGCCCTTCTTTCCCTGGAGGGATGCCGCAAGCTCCTTGGCCTGCTCATGGCTAAAGCCTCTCGCGTCATGGCGGGCAATGGACAGCTTGTAGCCTTTCCCGTCGCGGTTGACGGTGGTGATGTAGTGAGGCTGTTTAAACGAAGTGGGGCTAAGCAAAGTGACTATCCATGTGCCTGGCTTTGCCCGCATGGGGATGGCCAGCTCTTCATGCTGCAGGGAGCCGTCCCCTTCCCGAACGATTGCAACCGCCACGGCGTAACCTGACTCCCGACGGTTGGCAGAGGCCCAGGCTTTAGCGGGGGTCTCGTAGAGGATCGCTGCAGAAGGATCCCACAGGTATATGCTTGGTGATGTGTTCACCAGATAGCCGCGCTCAAACTCGCTGTAAACGGCATAGCCAATCCTTTCGGCCATATCTCTTCCTTGGTTACTTGCTGCGGTACTTCTTCACTGCATCGAGAAAGGTCGCATGCAGCGGCTCTGGGATGGTCTTGAGGTCCTCTTCCGCCTTGGCGTGGTCGCCCTTTCGCTCCTTCCACACGGCATAGGCTGCCGCCTTGTCAGTCTCGATGAGCGCTTGTTCTTCCTCAGGTAGGTCGCAAAGGTTCATTGTGGATCCGTCTCCGAAAGAAACCCAGATTGCCAGATTCTTAAGATACGTAAATTGATCCGGTTCAACCTACGCCACGGCTGCAGTCATGCTGCACAACCACTCATGGAGCCCCATATGAGATCTACGTCGATGTTTGATTGGCCATATCGCCTCATCATGTTTGTGCAATAAATAACCAGGAGAGCGCCATGCCACTTAAAGGCTTTAAAGATCTCGAAAAAAACCTGAAACAAATCGAAAAAAACGCGAAGGAACTTGATGGAACCCATCATATGTCTCTTGCTGATCTGTTCAGTCCAACGTTCATGAATAAACATACGCAGTACGTTGACTTTCAGAGCTTTATTGATGAAAGCAAAATAGAAATCACCACTGCGGATGACTTAGAGAACAACCAGGAATGGGAGTTGTTTGTATCTCAAAACACGCCTTTTTCATCATGGGCCGCAATGAGAGATGAGGCATTGGCGGCATATGCGGCAGACAGATTATTCTCAGGATTGAAGTGACAAATGGGCTCGTTATGAGCCCATTCATCCTCACCCCTTAGCAATAAGCAACCTCCCGCTCCATCTGCAGCCGGCAGACCATTACCTGCACGGCCTGGGACTTGTCCACCAGGACCACATCCACCACCCGCTTTAGCATGTCGCTGGCCGCCGGGCCGTAGTGCTCCGCGACCATTTCCACTGCAGGCTGAATGCGCCCTCGTCCACGGCACACAGGGCACTCGTCCTGCTTGCGTTCGCGCCGGCCTGAACCGTGGCACTTGGGGCAGATCCCGGTGCTCAGCAGCTCATCCTCCACACGCTGGCGGGCTGCGGCCAGGATGCCGTTACGCTCATCCAGCAGGTTCTGATACTTGTGCTGGTCACCGGCGCGGCGGGCCCGCTTTGCTCGCTCCATGACGATCGAGGCCCGGCGGCGCTCGGCATCATAGTAGGGCGACTTGGCCACCAAGCTTGGCAGCTGCTCCGGAAGCGGGCGCCCCAGCAGCACGGCCATGGCGGCCTTGGCCACATCCGGTGTGGGCAGCGCCTTCACCAGGTAGGCCATCAGCGTGCCGGCGGAGACATCATCCCCGCCCTCTGCGGTCATGAAGGCATGCCAGCCGATCGGGTGAGCCCGGCAGGCTGCCGATGCTGCGGCCACAAACTCGTCCCGGCCCAGGGCCCCGCTGCTGCGCCCACAGATGGATTCCAGGCTGGCCGCCCGGGCCTCAAACAGCCGCAATATCATCTCGATCATCCCCGTGCTCCCCTGTTGTTGAATATGGTGTCCAGCCAGGCGCGGGCCTGGCCGTTTCTGATCTGCTCTGCGGTGGCCTCGATGACCGTCCAGCCAAGGGCCACCGCCTCATTCATCTTTTCCCGGTCGTTGGTGAAGCCGGTGCCCCGGGTGTGCCGGCCGCCGGAACGGACGCCGCCGTGAACCTCCAGGGCGATCTGCTGTTCTACCCAGGCATAATCCAGGCGCCACCGGCGGCGCGGGTGGAACCGGTGCTCAGCCTCCCAGGCTGGCAGCCCCTGCAGCTGGGCCAGGGTGTCCATCTTGAGCTTGGCTTCCTGGCTGCCCTTGGCTGCCTGCCGAATCGCATTGGCGATGGGCTTACCCTGCTTGGCCAGCAGGCGCTCGGCCTCCAGGGCGGAGAGGTGCAGTGCCACTACCCTGCCCTCCCGGTGATCCCCTGGCGCAACTCGGCCACATCCTGGCGGGTGCGCGCTACCAGCTCCCGCTCACAGCCGTACATCCGGACGAACCGGAGGCGATCCAAGTGGATGGATGGCACCAGCGGGTGCTGGGTACCGCGATGGTGAGCCGCACACAGGGGGATGGCATCGTCATGGCTGGCCCGCTGGCTCATGCCCTGCTCATCCCTCGGGTGATGGATCTCCGCCGGGGTCTGCCCCAGCCAGTCCATCCTGCAGGCAAGGCAACCAAGACTGGCCGCGTCGGCCAGGTACTGCTTCTCGTCCTTGGTCACTGTTCCTGCTCCTTCATCAGTTCCCGGTACTCGCTATCCCGAGGATTGAACAACCGGATCCCCCGCTCGGTGGCCCAGGCTTCGTGCCGGCGCAGTGCGTCGAACCGCTCGCCCCGGGTTGCCGGTCGCATGCCGTCGTGGCCGGCCTTGCTCCAGCTCAGCCGGGTGCCGTCGGCATCGCAGCCCAGGTGCTGGTGCGTGAACAATTCATGGGCATCCTGGGCGCTGAACGGCCGGCTGCCGAAGTGGCGCCCGTCGGCGGAGATCATCAGCGGCATGGTGACGCCGTTGGCAGCCATGAATTTCGCCGTGGCCTCCATCCAGCTGCGCCACAGGCGGGCCATGCCCCACTTGCCGGTGTTACCGGACTTGATGGCCACCATGGCGACCTGACTGCGGGCGATCTCGTCCTCGATGGCGGCCATGGCATCGTCCAGGTTGCCCCTGGTGACCATCAGGTCAGCCATGAGGCACCCCATGCTGATCCAGCAGGCCGGACAGACGCCGCCGCTCTCTGCGCAGCTTGCGCACCTGCGAGTTGAGCTGCTTGATCTCATTGCGCAAGGCCCGCTCAGTGGTCTCACAGGGCGGAGTGCCGAGATCAGCTGCCGTCCGGTTGGCCCGGCGAACTACTTCGGCCAGGGTCTTGGCCTCGCCGAACTTTTCCAGCCAGGCGTCACGCTGCTTAGTCCGCATCGCGCAGCCTCCGCAGTTCGTCCTCGATGGTTTCCCAGTACTGCCCCAGCTCGTCAGCGCCCTTGCCGAGGTCGCGGCAAGCCCAGGCAATGCCGCACACCACCAACACCAGGGCCAGCAGCGGCAGCAGGATCGGACTGGTCAGAATGTCCATGGCCTACCTCCGGCGCAGCTTGCGGCTGGGGTTGGGCCGCCGGCCGGGTGCGCGAAACCGGGCGTTGGCCGGGTGACATCCCGGAAGAACACTGGCGGCAAGCCGAAATCACCGAGCAGCTGGGCCAGGGCCCCGAAAATCTGACGAATCATGCGTTGTCCTCCTTGAGTGGGCTGAGCTTGTAGAACCAAACCTGTTTGCTGTGTTGGCGCTCCATGCGCGCCGACTTGTCGTAACCGTGCAGGTGGGCCTCTCGCAGACGGGCGGAGATCGCCGGCTGGGTGTCGGCGTGGCCGAACCGGCCGCGGCACTCGCTCTCGATCTGGCGCAGGGTGCGCTCCTGTCCGTCCCGCATCACGGCCAGGACGCGGCCCATCTGGCTGGCTGGTGTGGTGAGATCAACCATCGAAACCACCTCGCTTGTAGGGTTTCCTGTTGGCGGCTGCAGCCTCTTCGGCATTGGCCCGCATGGTCTCCATGACGCTCTGCTCCAAGGGGATGATTTGCCCGGCATGGAAGCCAGCCACTGCAGTGCCGGACCCACCGTGTCGGTTCATCCGCAAGATCATTTCGATGGTGCCGGCATAGGGGCTGTCTTCGTGATAGACATCATCCCGATAGAGCCCGATCCACATGTCGCAGTCCTGCTCGATCTGGCCAGTGTCCCGGCTGTCTGATGGCATGGGCCGCTTGTCGCTGCGACTTTCCAGGTTGCGATTGAGCTGGGTCAGCAGCAGCACCACGCCATCGATCTCCTTGGCCAGCGCCTTGAGCCCCTTGGTGATGAGGCCATAGGCCAGGTCGTTCCGCTCGGCCTTCTCGGCTTGCATCAGGGTCAGGTAGTCAACGGCAATCAGGCTCAGCTTCACCCCGTCGGCCCGCAGGCGACGGACCTCGCGTTGGATATGGCTCAGGGAGATCCCCGGGGTGTCGTCGATGAACAGCTGGCGATCCAGGGCAACCCCCATGGCGCTGGATAGGGCGCCCCACTCGGCATCGTCCATCCCGGTGTAAAACCGGTTGGCGTTCACGCGGGATTTCTGTGCGATGTAGCGTTCCCAGATCTGGTCATCTGGCATTTCCAGCGAGAAGGCGGCAACGCCACCATGGGTGTCGGCGAAGTGATCCATGACGCTGACCATCAGGGCGGACTTGCCCATCTTCGGGCGGGCCCCAACTACCACCAGTGAGCCGGCCGGGATGTTCTTTGGCGCGATCAGCTTGTCCAGGGATGGGATCCCGCTGGTGAAGCCGGTGGCGTAGTCCGGCTGCGTCTGCCGCTTCTCCAGGTCATCGATCCAGTGCTGGGAAATCTCCCGCACATGGCGCAGTCCGCGGCGCTCCCCGGTGCTGGCATAGTCGTTGATTTCAGCCAGGATGCCGTGGATAGCGGTGATCTGATCGGCCACAGGGTCCCCGCTGGCCGTAGACAGCAGCTCGGTGGCATCGGCCAGCTTGCCCATGGCGTACCGACGCACTGCGTAATCTCGAACCAAGCGGGCGTGGGCCACCAGGTTGGCGGCGCTCGGAATGTTCTTGACCAGCTCAACCAGGTAGGCGAAGCCACCGGCGCGGTCATCCTCCCCCACCGACTTGAGGCGAGCATCCAGGGTCATCACGTCCACAGGTTGGTTGGCCTGCAGCAGAGCCAGGATCTGGGCGTAGATCATCCGATGAGGTGCGGAGTAGAAACTGGCAGGCTTGAGTAGCCCAGTCGTTGCCGCGATGCGCTTTTCATCGCCATTCTGGCAGGCCAGGATCAGCCCCCCCAGGACGGCTTGCTCGGTATCGTGGTTGTGCAGGGCGGCGTTAGTCATCGAATCGCCCCTCCCGCACGCCCAGGTAGCACTTCTCGGTGATCAGGAAGTCCAGGTTCTTCGGTTTCCACTGCGATTCGCCGTCGGCCCGCTGGCGCCGCTCACTCATCCAACGGCAGTTTTCAGCGATGTAGCCCAGATAGGCCTCCCACCGCTCATCGGTGAACTTGAATCGGCTCCAGAAGTTTTTCAGCTTGGTCTTGCGGGTGGCGGTCAGTTCACGGATGGCTGGCATGCCTGGCAGCAGTCGGTGATAGGCGTCCACCATGGCCTGGCAATCAGCTTGCACACCGCGTTTTTTCGCCGGCTGATGCGGCAATTCTTCGTCAGAAGAATTGTTCTTAGCTCTTATGCTCTTCTTGATCTCTGTATTAGGATCTTCGGCAAGGTAATCCGCAGGGTAATCCGCAGACATATCGGCATCTAAATCCGCAGACCCACCATCTTGTGACGGCTGTTTTTCCTTATTATTCATGCCATTGCGGTGACTCTCTAAATCCGCAACATTTCCGCTTTCTAAATCCGCGCTAAATGACCGATTAAATCCGCGCTGATAAGCGTCAAAATTGCGCAATGTCACAATGGTGTAGCCGTGCGCCCCCCGCTTGGTTGTCCGGGTGATCGCGCCGTCTTGCTCGAAGTAGTCCAGAGCCCGGCGAGCCTGGTCCTCTGATACGCCGCAGGCATCGGCCAGAGAGGCCGCAGAGGTCACCATCTGCCCCCGCTCAAGCGCAATTCTGGTGCCACCAAAGGCCACCTGGCTCGGCTCATGCGCCACTTCCAGGATGAGGTGGAACCAAACCGCCTTTTTCGCCAAATCCTTGTACCAAGCAGCGCCCTTGACGGACTTGAAAACCAACCTGAAACCGGCCTTGGCGTTGTCTTCCATATTGCATGCCTCATGCCCCTGATGCTGCCTGGCGCCATGACGTTGAAGCGGTACTACAGCGCCCATGTCACACCCCCAATTCATCGACTAGGCGACGGATCGCCAGTTCATATTCGCGCTGAGAAAGGCCCTGCTGCTGCAGGGCTTTCTTGCGCCGTTCGTATTCATCCCACGGATCGGCGTGGGCCAGTTGCTGCTCGTCCATCAGTGGATCACCTTGGTCTGCTCTGCCGACTCATCACGCCGCTTGAACAGCACAACAACAGCGCCGCTTTCGCGGCACTCCTGCTCCAGGCTGCGCCGGGTATGCTGGCCATCATCGAACGACTGAATGGACTCAGCCCCCAATGCGCCAAGGACGGCTCTTGCGATTTTTCCCATCAGGCGATCTCCTTCCAGTCGCTGCGTTCCAGGTTGATGGTGATGCCGCAGCGCTCCAGGGCTGCAGCCATGGCCGGCATGTCATCCAGTTCCAGATCGTCCAGCAGTTGGCCGAACGTGATCCGGTCAACCTGCAGGCCCTGCCGGCGCACCGCCTCAGTGGCCCGCTCCAGCACGCGCTCGAATGCCCGGGGCTGGGTTTGGTACATCCGGATCAGGACGGTCTTGGCGTGACTCAGTACCGCCTCTGCCAGAAACTCGGACGCTCTTTGACCAGTGGCGAAGGCCGCCTGTTCAAACAGCGCCATGGCGCTGGCATTGGCCCGCAGCCGGGGGCCGTCCAGTTTTTTGCGGTTCGGGTTCTTGTAGCTGCGTATTGAAGTGGTCATGTGGTGTCTCCTGGTTTGGTGGTGGTGTGGTGTTACTGCTCGGTGATGGTTGGCTTTAACTGTCCGCCGCTGATTTCCTCCAGCTGGCGAGCCCGTATCTCTGGGATGAACTCACCCCATTGGGCTGTTGCTCCAGTTGAGATGCCGAAGGCTCTGGCGGTTGCGTTTGCGCCACCGAAGAAGCGAAACACCTCGTCTTTTTTGGCGAGGTATTTCTTTGGCTTGCATGGTGTCATATGTCCTCCGCGCTTATTTTACTGAGCATTATCCGCGCTGCGACATCTAAGATCAAGCGGTGCTAAGATTCCTAAGTTATGGAAACCATCGGACAACGCATTAAGGCCAGGCGACAGGCCATAAAAATGACCCAGAGGCAGCTGAGCGCAGCCACTGGGTATTCGCATGCCATCGTTTCCCAGTGGGAAAACGATCTGATCAAACCGAAGAATCTCTTGGCGGTGGCTCAGGCGCTAAGAACTAGCATGGAGTGGCTGCTGACTGGCATCGGTAGCCCTGATGACAGAAACGCTACCGTCTCTATTGATGGGAATGTTTCAACCGTTGAACCAGTCCCCATCGGCACAACCCGCATCCCCGTCATCGACTATGTACAGGCAGGCTGCTGGACCGAGGCCTGTGGCCACACCCTGGCCGACGGCAGCATAGAGACCATCCTCACCGATCTGGAGCTGGGTAGCCGAGCCTTTGCCCTACGGGTTAAGGGCGACTCCATGGCGCCGGATATCATCGAAGGTGACGTGGTGGTGGTCGATCCGGATGTTTCCCCGCAGCCTGGCGATATCGTGGTGGCCAAGAACGGCAGCCATGAGGCCACCATCAAGCAGTACCGGCCCCGCGGCTATAACGCCGAAGGCAAGGAGTGGTTCGAGCTGGTGCCGCGCAATGAGGTCTATGCCCCCATGCGCTCAGATGTCTGCTCGATCACCATCATCGGCGTGATGGTTGAGCATCGGCGGTATCGTAGGAGGGGGTAATGAACCTAGAAGAGATGGAATCCAGAATTCAACATCTTGAGTTGGCCATGGTGGCGCAGCAGGATCTGATTAACCTGCTGTTGCTGAGCATTGCCAAAGATAATGGACAGGTCGCAGCTGAGCTAACCAATAATTTGGCGGGAATTACCCAGTCTGGCCGCATCAAGCTAACAGAGGAATTTACTGAGGCGGCTCAGATGGCGGTAACGGCATTGACTCATCCTGATGAGGTTGAATTCCGTTCTTCAATGGGCCGAGCGTCAGGATCCCCATCTCGGCTAGATCGCGATACGTTACGGGCTTTGCTAAGGATTGTGACCTCATCCGAGGACGGCGAACAGCACACCGGGTCTCTTCCTGGCGAAACCAGCGGACCATCTGAACCAGATCGGTAATAAATTTGAACATGGTTGCTTATACCTCTATAGCGCACCCGTCAGGCCCGCGAGTGAATACAGGATGGTCCTCCCTGCGGACTTCATTGGTCATGCTGTGCCCGGTAAAAGTTATTTCTGTGCCGTGCCGACTGATAAATACTTGAGCGCCAGCACACCCGGCCTCCTGGCGATCGATCATGTCTGCTAGCTCTCGCAAATCCTCAGCAATAAGCGGGATGAACTTACCATCCCCAACCACATCATTGACCATGTGAATGGTGGAAATGCGTCGTTGTATGGTTGAGTGTCTGACGTAGTGATCTTTGAAAATGGATTTCATACAAACCTCATAATTCAGTCTGTTCCAGCTGGCCTAACCAGCCATTTCATCGCCAAGACTACGCGTTGACTCCGCCACCTGTAAAGCGTGACCTTAAGCGAGCGTGCACTTGATTTTATTGCAAAAAGTAACGCCAAAGCACAGTTCTGGCCTAAACACATCTGGATAATTATTCCTCATCATACATTACCTTGTGTTTAAGGAGGCATTATGAGTCTATTTATTTCTCCGAGATTAAAGTTAGAGAGAGCTTACCAGCATGTGAAGGAAATTGAAAAACTAACAATACCTTTATCTAAAGAGCTTTACGAAATAAAAATTGAAAGTGAGTTTTCATTTCCTAAGCCATACGCGGTTGGAATGAATCTTGTTTACATACCACTCAAACCCATTTCAGAAACATTAGGCTTGGTTATTGGTGATGCTATAAATAACTTCCGCTCCTCGTTAGATCATTTAGCATCTGGACTCATTAAGGCGCAGGCGCCGAATAACCGCCCCTACTTCCCAATGGCTGAAACAAGAGATGAGTTAATGGATAACAGATTTTTGAAGCAGCTTGAAAAATCTCTTCCTGGCTCATTTGATTTACTTATCAATAAACTTCGCCCAGCTAGTCACTGCAATGACATTTATTGGAAGTTTCACTTATTAGATAATGACAGCAAGCACAACATTATATTACCAACCATTTCAAATGTTAACGTCGAAAACATTAACGTACAGTGCGGGGGAGCTCGCCTTACAAACTGTCGAGTTGGTGGTGACGCAACAAAACGAATGATTATTATTCATTCGAGTGGAGCTGAAATAATTATCCATAATGACTTTGAAGTATATGTAGACTTAAGATTTCCATTGCATAGCAAATTTTCAACATTGGATGTGATAAGCACACTTAAGAATATCGGACTAACTGTTAGAGAAACAATTGATCAATTTGAAAAATTATATGTTAAAAACAAACACAACTAAACTGCTGTACTTTCAAATTCCATAAACCGTTCTTCGAGGTGTTTTTTCGTCCGCTCTCATTCATCTTGAGTAAAATCAAACCCCACGCATGGATCTCGCCTGGGTCTAACGCGATAATCAGCCTTACCAATGCTTACACGGAGTCACGGATGATGAAGAAAGCCATACTGGCAGCGGCGCTCATGCTGCACACCACCGCTTGGGCCGGCTGCATCGGCAGCGCCAGCTTGCAAACCTGCACCGACAACAGCGGCAACGTCTACACGGTCAGCCGCCTCGGCAACCAGACCATAGTGCAAGGCTCGAACGCCAACACCGGCAATACCTGGAACCAGACCAGCACCCGCATGGGCAATGTGACCACCACCAACGGCTACGACGCTGATGGCAACAGCTGGAACAGCACCTCTACCCGCCTCGGCAACCGCGTGTACCAGTCCGGCACGGATAGCGATGGCAACTTTTTCCAAAATGACTATGACGTTGATGACGACTACTAGAATCGCTTAAAACATTGCGAAAATAATTAGATAGGAATCTTTATGGAAGAGCTCTCTGGGAAGATTATTTTGTCTAGGGTAATTCACTTTGTTCTGTTTGCTGTGTTTACCCTCATTGCGTCAGCAATAATTTCCATGGTGGTTATATATATCACATATAGAATTACCCCTGGGGTTACGAGTAATAATGCCGTGTTGCTTGCGCACTCTGCGGACTCTGCTGGTGAGTTTTTATCTGGTGGTTTTCTTGCGACATTCGTTATGCCAATAATTTACGCATTTAAAAGGATGTGGCGCAGGAAAGCATCCGATGCTGCCAAATGGCATCTAAAGTGGTTTGCTGTGTTTGTTGTCGTTTTTTATCTTCTGATATTGAACCATGACAACAAGGAGTCTACTAAAAAAGATAGTGCTGTAAGCATAGATGAGACATTGTTAGATCAAAAATACCTTTGTTCAGATTTCAATAGCATTGGGCCAGCAGCAGCATCTGGTCTTGACTTGCTTGATATGAGGCCAACAGAAGAACAAGCCACAATATTTAAATATCACCTGTCTGACATCATCGACATAGTTAATTCATCAAGTAACACTGAAAGAAAGTCAGCTTTGGAGTTAATATATCAAAAGGGGTTAATCCCAAAATTCACCGGAGAGACTTTCCACATGACAAGGGCTTTCTGCTATGAAAAAAGAACTGAGCCATTTGACATTGTCATAGCTGAAAATTTCACAGCCCTACTTGATGCGGTAGCCAAAAAGACAGCCCAACAGAAGGCCGAAGCTGACTTCTGGAAACAAGATCTAATGCAAATAGGTAAGTGATAGCGCAGTCATACACGTTACCTGCATATTCGCCCGCTCAGCGCGGGCTTTTTCTTGCCCGCTCCCCCTCCCCTCCACCGCTCCATCCCTTGCCCCAGGCCACCTGTCAGATCTGACTTTCTAAGCCATGCTTATTTTTCTGATCATTTTGTGTTGACATGAAAAGCTTAGGTCTCTAAGCTTCAACACATCGCCGGACGACTCCGGCCCCGCCCAGGCGGGACGCTCTTTGACAACCAGGGTAAGACCATCACGCCAGGCTCGCAGGTGAACAACACGGGCGACGACCGGCGGAACCAGACCGATACGGCCCCGATGCGATGCGGGCTATGCGTGATGAGAGAGATTGGCGGCAGCGCTGCTGGGTATTTCAGATACCTGGGTGATGCGCCGCAGCGGGAACCGCGCCCCGCGCCGCCTCCAATCGCATAGGCTCTTGGCCAGTGGATCACCTCCTTTGATGACACAGCA
Organism: Pseudaeromonas paramecii; assembly: GCF_039540575.1. Taxonomy (NCBI): domain Bacteria; kingdom Pseudomonadati; phylum Pseudomonadota; class Gammaproteobacteria; order Aeromonadales; family Aeromonadaceae; genus Pseudaeromonas; species Pseudaeromonas paramecii. The sequence goes on from NZ_BAABFC010000001.1 coordinate 422,847, forward strand.
CTGACTGAGAGCCCAGCCGATTGGATACCCGCGACCCCAGCCGGCGGTGGGGACATAACACCGGCAGCCAGCGATGGATTAACGCCCCAGGCGCTGGCGGACACCTCGGAAAGACGAGGGCACAACTGAAAGAGGGGGCGCTGCAAAACGGGCTTCCCGAGCTAGTGGTAATCCCGAACGACCGAGAGGGGCTAGCGCAAAAGGGTGCAATCCTCTTTTTTCAGTTGTGAAGACTCTCCCGTCGATTAACCAGCAAGGGATGGTGGCCTGAAATCGCTAAAGGCGCCCTGTCACGGCAGTAGCAGCAGTCAGCCTTCCGTCTGCGGTAGGCCCCGTGAGGTAAGAAGGCCGTCCGCCCTGGCGACGTTAAAGGCCAGGATGAACAACTCAGCACGGGGCCGCGATGCCAGCTCTGCTCCCTCGTGCTTATCAGGAAGCCTATCACTGGCCGTAGCGCTGAGCACAAAGCGGCAAAGGCATAGGCAGAGAAGGCGGATAGCCAACGCGGCCGGTGAGAGCCCGGCACCACAGCGATTAGCGCAGCCCGGTAGCGCATCTGGTTTGGGTCCAGAGGGTCACAGGTTCGAATCCTGTATCGCCGACCAATTCACGCCGTGGCAGACCGGATATCCGGACAGGAACCCGCACAAGCACCATATCCCGACGCTTATACCGGCCACGGCTGGTCAAGAGGCACCCCCGAATAAGCGCGGCAGGGTCAATGGCGAAGGCTGGCGGCAGGTTGGCACAGCCCCACGGCACCACCATCACACCAGGAGACACCACCAATGGAAATGAGATCCCAGGCCCAGGCGTTTTTCGCCATGCTGCCGGCCCGCCGGTTCGGCAACCAGCGCAGCGAACCCGGGCGAGTCACTGCAGACGGCCACAAGGCCCGCGAAACCCGCCGCGCCATTGAGCACCGACGCGACATGCTGGCCATCGAGCGCCAGTTCCGGCTCTAAAAAGCAAAAAGCTCGCCGAAGCGAGCTCTTCACCACCGGGTACCACCCCGGTAAACCAAAAGACACCGACCGATGCCGAGAGGCAAAAGAAGGTGAGCGCCCGGGGCACCACCCCCGAACACCGTGAGATTACCACCATGCCATTGATAAACCAACTGCTTGCCCAGTTGGCGGCACGGCTCATGCCCAGCCGCTACCGGCGTAACCAGCTTTCCATCCGAGCCAGGGCGGCCATGCTCGCATCAGAGCGCCCCAGCCTGGCCCGCGCCCGTCAATTCGCCAAGCTCAAGGGGGTTGCATGAACACCGCACCTGACTACCGCGCCCTGTCGCCAACCAATGCCGCCGGCGCCTATGCCGCCCACCTAGGCAACCTGCAGCTGGCCGATGAACAGATCGACCTCAAGGCCGAGCAGATCCGCGCCGCCATCGCCTGCGGTGACGGCTACAACGGCCACAGCCTGCTGAGCGTGGTGGTGAACGCCACCGATGAGAATGCCATGCTGCTGGAGCGCGGCATGGCCAGCCTGCTGAACTACCAGCCCTCCCCTTACAGCGGCCCGAATTTCACCCTGCTGCGCGCCGGCCAAGCCCTGGCTGCCGAGCTGGAACGCCAGTCCGACCTGATTGCCCGGGGCCTGCTATGACCGCCGCGGTTGAAACAGGCCGCGTGATCACCCCGGGGATCTACCACGACCTGACGAACGACCAATACCACTCGGGGCCAGGGGTCAGCAAAAGCCAGCTTGACGATATCGCCATCAGCCCGGCCACCTACATCTGGCGCAAGAATGCCCCGCTTGATGAGGAGAAGCTGCAGGCCCTGGATATGGGTACCGCCCTGCACTGCCTGCTGCTTGAGCCTGACGAGTTTGCAGGCCGCTTCATCGTTGCCCCGGAATTTAACCGGCGAACCAACCAGGGCAAGGAGGACGAGGCCAAGTTCCTCGCAGACTGCGCCCTGACCGGCAAGACAGTGATGACCGCCGAGGAAGGCCGCAAGCTCCAGCTGATGCATGAGAGCGTCATGGCCCATCCAGATGCCAGAACCCTACTTGAAGCAGAAGGGCACAGCGAGGCTTCCATCTTCTGGACTGACGAGCACACCGGCGAGCTGTGCCGGATCCGCCCGGACAGGATGCTTACCAAGGCGCCCGTCATCATCGACGTCAAGAAAGTGGATGACATGAGCCGGTTCCCGCGCCATGCCGAAGAGTTCCGCTACCACGTCCAGCAGGCCATGTACTGCGAAGGCTTCCTGAAGCACTTCGGCGAGATGCCGGATTTTCTCTTCCTCACCGTCAGCTCGTCTGTCGATTGCGGGCGCTATCCGGTGATGGTCTGCCGACTGCCTCAGGAGTGGGTAGACGACGGCCACACCCTTTACCGCCGCAACCTCGAACGCTACCACCAGTGCCGGCTCACCAATGACTGGCACGACATCATCACCCTCACCCGCCCGAGCTGGGCACGGAGCGCAGCATGAACCAACAAACCAATGTGGCCGCCTTTCCTTCTCAAGCAGCCGCCCCGGTCAATCCGATTGGGCAAAACCTCACTCTCGATGTTGGCAGCATGACCGCCATGATGAGCCTTGCCGAAGTCATGGCCACCGGCAAAGCGACCATCCCGCAGGAGTACCGCAACAGCCCCGGTGACTGCCTGGCCGTTGTCATGCAGGCGGTTCAGTGGGGCATGAACCCCTTTGCTGTGGCGCAAAAGACCCACTTCGTATCCGGCAAGATTGGCTATGAGGCACAGCTGGTCAATGCCGTGATCACCGCTCTGGCCCCCACCAAGGACCGCCTGCACTTCGAGTGGTTTGGCCCCTGGGAAAAGGTCATTGGCAAGTTCGAGATTAAGCGGGGTGACAAAGGCGAATACCGAGTCCCCGGCTGGAAGCTGGCTGATGAGGAAGGCATCGGGGTTCGATGCTGGGCAACCATCAAAGGCGAATCAGAGCCCCGGGTTCTGGAACTGTTCCTGGCCCAAGCCCGCACCCGCAACTCAACCCTGTGGGCCGATGACCCTCGCCAGCAATTGGCTTACCTGGCCACCAAGCGCTGGGCTCGCCTGTACTGTCCGGACGTGATCATGGGGGTCTACACCCCGGATGAGCTGGACGAGATAAAGCCAGAACGCGAAGTTAACCCTGTGCCTGCCAGCTCTGGCTCCCGGGCCATGGACGTGCTGCGCGGCAAGCAGGACGAAGCAGGTCAGAGCAACCCAGCCACCATCGACCAGGCCGACCAATACACCGCACCTGAGCAGCCCGACCACTCCGCCGCCTATGCCGACCATTCTGCCGCCATCGAGGCCGCCAGCGACTTGGCTGAATGGCAAGCAGCATACGGCGAGGCCTGGACCTGGGCCAGCAACACCGGCGACGAGCAGATCAAGAAAGACATCAAGCAGCTGGCCGGCGAACGCAAACGCCAACTGGAAGCGGAGCAGTAACCTCAAAGGCCCGCCTCACCAACGGGCCTCACCTACCAGGAAGACACCATGACCACCGAAACCACCACCCTGGCCGTGATCGAACCGGCCAACGCCCTCGCCTTGTTCAGCGACCGCACCGGGCTCGATTCGCTGCTGACTGATATCCGCCAGCAGGCAACCAGCCTGGTACCGGACCTGACCACCGCCAAGGGGCGCAAGGAGATCGCCTCCATCGCCCACGCAGTGGCCCGCACCAAGACCTACCTGGACGGCATTGGCAAGGAGCTGACCGACCAGTACAAGGAAATCCCCAAGCGCATCGACGGCACCCGCAAGGAATTGCGTGACACCCTGGACGCCCTGCGGGATGAGGTGCGCGAGCCGCTGAACCGCTGGGAGGCCGAGCAAAAGGCCCGCGAGGAAGCACTGGCCGCCCGGCTGGCCCGCATTGATGAACTGGGCAACCTGCCGACCCAATCCCCCCACCCCGGCCCCACCGTTGAGCAGCTGACCAGTTACCTCACCGAGCTGGAGCAGACCGCGATCGACAGCACCTGGGAAGACAAGGCCGCCATGGCAGCCGTGGCCCGGGACGCCGCCATCGTCAAGGTGAAGCAAGCCCTGACCGCCCGCCAGCAATACGACGAGCAGCAGGCCGAGCTGGAACGCCTGCGCGCCGAACAGGCCAAACGTGATCAGGAAGAACGGGATCGGCGAATCGCCGAGGAAGCCGCCCAGGCTGAGGCCCAGCGCCAGGAGCAAGCCCGCCTGGATGCCCAGCGTCGCGAGCAAGAGGCACTGGCCCGGGAGGAACAAGCCCGGCAGGCTGCCGAGCTGGCTGAGCAGCGCCGCCAGGAGGCTGAAGCCAATGCCCAGCGCCAGGCCCAGGAAGCCGCCGCCCGTGCTGCTGAGCAGGAACGCCAGCGCATCGAGGCAGAGCAACAGGCCAAGGCACAAGCGGAAGCCGCTCGCGCCGCTGACGTGGAGCACCGTCGCCAGGTGAACCAGCAGGCTGTCGCCTCCCTCACCTTCGCCTGCGCCCTCTCACCTGAGCAAGCCCGTGATGTGATCTCCGCTATCGCCAAAGGGCTGATCACCGGCGTCCATATCAACTACTGAGGGAGGTTGTATGCCAACCATATCGGTGGACGTGGATGTTGACCTAGATGAATTCGATACCCAGGACTTGATCGATGAACTTGAGCGGCGAGGTAAAGAGCTAGGCCATAGAGGTGCAGATTGCTCCGAACTGCTGGACAAGATCCACGCCGCCTTATGCCTCAACAGTGTTGACCAACTCATACCACTGGCCCGAGAGCTGATCTATCAAAGCTCAGGCCGGGTTGTGTAGCAGGATTACCCCATGACCGAAGAACAACGTCTCGAACCCGGGGCGGCGGCCCAGCTCGCCCTGAATACCCTCACCGCCCAAATCCAGGTCCTCATCGCCAGCACCAGCGGATCCACCAAGCTGCAGGCCGAAAGCCTGCAGACCCTGCTGGTCAGCAACATGCAGATGATAACCGAAGCCAGCAATGACCAAGTGGATGACTATAACGCCATCTGCGACGTGCTGGAGTGCCGCGATAAGGAGCTGCAGAAGGCCCAGGACGAAGCAGTGCGCCTGGCCAAAGAGCTGCGCAACCTGCAGGCCGGCCGAGCTGAGGATGAAAAGAAGGTGCGGGCCATCATGGCCGAGCATGAGCAGGTGAAGAACCAGCGGGACAACTACAAGCGCGATGCCGACGAGACAGGCAAGCTGCGGGCCGAGGTCAAGCGACTGAAGAACCAGGCAGCCAACCATGTTGATGCCCAGGCCAAGAAGGACGCACAGCTGGCGACCGCCAATCAGACTATCCAGCGCCTGCGCTCCCGCTTGGGCCCCACCGCAGAAGCAGTGCGCAGTTGCCTCGAAATGATGCGCTTCACCCGCAACGCCATGATCTTCGAAGGCGTGGCCACCGAGCAGACCATTGAGCACAACGGAGAGCAGTTCCACATCTACCGGCGCCCGGGCAACGTGGCCAGCGGCTTCAAGCCCATGAATACCGATCAACAGGTTTCCAGGGCTCACCAGTTCTACTTCCGGGTCGAAACCAACTCCGGCTACCACTGCGACGTAGTCCCGCTCGCGAACGGCGACGCTGCCGCCGCCAAGCACAAGGCACTGCCGGTCGCAGTCAAGAAGCACCTCGTTTCACTGTTCAACGACGAAACCATGTTTGACCGAGACAAGCTGGTACTGCGCTCTGATGCCCTATCCGAGAGGCTCAACGAAATCGAGGCGACCATCGTGCCGCTGGATGCGTTGCTGCAGGGACTGGATCGCCAGCTGATCACCCAAGGCGTGGTCAGCCACAGCCGGGTCAACGCCAGCAAGCACAACAAGCGGAGGGCGGCATGAAGAAGAGATCCACGGCGCGCAATTGGCACAACACCCAATATGGACTGAATTGGGATGAGGCGATGGTTGTCGATCTATTCTGTGGCGGCGGCGGAGCCAGCACGGGCCTTGAAATGGGCCTGCGCCGCCCGGTGGATCTCTGCATCAACCACAACCCTGCTGCCATCAGCATGCATAAGGCCAACCACCCAGGTGCTGAGCATCTGGAAACCGATATCCGTGGCGTTTGCACCATCGAGGCAACCAAAGGCAGGCCGGTATGGTGGCTACATGCCTCACCTGATTGCACCCATCACAGCCAAGCTGCCGGCGGCCAGCCGCGGAAGAAGGCCATTCGCGATCTGGGCTGGATTGTTGCTCGCTGGGCAGGCAAGAAGTCCCCCAGGGTGATCAGCATGGAAAACGTGCGCCAGATGATGCACTGGGGGCCTCTCATCGCCAAGCGTGATAAGGAAACTGGGCGCGTCATCAAGCTGGTAGAGGATGACGGCAAGATCACAAAGCAAGTGGCCGCGCCTGGTGAGCGGGTACCGGTACAGCAGCAGTTCCTGATCCCTGATCCTCGCTACATGGGCAGAACCTGGCGGCGTTTTGTGTCCACACTGGAGAGCATGGGCTATCAGGTAGAAACCTGCGTCTCACCAGCGGCTAATGCTGGGGCACCAACAACCCGCGAACGGCTCTACATGATCGCCCGCAATGATGGCCTCCCAATTACATGGCGGCCTCCGCAGTACCATGAAGCACCAAAAAAAGGTCAGAAGCGCTGGCGACCAGTTGCCGATGTTATCGACTGGTCAATCCCCTGCCCGAGCATATTCCTCACCAAGGAGCAGGCCAGGGAGTTTCGGGTCAAGCGCCCCCTGGCCGATGCCACGCTCAAGCGGATTGCTATCGGTATCGAGCGTTATGTGCTGGGCACCGCCGAGCCATTCATCGTGGAGCTTGCGAACTGGTCAGGGCTTGGCGTCAATCCAACATCCGAACCACTCCGCACTATCACCGGCTATCCCAAAGGCGGGGCATTTGCTGTTTGTTCGCCGGTAATCGCTCTGCAGTTTGGGGCATCTATTGGCCACTCGATCACTGCTCCACTGGGCACGATTACCGCAGGTGGCGGCGGCAAGAGCCAGTTGGTCGCTCCGGTTATGGTCCAGGCCAATGGCGGCTTTAATGCCACCCCTGCCCATCCGGTCACCAGGCCTGCGACAACCATCACGACCACCGGGAGCCAACAGCAGCTGGTAACGGCAATGCTGGCCCACCTGCGCAACAACATGGACTGCAGTGGCGTAGACGGCCCCATGCCGGTTATCACCGCCGGCGGCCAACACCATGCCGTTATTGAGGCATCACTGACCGGCCTCTCCCCAGAGCACGAAGCCGGAGCCCTGCGCGTCGCTGCATTTCTGATGCAGTACTACAGCAATGGCGGGCAGTGGTCAGCAGCAGATAAGCCACTCAACACGATCACGACAAAGGATCGGATGGCGCTGGTAACTGTCATCTATCAGGGGCAGCCCTATGTGATTGTCGATATCGGCCTACGCATGCTGTCGCCACGAGAGCTGTATCGGGCACAGGGGTTCCCGGATGACTACATCATTGCCCATGGCCACGACGGACGCCGTTTCACCATTGCTGAACAAGTAAAAATGGTTGGCAACTCCGTCAGCCCACTTCCACTGGCCGCAATGGCTGAGGACAACGACCCCTGGCGGACGCCGCAAAGTCAGGAAGCGGCAGCCTAAGTCCTTAATCGGAGGCACCATGAGACACCTAATCGATGAGGCTGTGATGCCTCTTATCGAGTGGCTTCGTGATGGTTATTCACTGTGTATTTCGCTGAGCTGGGGAAAGGACAGTACCGCCGTGCTGATCCTGGCGCTGGAGGCCATCCGCCAAGCCAAGCAACAGGGCATAACTGTGCCACAGTGCTTTGCCATCACCAGCGACACCACAGTGGAAAATCCAGCCCTGGAAGTGTTCTTCGAGACCATGGCCGGCGAACTGGAGCGCTACTGCGCTGTGAATCAGATCCCGGTCCAGTACATCAAGGTCGAGCCGCCGATGACGGCCTCATTCTTCTATGTGACGGTGGGACGCGGCAAGCTGCCACGGTATCCAGGCATGAGCCGTGACTGCTCACAGGACTGGAAGATCCACCCCATCATCCGCCAGAAAAAGGCACTGGCCGGCACCGAGGCCAATAAGATCATCAGTCTGGTTGGCACCCGCTTTAGCGAGTCAGAAGAACGCGAACAGCGAATGATGGAGCGTGGCGACGAGGCAGGGAAAATTCTCACCAACCCTGATGGCGACCTTTACGCTGTCCCCATCGCCGACTGGGACGAAGTTGACGTCTGGACTCTCTTTCGCAAATGCGACCAGCGCCTTGGTAACCACCTGCTCACCAGCTTCACCAGACACTTTGATGACTTGGTGCTGCTCTACAAGGATGCCAACGGTGGCTGCGTCAGCGGCATGGCAGATAAGCAGCTTAACAGTGCGGCCTGCGGCGCTCGGTTCGGTTGCTGGGCATGTGTGGCAACCGGTGACCGAGACAAGTCACTGCAGGCCATGATTGAGAATGACCGCGACCAGTACGGTTACCTCAAGCCAATCGCCGATCTGCGCGACTGGTTGTTCACCATCCGTTGGGATATGTCCACTCGGGAGTGGCTTGGCCGCTCAGTCGATCCAGATACGGGGCATGTGGTGCTGCAGCCAGACTACTTCAACCTGGAGACGCGCCGCCGGCTGCTGCGCTACATGCTGACGATTGATGCTGACGAATGTGCCTGGGCCGACAAGCACAATGACGGCTTCCCCCGTTTTCAGCTGGTTCAGCCATGGCAGTTGGTGGCCATCGACTTCATCTGGTCCATCTACCGGGATGCCAGGCATGCGTTTAGTGCGCTCAGTGAATACTACGACATTCACTGCTGCGGACGGCGTCACTACCCGCCAATGCGCCCACCGGTGGATAAGGTCACCGTGCCGAAGCGTCGCTGGTTTAAACCGCCACAGGGTATCGAACCACCACATGGTATAGGCGGACTCACCGACCCGGCGATCATGCATGCCCAGCGACACGCAGGCGCCATCCTGCCAGTCATAACTGACCGGGTATCTGGACAGGCCAAAGAGGTGATGGCGTTTGATACCGGCAAAGAGATGGACATAGACCGCACCGAGGCGCTGCTTTGGCTTGAGCACTTTATCAGTCACCCAATCGCTATCGACTGCACCGGGTACGACCCGCAAGAAGCCATCAAGTTCTATCTGCACCACAAGATAGTCAAATTCAGCAAGGGCCAGCCGGCCGCCATGGATGAAATCATCCAGCGATCTGAGATGTGGGATCGTCTCCAGCTACAGCTCAACGTGCCTGATATCCAGGCCTACGTTATGGAGCACTCCATCTCCGATGACGAGCACAACATGCTCAAAGGCGTCATCCCATCAGAGTTTCAATTCGACCTCTTTCGCGAATACGCATAACCACCACACCAGGAGACACCACATGAACCAGATCACCCCTCTGGCGGCCAAGTTTCGCCGCCTGCGCGAGCACCTTGGCAAGTCCCGCCCGGCCTTTGCCGAAATGCTGGGCATCCCACCGACCACGCTCAAGAACTACGAGCTGGGCTACCGGGAAGCAATACCGGCCAGCTTGCTTCTCACCATCTACAACAAGCCGGAGCTGGCCAACTATGCCAACTACCTGCTGGACGACGCCAAGCCGCTGGACACCCTGGGCATCATGGATATGCAGGAGGCGGCATGAGTCGTTATAGAAAAGGGATCCTGTATATCCGCCGCATGCGCCAGGGTGATCAGGCTGACAGCTGGCTCACCGCTGTGCAAATGGCGGCAAAGGAGATGATCAGCAAGAAGCACAAACGCAAGCCACCTATGGTGCTGGTGCGCCATGGGTTCGATTCTGATGCCGTAATGGATGTTGACTACTCAAAGCGCGACCTGGAAAACCGGATCTTCGGAAAAGGTGCCGGATCCAACGTGGGCGGCAATCGCTTCAAGCGGATTGCCCGTCGGTGGAAAGTGAAGCAGGAGGCAGCATGAACAGCTACAAGGTGACAAACCCAGCCGTTATCGCCATCTATGAGCAGATGATGGACCAGGTGCGAGCCCTGAAGGCCGAGGCGCTGGCCTTCGCGGAGAAGTTTGACGCCAAACCTTGCTACTGCAATGAGGTAAGCCAGTTCAGATTCTCCGGCCTGATCCTGACTGAATATCACCAGCGAGCTGATGCGGTCCTTTGGACATATCCTGCTCGGTGTGGAGGGACAAGCTGGCCGCGCCGCTCACTCAAGAAGCGGCCAGCGTGGAGCCAGGAGGACTTCGCCGCCAAGAAGGCCGAGCTTGCCGAGCTGCAACGGGCCTACGAGGAAGCCTGGCCGGTCATCGACAAGGTTGACCGAGATCCGCTTTGGGATGCCATCGGCACCAGTTGGGGTGAGCTGGCATTTTCCGGCATAAGCCTCTTCTTTGTCGATGGCGAACTCTACCTATCCACCCGCTTGGAGCTGAAGAACTGCACCGAGATCCTTGGGTCCGAGTACACCGCTGCGGAAAAGCGCATGATGGAGAAGGCAGCATGACTGACAGATATTTCGCATTCGACCCTGACTCAGGGTTTGAAACATTCAAAACAGAACAAGCGGCCATCGAGTTTGCGAGTGACACCATAGATGAATATCGAGAGGTTTCAGAGGATGGATGGCCTGAAGAGGTGGAGCAGGTTTGCTGGGGTGAAATCAGACAGCTCTCTAAAAAGGTAAAAGAGCGCCCGGCGCCTCCAGGTAGCGATTATGACTGTATCTGCGACTATGAACTCGGTGACGTGCTTGGTAGTCAAGATGTACCGATTGGACAGCGCGACGAGCTCTTGAATGCCATCACCGGCATGACGGCCATGCTGAAAAACCACGAGTGGGCCGACCTGCTGTCCACCATCCCAGAGGTGGCGGACCTGGATGTGGCGATCACCAGCTTGGTGAACTGCCGGCAGCGCATGAAGGAGCAGCGTGACGAGCTGCTGGCGGCACTTGTGGCAGTGCAGGCGGTGGCCAACAACAGCCAAGGCATTGCCGGCTGGCACCTGAATGGCGACTTAGCCGGCTGGGATGAGCTGTTGCCTGAAGTCGGTATGGCAATTGCCAATGTAACAGGCGGTGGGGCATGCACTACGACGCCGACAACGCCATAACCACTCTGGCCAGGCAGTGCAACGCCGAGTGCCAGGCAGCCACGGCTGGGGCAAAACCCAGCCAGTACCCTACCCTGACCCAGCCCATCATCGACAAATTCGCCCACCAAGCATCGCTCTACGGTCTGAGCCGGCAACGGCTCAAGTACCGCATGGGGGTGCTCAATGGGGTCTTTCCTGAGAAGGGGTGATGGTGGACAATGGATGAGTGGTGCATAAGGGGCAAACAGAATGTATGCAGTCAGCATAACCGGTGACACAGCCATCATTTCCATGGATGAGAACGGCAGATACCAAACTGTCGTCCTGGCCATAAAGGCCGCCATTCGGGCTGCCATGGATGTTGAGATCACCGCCATTTCATTCGGAGAGCGGGCCTACTCGATTATCGACGAGTTTACTGGCGGCTTAAAAAACGACTCCGTCATCATCAAAGAAATCACTGGTGAAGTGGTTAAAGACACACCGCTATGGCGACGTTTTTTCGCCTTCGCATTTTCCAAGGTGCAAGGCGCCTACTATGACTGGCGGTTTTCCAACAATAATTCCACCGGGGCTGAAGGACCGACATCTAAGCGTCGAGGTATATGGTGCCCCAGCAACAGAAACGCTGACTGGTATTACTATTCCAAAAGCAGACGCCGATAATTACTGCACCCCGTGTGCATTCATTGAATATCAATCATCTCAATAGCGGCACTACGCCACCAGGCTGACCATGCCATCCTGTGCAAAACAGGAGGCCATCAGCCATGCAACAAAACCCCCTCGATCTGCTGGATGAGCAGGACCGCAAGGAGCTTGAGCAGCTGCTGGCCGTCATCCACTCCCAAACCCTAAGCGCCGCAGCCAAACTTGAAGAGGTTGGCCGGCTGCTGGCCAAGCACGGCCTCATCATCGAAGCCCCCCGAACTGAACCCACCTGGAGCGCCAGTGAGCTGGCCAGCGAAATGGGCATCACCGCCCATGCCGTTGGCAGGCTGGCAACGCTGCACGGGCTCAAGGTGGCGGGCTTTGGTGAATGGCGGCTAGGCAAGGCGCCCAACGGAAAGCAGATCGAGACCTTTGTTTACAACGCAGCGGGCCGGGCCCGATTGCTTGAAATCATGGAGTCTCCCAATGACCAGTCTTGTTGTCAGCGAACAAGAGATCCAAGAGCTGACCGGGTACACCCGTCCGACGAAACAGCGTGAAGTTTTGGACAGGATGGGGATCCGTTACACAGTTCGGCGTGACGGCCATATCCGGACAACCCGGGACTGGCTGGCAGGAACTGCAGCAACCAAGCCACCCACCGATGACAATTTCAACCTGGAGGCCCTGAGGTAATGGCCAGGACCAGAGCAAAAGAGACCGATAAGTGGATGCCGCCCCGGGTCTACATCAAGGGGCCATCCTTCGTTTTCCGCCCTGTTGGGGGCGGTTCAATCCGGCTGTGCGCGGCCACAGCCAAGCAGTCCGAGGTGTGGCAAGCATACGAGGCGCTGATCAACGAAGACGCCCATGGGTACAAGGTGAGCAAGCTGATCAGCGACTTCTTTGCATCAGCAGACTTCATTGAACTGTCCAAGACCACCCAGGCCGACTACCGCAAGAACAGCAAACCAGTTCTATTGGTCTTTGGCGCAATGCAGGCCGATGCCGTGGAGCCACGGCACGTTCGGGCCTACATGGACAAGCGAGGGTTGAAAAGCCGGGTGCAGGCCAACCGAGAGAAGGCCTTTTTCTCCAGGGCATACCGCTGGGGCTATGAGCGTGGCAAGGTGAAGGGCAACCCCTGCAAGGGGGTGAAGCAGTTCAAGGAGCAGGCCCGCACCCGCTATGTCACGGATCCCGAGTACCAGGCCGTGTACCAGGCCGCCCAGCCGGCGGTGAAGGTTGCCATGGAGATCAGCTACCTCTGTGCGGCCCGGAAAGGTGATGTGTTGACCATGCGTTGGGACCAGGTGCTTGAAGACGGGATCTTCATCCAGCAGGGCAAAACCGGCATCAAGCAGATCAAGCTGTTCTCCGAACGGCTGCTTGAGGCAATCGCCATGGCCAGAGACTTGAGCAGGAACCAGCTTGGGGCCTATGTGGTGGTTAAGCCTGACGGTCACCCCTACACGGACAACGGATTCAACTCTGCCTGGCGAGAGACGATGCTGCGGGCTAGAGAGCAAACCGGCTGGCCCCTGGACTTCACCTTTCACGATCTCAAGGCAAAGGCGATCAGTGACATCGATGGCACAAGCCGTGACAAGCAGGCGATCAGTGGCCACAAAACAGAGGGCCAGGTGGCGGTCTATGACAGGTCAGTGAAGCGGGTGGCGACTGTGGATGCAGTGCGGAAGAAGCCAGAAAAAGGCCGGGATATTCCCCAAGGATATTCCCCCGATATTCCCCATAATGGGAAACGAGAGAAGTGAATCGTCGTAAGCGCTTGATTTGTATGGTGCCCGGTGCCGGGGTCGAACCGGCACGCCGTTGCCAGCGAGGGATTTTAAATCCCTTGTGTCTACCAATTTCACCAACCGGGCGCGAAGGAACATTAGGAAAGATGGAGGCGCGTTCCGGAGTCGAACCGGACTAGGCGGATTTGCAATCCGCTACATAACCGCTTTGTTAACGCGCCTAGAATTTGGAGCGGGAAACGAGACTCGAACTCGCGACCCCGACCTTGGCAAGGTCGTGCTCTACCAACTGAGCTATTCCCGCATGACGATAGTTGTCAGCGAAACGCATTCTAACCAGCTGACCGGGGGAGTCAACCCATCAGATGCCGTCAGCCTTGCGTTCGCTCTATTTTTGAACGACTTAGCGCGCTTTTGCGATCGCCTAGTCGTGCCGGCCCAGGAGATCACCTCGCGCCGCCTGCAGGTACTGCCACATGGAGGAGAGGGTCAGCACCACAGCCAAATACAGGAGCAAATAGGCGAGCCAGACCATCCAGATATTCATCTGCCAGATGAGGCCCACCAAGGCCACCATCTGAATACTGGTCTTCCACTTGCCCATCCAGCCTACCGCCACGGCAGAGCGCTTGCCGAGCTCCGCCATCCACTCCCGCAAGGCCGAGATCAGAATTTCACGACCTATCATGATCAACGCGGGAATGGTGACGATAAAGCTATGATACTGCTCGACAATCACGACCAAGGCAGAGCAGACCATGATCTTGTCGGCGACGGGATCCAAGAAGGCACCAAAGGCGGTGGTCTGGTTGAGCCGGCGCGCCAGATAACCATCAAACCAGTCGGTGATCGCCGCCAGCACGAAGATACCGGCGGCCCAGAGATTGGACCATTGAAACGGCAGATAAAAGAGGACGACGAAGACAGGGATCAGCAGGATCCGAAACAGGGTCAAGATATTAGGAATATTGAGCATTATGCCAGCCACCGCAGAGTTGCCGACCCATGTTGCCCGAAAGGCCTTAATGATGCAATGCGTCGTGGATCTTCTGTGCCAGTTCAGGGCTGATGCCCGGCACCTTGGCTAGCTCCGCCACCCCGGCGTTCTTCACTTCCTGTAATCCGCCCAGGTACTTAAGCAAGGCCTGCCGCCGCTTGGGCCCGACCCCCTCGATGCTTTCCAGCCCGCTGCTCACCCTGGCCTTGGCCCGACGCTGGCGGTGGCCTGTGATGGCAAAGCGGTGGGACTCATCACGTATGTGCTGAATGAGGTGCAGGGCCGGCAAGTCATTCTCAAAATGCAGCTGCTCGTGGCTCTCCCCCAGGATCAGGGTTTCCAGCCCGGGCTTGCGACTCTCGCCCTTGGCGATCCCCACCAATAAAGGACGCTTACCCGCCAGATTATCGCTCTGGGCCGCCAGGATCTCTTCGGCCCGCTGCAGTTGCCCCAGGCCACCGTCGATAAACAGCACATCCGGTACTCGCTCCGCCGACAAGGGTTTACCAAAGCGACGGGTCAGGGCCTGGGCCATGGCCGCGTAGTCGTCCCCTCCCGTGATGCCGCTGATGTTGAAGCGTCGATATTCGCTCGACAGCGGCCCCTGGCGGTCAAATACCACGCAGGAGGCGACCGTCGCCTCCCCCTGGGTATGGGAGATATCGAAGCACTCCATGCGGGCGATGGGCTGTTCCAGCTCCAGCAGATCTTCGAGCTGGGCAAAGCGCTGCTCCTGGGTCGACTTATGACTCAGCTTGCTGGCCAACGCGGACAGCGCGTTGGTACTGGCCAGCTTGAGATAACGCTGCCGCTCGCTGCGCACCCGACTGCTGACTCGCACGCCATAGCCAGCATTCTGGCTCAGGGCCTCCGACAGCAGTCCTTCATCTTCCAAAGCACGGTCCAGCAACACCTCGGCCGGGATTTGCCGACCAGACTGGCCGGCCAGGTAGAACTGCAACAAGAAGGCTTCCAGCACCTCCTCTTCCTGGGCATCCGCCGGCATGGCCGGAAAATAGTTGCGGCTGCCCAACACCTTGCCCTGTCTGATGAATAGCACATGAATACTGGCGACCCCTTGTTGCTGGGCCAGGCCGATGACATCCAGATCGTCCAGCACGTTGCCGCTCACCGACTGCTGCTCCTGCACCTTGCGCAGGGCCTGGATCTGATCCCGATAGCGGGCGGCCTCCTCGAAGGCCAGCCGACCACTGGCCTGCTCCATCCGCGCCACCAGGTTGCTGATCACCTGCTGATCCTTGCCCTGCAAGAAGAGCCGCGCCATGGCCACCTGCTGGGCATACTCCTCCTCGCTGACCAGCCCTGCCACACAGGGGCCGGCACAGCGCTTGAGCTGATACAGCAGGCAAGGCCGGGAACGGTTGGCATAGACGGAGTCTTCACACTGGCGGATAGGAAACAGCTTTTGCAGCAGATGCAAGCTCTCCCGCACCGCACCGCCACTGGGATAGGGACCAAAATAGTCGCCGGCCTGTCGACGTGGGCCGCGATGCAGGGTCAGCCTGGGATGGCGATGGGCCGTCAGCAGCAAGAAGGGATAGGACTTATCGTCCCGCAACAGCACGTTGTATTTGGGCCTGTGCTGCTTGATGAGGTTGTGTTCCAGGATCAGGGCTTCGGTCTCGGTGTGAGTCACAGTGACCTGAATATCCCGAATATGACGCACCAGGGCGCGGGTCTTCTCGCTACCGACCCGCTGACGAAAATAGGACGAGAGTCGTTTGTGCAGATCCTTGGCCTTGCCGACATAGATGATCTCGCCCTGCCCATCCAGCATGCGATAGACACCGGGTTGGTGTGAGACGCTCTTTAAGAAGGCGCGGGCATCGAAGCCCGCCTCAGACTGCACTGACGGCTCAGAACTCATGGCGCGTCAAAGAATTTCGGCATCCAGCATGCCATACCGGATGGCCATGCGCGTCAGTTCCACATCGCCCTTGATGGCCAGCTTGTCGAACAGGCGATAGCGATAGCTGTTCACCGTCTTCGGACTCAGGCTCAGCTTGAGCGCAATGTCATTGACCTTATGCCCCTTGGTGATCATCAGCATGATCTGCAGCTCCCGTTCGGACAGCATCTTGAACGGATTTTCCGCCTGCTGGGGATCGAACTGGCTGAGGGCAATCTGCTGAGCAATCTCGGGGGAGATATAGCGCTGGCCGGTGTTTACGGCACGAATAGCCTGGATCATCTCATCCGGTGCCGAGCACTTGGTCAGATAGCCCGCCGCCCCGGCTTGCATCACCTTGGTTGGAAATGGGTTTTCGGTATGCACCGTCAGCACTATGATCCGTGCGTCCGGATTGATGCGCAAAATCTTGCGCGTGGCTTCCATGCCTCCAATGCCCGGCATGTTCATATCCATCAGAATGACGTCGACCTGGTGCTCACGGCACCACTGCACGGCCGACTCGCCATCGGTGGCCTCGCCGACCACCTTCACTCCACGAACATCCTCAAGTATGCGACGAATCCCTGTGCGTACCAGTTCATGATCATCAACTAGCAATACGCTTATCAATCGAGTTTCTCCGCCTTACAACTGCACGTCCAGGCCCTTGCCTGAACCTCTGGCATCATAACCAAACTAGCGTCGATAGCAAACCGGTCAGACAAAAAGTTGGCGCGCCTCGCACATGCCATTTGGCACTAACAAAAACCCCCGCCGAAGCGGGGGTTTTATCTGCGCCAGAGGGTTACTCGGCCACCTTGTCCAGCTGGTGATAACTGATCTTGGCCTTGGCACGCAGCTGAGCCAACATGGCTCGATACGCGGCATCACCATAGTTACGCTGCAGACTGGCCTGCAGACGTGACAGATTGGCTGAGTCCTTATCGGCCTCGTGGACGGCGGTCAACGCCATCAGCACCTGGTCACCATCAAACAGCCCGACTTGGCTGTAGACCGGCTTGCCATCCACCGGCTTGGCCAGTTTGAACAGGGCGGAGGCCAGTTGTTGATCCAGCTTCTGGTCATCGCGACGCACCCCGGCGAGGGTTTCTACCTTGCCTTGCTTGGCCGCTACCGCCGCATCCACAGACTCACCGCTCTTCAGCTTCTCCAGCAGTGCGGCGGCTTCGGCTTGCACGGCTGCCAGTGCCTTGTCGTGTTTGATGGCCGTATCCAGCGCCGCCTTCACCTCGTCCAGCGGACGCACGGCGGCCGGCTTGTAATCCACTACGTGGATAACCGCCGCCTGCTTGTCTGACAGGGCGATGACTTCGGAGTTGGTATTTTGATCCCGTAGCTCGACGGAGAAGGCTTGGGTCTTCACCTTGTCATTGCTCAACGGGAACTCATTGCTGCTGACCGGTTGCAGCGCCAGTTGTTGCACCTGCAAGCCCAGCTTGGTGGCCACTTCGTCCAAGGAGTCCGGGTTTTCGAAGCTCAAGTCAGCCATCTGCTGTTGCAGATCGAGGAATTGCTCCTTGGCCTTGTCTTCCTTCACCTGTTGACGCACCTGCTCCTTCACCTCATCCAGGGTCTTCACCTTGGCGGGCTCCACTCCCAGCAGCTTGATGATGTGATAACCAAACTGGCTCTGCACCGGCTGGCTCAGATCCCCCACCTTGGCCAGGGCAAAGGCTGCCTTATCGAAGGCAGGATCCATGACCCCCGGCTCAAACCAGTCCAGCTCACCCCCGTTGCGGGCGGACAGGGTATCGGCTGAGTCACTCTTGGCCAGGGCGGCAAAATCGGCCCCCGCCTTGAGCTTAACCAGCTCAGCGTCCACCTTCTTCTGGGCATCGGCATCCTGCTTGGCAAACAGGATATGGGCCACCTTGCGGCGCTCAGCAGTGCGGTAGCTGTCCTGATGCTGGTCATAGTAGGCCTGGACGTCCGCATCGGAGGGAGAGATACCGGCAGCAATCTTATCTACGTCCAACAGCAGATAGTTGATAGCCACCTGCTCCTGGCTCATGAACTGGTCATGGTGAGCATCATAGAAGGCCTTGCGCTCCTCATCCGTCACCTGCACGGCGCCGGAAAACGCCGCCAACGGCAAGGTGTACAGGCGAACATCGCGAGTCTGGTTCAGCAGACGATCCAGCAGGCGCGCCTCGGCAGGCAGCGCAAACTCACTTTGGCTGACAGCGCCCAGATAATCCTGGGTGGCCAGATCCTGACGCACTGTGTCACGGAAGCCTTCCGGCGTCAGGTTATTCTGACGCAACACCGCCAAGTAGAGATCGTTATCGAACTTGCCGTCTTTTTGGAAATACGGCATGGCCAAGATGGCCTTTTTGACCTGCTCATCGCCAACCCGCAGCTTGGCGTCCTTGATGGCCTGATTCACCAGCACATCGTCTATCATGCGCTCCAACACGCCTTGGCGCATCCGCTGCAAGTAAGCCGGATTGTCTGCCAACTGAGCAAAGTTCTCGCCCAGCTGGGCTTCCAGGCGGGAGCGCTCATTCCGATAGGCGTTTTCCAGCGCCTGGGCCGTGATGGGCTCGCCGTTTACCTCGGCAGGATCAGTGTTGGCTGGACGGTTGAGATAACTCCCTACCCCGGCCAAAGAGAAAGAGAAAATGATCAGCCAGAAGATAATCTTGGCTATGCGACCCTGTGCGCCTTCGCGCAATTTATCCATCAGCATGAATCTACTTATGCTCCCGATGCAGTGGACATAGATATCAAAAGGCGCATCAGGTGAGATGCGCCTCGGTTAACAGCCTTAGAGCTTCAATAAATGGAGTCTTCGCGTAACCGGCCAGGCGGTTAGTTGACGGCGTCTTTGAGTGCCTTGCCAGCCTTGAAGGCCGGTTGCTTGGCCGCGGCGATTTCGATGGTGGCGCCGGTTTGCGGATTGCGACCGGTGCGAGAGGCACGTTCACGTACCATGAATGTGCCGAAACCCACCAAAGAGACCTGATCGCCAGTCTTCAGGGATTCTGTTACCGCCTCAATGAAAGCGTCCAGCGCACGACCGGCAGAGGCCTTAGACAGATCTGCATCCTCAGAAATTTTGTCGATCAGTTGAGATTTATTCACCTTTATCTTCCCCTTATTTTTAGCCTTAGCTGACTGGCCGGATCCCAGGCCACAGCGAGTCCCCGCTTTATAACAATCCTCCAGATCGGTTGCAAGCAACCCACCGGCGGATCCCTGCCCCATCTCACGCTTTTACACGGCGTTGGTACCAATGCACTGAGATGGGATAAAAAGCAGGCGTCAACCACGGTTGACGCCTGCCTTGTATTACTGGGTCACCACCTCGAAGCCCGCCACCGGCTCCTGTAGCGCCAGCGCCAGCACCTCGTCGATCCAGCGCACCGCATGGATTTCCAGATCCTGCTTGACGTTGTCCGGGATCTCTTCGAGATCCTTGGCATTTTCATAGGGGATCACCACCCGCTTGATGCCACCTCGGTGTGCCGCCAGCAGCTTCTCTTTGAGACCGCCGATGGGCAACACCTCACCCCGCAGGGTGATCTCGCCGGTCATGGCCACATCGGCCCGCACCGGATTACCGGTGAGGCTGGAGACCAAGGCGGTACACATGGCGATACCGGCACTGGGGCCATCCTTGGGCGTAGCACCTTCCGGTACGTGCACATGGATATCCCGCTTCTCGTAGAAATCGGCATTGATGCGCAGCTGTTCCGCCCGGGCACGCACCACCGTCATGGCCGCCTGGATGGACTCCTGCATCACATCCCCCAGGGAGCCGGTGAAGGTGAGCTTACCCTTGCCCGGCACATTGGTGGCCTCGATGGTGAGCAGATCGCCCCCCACTTCGGTCCACGCCAGACCGCAGACCTGGCCCACCTGGTTGTGATCTTCAGCCTTACCATAATCGAAGCGCTGAACCCCCAGGTACTCCTTGAGATTGTCCTGATTGATGGTGACGTGCTTCAGATCCTTGTTCAGCAGGATGGACTTCACCGCCTTACGACACAGCTTGGAGAGTTCCCGCTCCAGGCTACGCACGCCGGCTTCTCGGGTGTAGTAGCGAATGATGCCGACAATGGCGGAGTCCTCTATGGTGATCTCCTTTTCTTTCAGACCATTGCGCTCAATTTGCTTCTGAACCAGGTGACGTTTGGCGATGTTGAGCTTCTCGTCCTCCGTGTAGCCAGACAGACGAATGACCTCCATCCGATCCAGCAAGGGGCCCGGAATGTTCATGGAGTTGGAGGTGGCGACAAACATCACATCGGACAGGTCGTAGTCGACCTCCAGGTAATGGTCGTTGAAGCTATTGTTCTGTTCCGGATCCAACACTTCCAGCAGCGCAGAAGCCGGATCGCCACGCATGTCGGAGGACATCTTGTCGATCTCATCCAGCAGGAACAGCGGGTTCTTCACCCCCACCTTGGCCATTTTCTGGATGAGTTTCCCTGGCATGGAACCTATGTAGGTACGGCGGTGACCGCGGATCTCGGCCTCATCCCGCACGCCACCTAAGGCCATACGCACATACTTGCGCCCGGTCGCCTTGGCGATGGACTGCCCCAGGGAGGTCTTGCCCACCCCGGGCGGGCCAACCAGACACAGGATGGGCCCCTTGATGCGGTTGGTGCGGCTTTGCACCGCCAGGTATTCCAGAATGCGTTCCTTGACCTTCTCCAGGCCATAATGGTCGGCATTGAGCACCTTGTCAGCCAGCACCAGATCCCGTTTGACCTTGGATTTGGCCTTCCAGGGCACACTCAGCATCCAGTCGATATAGCCACGCACGACGGTGGCCTCGGCAGACATGGGGGACATCATCTTGAGCTTGGACAGCTCGGACTCCACCTTCTCCTTGGCCTCGGCAGGCATGCTGGCCTCGTCGATCTTCTTCTGCAGGGCATCGAATTCATCGCTGCCATTTTCATCCATCTCGCCGAGCTCTTTCTGGATGGCCTTCATCTGCTCGTTGAGGTAGTACTCCCGCTGGCTCTTCTCCATCTGCTTCTTCACGCGGGAGCGAATGCGCTTCTCCACCTGCAACAGATCCATCTCGGACTCCATCATGGCCATCAGGAACATGAGTCGCTCGGCCACTTCCGGCTGCTCCAGCACCTTTTGCTTGTCGGACAGCTTGAGCGGCATATGGGCCGCCATGGTGTCCGCCAGCCGGGCAGGATCGTCGATGGCAGAGATGGAGGTCAGCACCTCGGCGGGGATCTTCTTGTTGAGCTTGATATAACCGTCAAACTGCGCCAGGGCAGAACGCACCAGCACATCGGCCTCGGACTCGGCCACCTCGACGGAGGCCAGATAGGTAGCCTCACCGACGAAGAAGGCCTCTTCATCCGTCAGCTTGTCGAGATTCGCCCGCTGGGCCCCCTCGACCAGCACCTTGACGGTACCATCCGGCAGCTTGAGCAGTTGCAGGATATTGGCGATGGTGCCGACCCGGTAGATGTCGTCCAGACCAGGATCGTCATTGCCGGCCTCTTTTTGGGCCACCAACAGTACCTTCTTGCCCTCGGCCATGGCCGCTTCCAGGCAACGGATGGACTTTTCACGTCCAACAAACAAGGGGATCACCATGTGGGGATACACCACCACATCCCGCAGGGGTAAAACGGGAATTACAACGCGTTCGGAACGCTCAAGATTCATAGGCTTTTCTCTTGTTGCTGATGCCTTTTTGCAAAGCAGATGGGTCAGTATATGGGGCCGCTTCCGGCAGATTCAATTGTCAGGGGGGCAAAAAAAACAAAAGGGGCCAATAGCCCCTTTCGATTGCTTAAAAGCTGCGCAGTCAGTCGCCAGAAGCCACTTGCCGCTCAGGGTTTTCATAGATCAACAAGGGGGCGCTCTCGCCCTTGATCACGGTTTCGTCGATCACCACCTTGCTGACGCTCTCTTGGGAGGGCAGATCGTACATGGTATCCAGCAGCACACCTTCCACGATGGAACGCAGGCCACGGGCACCGGTCTTGCGCTCCATCGCCTTCTTGGCAATGGCCCGCAGCGCCTCTTCCCGAAACTCCAGCTCCACCCCTTCGAGCTTGAACAGCGCCTGGTATTGCTTGGTCAGGGCATTCTTCGGCTCGTTGAGGATCTGGATCAGCGCGGCTTCATCCAGCTCGGTCAAGGTGGCCACCACCGGCAGACGACCGATGAACTCCGGGATCAGACCGTACTTGATCAGATCTTCGGGCTCCACCTTGGCAAAAGACTCAGACAGGGTCACTGCCTTGGCTTTGGTCTTCACCTCGGCCTTGAAGCCGATGCCGGTGCCGGTGGCCGAACGCTGCTCGATCACCTTGTCGAGACCCGCAAACGCACCGCCACAGATAAACAGGATCTTGGAGGTGTCCACCTGCAAGAACTCCTGCTGCGGGTGCTTGCGGCCACCTTGCGGCGGCACAGAGGCGATGGTGCCTTCGATCAGCTTCAGCAATGCCTGCTGTACCCCTTCACCGGAGACATCCCGGGTGATGGAGGGGTTATCCGACTTGCGGGAGATCTTGTCGATTTCGTCGATGTAGACGATGCCCCGCTGGGCCTTCTCGATGTCGTAGTCGCACTTTTGCAGCAGCTTCTGGATGATGTTCTCCACGTCCTCCCCCACATAGCCGGCTTCGGTCAGGGTGGTGGCATCGGCCATGGTGAAGGGCACATCCAGCAGGCGGGCCAGGGTTTCGGCCAGCAGGGTCTTACCGCTCCCCGTGGGGCCGATCAGCAAGATATTGGACTTGCCCAGCTCCACGCCGTCGGCGGCATGGCCGCTGCGCAGCCGCTTGTAGTGGTTATACACGGCCACGGCCAACACCTTCTTGGCATGCGCCTGACCGATGACATAGTCATCCAGATGGGCGCGGATGGCGTGGGGGGTCGGCAATTCGGACTCATCCCGCCGGGGGCTAATCTCGCGGATCTCCTCGCGGATGATGTCGTTGCACAGGTCTACACATTCATCACAGATGTAGACTGACGGGCCGGCGATCAGCTTGCGAACCTCATGCTGGCTCTTGCCACAAAACGAGCAGTAGAGCAGCTTGCTGTGGTCGCCATCCCCTTTGCGCTTGTCTGTCATTCATTAACCTCAATTACATCTTCTTGGTGTGGCCACGCCACCTGCCAAGCAGTCTATCTTAGGCTGACGCGGGTGTCAGTCCCGTTTTGCCAGCACGGCATCCACCAGACCATAGGCAACCGCCTGCTCGGCCGACATGAAATTATCCCGATCCGTATCCCGCTCAATGGTTTCCAGCGGCTGACCGGTATGGAAGGCCAGCCGGTCATTCAGGGTCTGCTTGATCTTCAAAATTTCCATGGCATGGATCTGGATGTCAGAGGCCTGGCCCTGGAAGCCGCCCAGCGGCTGGTGGATCATCACCCGGGAGTGGGGCAGACAGAAGCGCTTGCCCTCGGCGCCACCGGCCAGCAGGAAGGCTCCCATGGAGCAGGCCTGGCCCATGCAGACGGTGCTCACATCCGGCTTGATAAATTGCATGGTGTCATAGATGGACATGCCCGCGGTGACGGAACCACCGGGGGAGTTGATGTACAGGTAGATGTCCTTGTCCGGACTCTCGGACTCCAGAAACAGCAGTTGCGCCACCACCAGGTTGGCCATCTGATCTTCCACCTGGCCGGTGAGGAAGATCACCCGCTCCTTGAGCAAGCGGGAGTAGATGTCATAGGAACGCTCTCCCTTGGCGGTCTGCTCCACCACCATGGGAACCAAGGCATTGCTGGGCGCCAGCAGAGGATCATTAAAATAATTGTTCATATTGTGCTGTTCCTGAAAATAAAAAGGCCCGCGTGAGCATCACACGGGCCATTATAGCCATCAGCTTTACCAATCCGTCAAATGGGATCAGGCAGCAACGGCGTTTTTGTTGATGACTTCGTCAAAAGACATCGGCTTTTCAGTCACTTGAGCCTTGCTCATGATGAACTCTACCGCCTGTTCCTCTACGGCCAGGTTGCGGATATTGTTCAGCAATTGCTCGTTCTTGAAGTAGTAATCCACCACTTCTTGCGGGTCTTCGTAGGCAGTGGCCATGGACTCGATGATGCTCTTCACGCGCTCATCGTCAGCCTTGATCTGGTTGGTACGAATGACTTCGCCCAACAGCAGGCCAATGCGCACGCGGCGCTCGGCTTCGTCCTGGAACAGCTCATCCGGCAGCTGCGGCACGTTCTTGCCTTGAGCACCGCCGAAACGCTGCATGGCTTGTTGGCGCAGGCCTTCGATTTCCTGAGCCACGGCGGCTTGGGGAACATCCAGGGCGTTGTGCTCAACCAGACCGTTCAGCACCTGCTCCTTGACGCGGTTCTTCAGCGCCTGGCTCAGTTCACGCTCCATGTTCTTGCGCACTTCGGCCTTCAGGCTGTCCACGGCACCGTCTTCGATACCGAAACGCTTGACGAACTCTTCGGTCAGTTCGGGCAGCTCTTGCTTCTCAACCTTGTTCAGGGTGATGGCGAACTTGGCGGCCTTACCCTTCAGGTGCTCGGCGTGATACTCCTCGGGGAAGGTCACATCGATGTCAAAAGATTCACCGGCCTTCTTGCCTTGGATGCCGTCTTCAAAACCGGGGATCATGCGGCCAGCGCCCATCACCAGGTTGAAGTTTTCAGCCTTGCCACCTTCGAACTCTTCACCGTCGATGGAACCCACGAAGTTCATGTTGACACGCAGGCCATCGGCAGCGGCATCGGTCGCCTCAACCCAGGTGGCGTGTTGCTTGCGCAGGGTTTCCAGCATCTTGTCCAGATCGGCGTCAGCCACGGCAGCCACCGGCTTTTCAACCTGGATGGCTTCGAGGTTCTGCACCTCGATTTCCGGGTAGACTTCAAAGGTGGCGGTGAAGACGAAATCGGCACCGGCTTCAAAGGTCTTGACGTCCATGGACGGCGCGCCAACCGGGCTCAGCTTCTGAGCGATCACGGCTTCGATGTAGTTGCGCTGCATCAGGTCGTTGGCCACGTCGGCGGCAACAGACTGGCCATACATCTTCTTGATCATGGCAACCGGGGCCTTGCCGGGACGGAAACCGTCAACGCGACGAGTCTTGGCCAGCTTGTTCAGGCGGGTGTTGATTTCCTTGTCCATCACATCAGCCGGAACTGTGATAGTAAGACGGCGCTCCAGACCTTGGGTCGTCTCTACAGAAACTTGCATTGCTATACCTCGTTCAACTCAGCACTCACTGTGCTGGCCCTGATTCTCAGTTCGGCCGGGAGTACCCGGACCATACGCTTAGTAAGACAGGGAATCATTCCATTCCCTGTGCATAAAATGACGCGGCATTATAGCCACTCTCTTTGGGTGAGTCGAGCCATAGCCCGGCGCAGTGGCAGACCAAATCCCGTCTCAATGGACAAAGTTGCTCAGATATCCGGCACTCGGTGTGGTTTTGAGATCCTAGCCACAGTTTGCGCCTGCCCGAGCTGGCGCGCGATTCCTGGGCTGACTGCCCAACCTTGTCGCACTTTGCTACAGTGCGCTCCTTCATTCCACGCCAACAGGCAGCAGCGCCATCATGACACAGACCCCGCCCCTGGGACTTATCGAAGGCTTTTTCGGTAAAGGCTGGCAGTGGCCGGACCGGCTGGCTTACCCGGCCTGGCTCAAGGCCCATGGCTATGATTTCTATCTTTACGCCCCCAAGGAGGATGCCTGCCTGCGCCGGCGTTGGCAGCAGGAGTGGGATCCGGCCACCCTGGCCCAGCTGCAGGCCCTGCGTCAGGCCTGTCGACAGGCCGGCATCGCCTTTGGCATCGGCCTGACCCCCATGGCCGCCCATCATGACTATGCTGCCAGCCGGCCACGCCTGCTGGCGCGGGTGCGTCAGATAGAGGCGGCACTGGCGCCGGATATTTTCGCCCTGCTGTTTGATGACATGCCCAGCGACACCCCACAGCTGGCCCAGTTGCAGATCGCCATGGCCCACGATGTGGCCGCCGTCAGTGCGGCCCAGCGCTTCATCCTCTGCCCCAGCTTTTACAGCACGGATCCCATTCTGGAGAAGGTGTTCGGCGCCATGCCGGCCCATTACTGGCACACCCTGGGCCAGGGGCTCGACCGTCGCTTCGATCTGTTCTGGACCGGCCCCAAGGTCTGCTCCACCGACTATCCGCTGGATCATCTGAGCTGGGTGACCGATCAGTTGGGCCGCCGGCCGTTCTTGTGGGACAACTACCCGGTGAACGACGGCAAGAAGGCCAGCGACTACCTCTATCTGGCCCCCTTTAGCGGTCGGGGTCAGGCTCAGGCGCCTTATCTCGCCGGCCACGCCGTCAACCCCATGAAGCAGCCCACCCTCTCGCGCCTGCCCCTGGCCACCCTGCCCATGGCCTATGCCGATGCCAACTATTGTGCGGCCGAGGCCTTTTTGCCGGCAGCCAGAGACTGTGTGACGGCGGGGCTGGCCGAGCAGCTGGCGCAGGATCTGCCGCTGCTGGCGGAGGTGGGCTTGCCGGATCTGACACCGCCTCAGCGGCAGACATTGCAGGGCCATTACCGGCCCTGGCTTGACTGTGCCGATGAGGCCAGCCGGCGCTGCGCCCGCGAGCTGCTCAGCTGGCTGGATGGCGGCTACTGTTTCGACCCGGCCTGTCTGACGGGTTAAGCCGGCGCCCGGCGGGCAATCCCCGCCTGACTGAGGGCCTCGGCACAACGCCGGGCGAAGGGCAAGGCGTGGGGGCCGTCGCCGTGCAGGCAGACGGTCTGGGCCTGTAGCCCCACCCAGTGTCCCTCCGAGCTCTGCACGCCGCCATCGCGCACCAGGCTCAGCAGCTGGGCCACCGCCGCCTCTTCATCGTCCAGCAGAGCCCCCGGCGTGCCTCTGGGCAGCAGATGGCCATCTGCGCCATAGCCCCGATCCACAAACACCTCGCTCACCCCCCTCAGCCCCAGGGCCCTGGCTTCGTCGAGCAGGGCGCCACCGGCCAGGGCATAGAGCCGCAGGCTGGGATCCAGATCCTTCACCGCCTGGGCGATGGCCTGGGCCAGGGGTCTATTCCGTGCCGCCATGTTGTAGAGGGCGCCATGGGGTTTGACATGGTGCAGCCGGCCCCCCGCCGCCAGGACAAAGGCCTGCAGCGCACCGACCTGATACAGGGTCAGCTCATAGGCCTCCTGCGGGCTGATGGCCAGCTCCCGCCGGCCAAAGCCCTGCCGGTCCGGCAGGCCGGGATGGGCGCCGATGGCCAGTCCATGGGCCAGGGCTGCCGCCACCGTCTGGCGCATCAGCGCCGGATCACCGGCGTGCACGCCGCAGGCGATATTCACCGAGCTCAGATACGGCATCAGGGCCACGTCGTCGCCCAGCGGGTAGGGGCCAAAGCCCTCCCCCAGATCGCAATTCAGATCCACACTCAGCATCTCGTATCGGCCTCCTTTGCCAATAACAGTTCGATCCGCGCCAGGTAACGCTGCTGCCGCAGCCAGGCCTGCTGGGCCTGGCGTGGTGACACCGGCAGCAGCCTGACGGTCTGCCTCGGCCCCAGCTGTCCCAGGCGCCACAGATCGGCGCGGATCACCATGCCCAGGCGCGGATAGCCGCCGCAGGTCTGGGCCTCACAGCCCAGGACGATGGGCTGACCATCCGGCGGCACCTGAATGACGCCGGGCAAGAGGCCATGGGATCTGAGCTCCTCCCCCGCCTCACGCACCAAGGGCTCGCCCGTGAGACGCAGCCCCATGCGGTTGCTCTGGGGCGACACCTGCCAGGCTTGGCGTACCAGCTGCGGTTCGGCCTGACTAAACCAGAACCACTCGGGCCCCGGCAAAAACCGCAGGCCATTGGGCGGCGTCGGCAGCAGTATGCCCAGGGGCTCAGAAAGCGGCTGCGCCGCCCCCAGGGGCAGCTCGGCACCAGGCACCAGGGCCGCCCCCAGTCCGCCGGACAGATCTGCAGCACAGGCCCCCAGGATTTGGGGCTGCCGTACTCCGCCGTCCAGGGCCAGATAGCTGCACATCCCCACCCGCGGTCGCCCCAGCAGCAGCCGCTGGCCGGCCGTAAAACGGGTGCGCCAGCCTGGCCACACCGGGGTATCGTCCAGCCGGGCCTGACAGTCGGCGCCGGTGAGCGCCAGCCAGCCATCGCAGGCAAAGCGCAGGCTAAGCCCGCCCAGCAGACACTCGATGGCCGGAGCCGCAGGGAGGTTGCCCACCAGGCGATTGGCCAGCTGCAGGGCCAGGCCGTCCAAGGCACCGGCCCGGCCAATGCCTAGGTGCCGCAGGCCCGTCCGGCCACCATCCTGCACGCTGCTCAGCAGGCCGGTCTGCTCTAGGATCAGGCGCCTCATGGGCTCACCGCCACGAAACGCACCCTGTCCCCGGGCTGCCACAGGCACGGCGGCATACGCTCCGCATCAAACAGCACCCAATCCGTCTGGCCTATGATCTGCCAACCCCCCGGGCTGACCCGCGGATAGACACCGGTATGATCGCCGCCTATGGCCACCGCACCCGCCGGCACCCGCACCCTGGGGGTGGCCCGACGCGGGGTGGTGAGGGCGGCGGGCAAGCCTGCCAGGTAGGCAAACCCCGGCATAAAGCCTAGAAAGTAGACCTGATACTCGGCCTGACTGTGCAGGCGGATCACCTCGACGGGGCTCAGGCCACAATGGGCCGCCACCGCCGCCAGATCCGGCCCCCACTCACCGCCATAACGCACCGGTATTTCCAGCAGACGTCCGGTCACCACCTGGGGTTGCAGCCCGGCCCACTGCTCTTGCAGCGCCGCCGCCAGGGTCTCGTACTGCCAGCACTCGGGCGCATATTCCAGCAGCAGATTATTCATGCCCGGCACCGCCTCACAGATACCCGGCTGGCCGCGCCACCGATCGGCCAGCTGCCAGATCCGTTGCTGAGTCGCCAGACTCACGGGCGCATTGCACTCCAGAACCAGGGCTGTCTCACCCAGGGACTGAATACGCATAGACATGGACAGCTCCTTCTTCATCCAGTACTCAACAGGTAAACGGTCGCTTGGGACAGGGTGCCATCTTGTCGTAGGCAATACCAGCATAGGGCTGACATCACTAGGCAAGGGCGGCACTCATCCAATATACTGTACATAAATACAGTTATCGGTCTTTATTATGCGTGCCTCGCCTCTACTCTTTCCCCTCACTCACCAGGCCCTGCCGCTGTTTAGCGAGGCGGTGGCCTGCGGCTTTCCCAGCCCGGCGGAAGACCACCTGGAGGGACGGCTGGATCTTAATGAACTCTGTATCCCCCACCCGGCGGCTACCTTTTTCTTGCGCGCCCAGGGGCGGAGCATGGAGGGGGTCGGCATTCATAGCGGCGATCTCTTGATCGTCGATCGCAGCCTGACGCCCCAGCAGGGGGACGTGGTGGTGGCCTGTCTGGATGGCGCCTTCACCGTCAAGACACTGCAGCTGCGCCCGCGCCCCGCCCTGCTGGCCGCCCATCCTGACTACCCGCCCCTGTATCCTGGGGATCTACAGACCCTGGAGATCTTCGGCGTGGTGCGCTTCGTGGTGCATGCCCTGGGAGCCGGACGATGAGCTGCTGGGCCCTGGTGGATGTGAACAACTTCTATGCCTCTTGCGAGCGCCTGTTTCGGCCGGATCTGCAGGGGCGCCCCCTGGTGGTGCTGTCCAACAACGACGGTTGCGTGGTCTCCCGCAGCCCCGAGGCCAAGGCCCTGGGGGTCAAGATGGCGGAGCCCTTCTATCGGATCCAGGCGGCGTTTACCGCCCAGGGCGGCGTCTGGTTCAGCTCCAACTACACCCTGTATGGCGACCTGTCTGCCCGGGTGATGAGCCTGCTGGAGCAGGCGGCGCCCGAGGTGCACCTCTACTCCATCGACGAAGCCTTCTTGCGCCTGGAGGGCCCCTGGCTCACCGATGCCACCGAGCACGCCCGCCGGCTGCGCCAGCAGATCCAGCAATGGACAGGCCTGACCGTCGGCATCGGCCTTGGACCTAGCCCCACCCTGGCCAAGCTGGCCAACTATGCCGCCAAACGCTGGCCCGCCACCGGCGGTGTGGTGGACTTGCAGGATGCCAACCGGCGCCAGCGGCTGCTGGCCATCACGCCGGTGGAAGAGGTGTGGGGCATAGGCCAGCGCCTGGGCCAGGCCCTGCAACGGGAGGGGATCCACACCGCCGGCCAGTTGGCGAATGCCCCCGCCAAGGGGCTGAGATCCCGCTATGGGGTGACCCTGGAGCGGGTGGTGCGGGAGCTGGGTGGCCAAGCGGCCGGTTGTCTGGCCGCGCCGCCCCCTGTTCGTCAGCAGGTGCTGTGCAGTCGAACCTTTGGCGAGCGCATCACCCAGCGGCCACTGCTGCGCGAGGCCCTGGTGAATCACCTGGTGCGGGCCGCCGAACGGCTGCGCGGCGCCGGCCTGTGCTGCCGCCATCTGGGGATCTTTATTCGCACCTCGGCGCAGGACTCAGCACACCCCTTCTATGGCGATCAGGCCAGCATCACATTGCCGGCCGCCACCGATGACAGCCTGGCGTTGCTGGCCTGGCTGGATGATCTGCTGGGTCGCCTCTGGCGCCCCGGACACGCCTACCACAAGGCCGGCGTGGTGCTGAGCGATCTCAGCCCGCGGCAATTCTGGCAGGGGGATCTCTTTGATGGACAAGACCCCAAGCGGATGCGGCTGATGCAGGTGATGGACAGCATCAACCAGCGCCATCCACATGGCCTCAAGCTGGCCGCCCAAGGCTCAGATCAGGCGCCCTGGCAGATGCGCCAGGCCCAGCGTAGCCCCAGCTACACCACCGCCTGGGCGGCGCTGCCCCTGGCCTACTGCTAGGTCGGTGACGCTGACCTCAGGATAAGGCGCCCCTGCGGATCCAGCTGCAGGCTGGCCATGAAGTCAACAACTGCGGCGGGGCGGCCAAACAGGTAGCCTTGATAGGTGTGGCAGCCCTGGGCCGCCAGGAAGTGCCGCTGACACTCCTGCTCCACCCCTTCGGCGATGACCGACAGGCCCAGGCTATCCGCCAGGGCTATGATGGTGCGGGCGATGGCCGCATCGTTGGGATCGCTGAGCAAGTCCCGCACGAAGGACTGGTCAATCTTGAGCTGCTCCAGGGGCAGCAACTTGAGGTAACTCAAGGAGGAATAACCGGTGCCAAAGTCATCCAGCGAGAAGCCGATGCCGAAAGCCTTGAGGGCCGTCATCTTGCGGATCATGTCGTCCATGTCGTGCAGTAGCAGGCTCTCGGTCAGCTCCAGCTTGAGGCGCTGCGGATTGGCACCACTGTGACGCACCTGGGCTATGATGCGCTCGACGAAATCCTCCTGGCGCACCTGACGGGCGCTGACGTTCACCGCCAGACTCAGATCGGCAAATCCCGGCAGCCGAGACCAGGCCACCAGCTGATCACAGACCTGCGTCAGCAGCAGCTCGGCCAGCGGTATGATGAGGCCCGTCTCCTCGGCCACCGGAATAAAGTCCGCCGGCGAGATCATCCCCTTCTCCGGGTGGAGCCAGCGCACCAGTACCTCGGCCCCCACCACCCAGCCCTCCTCGTTCACCTGCGGCTGATAAAACGGCTGGAACTGGCGCAGCTGCAACCCCTGGCGCAGGGCGCTCTCCAGACTCACCCGCTGCTTGATGGCCACCTGCATGCTCTCATCATAGAAGCGGAAGGTGTTGCGGCCCGCCGCCTTGGCCTGATAGAGCGCCAGATCGGCATGGCGCTGCAGGGTCTCGGCACTGTGCTCCTCACCCAAGAACAGCACCATCCCCATGCTGACGGTGCTGTAATGATCCTGGCCGGCAAGCCGGTATGGACGCCCCAGCTCCCCCAGCAGCTTCTCCGCCACCCGGCGACACTGATGGGCCGCCGGCACCCGCTGGCCGTCCAGCCCCACCAGCAGCACCACAAACTCATCGCCCCCCAGCCGGGCCACCGTATCCACCTGGCGCACGCCTTGCTGCAGCCGCCCGGCGACCTGACGCAACAGCTGATCCCCCACGTCGTGACCCAGGGTGTCGTTGATGATCTTGAAGTGGTCGAGATCGAAGAACAGCAGGGCGCCGTACTGCCCGGTGCGTTGACTCTCCTTGAGACCCTGGCCCAACCGCTCCCGCAGCAGGCGGCGATTGGGCAGGCCGGTCAGGGGATCGTAGAAGGCCAGGTTGGCGATCTGCTCCTCCCTCTCCTTGCGCTCCGTGATGTCCCGCGCCAACCAGACGATGCAGTTACGGTGGCCCCTGTAACGCCCCAGCACATGGGTGCGCCCCTCAAACCAGCGCCGCTGACCGCCCTGAATGGCGATCTGGTATTCGTGACACTGAGGCCCTTGCCGCAGGGTGCGCTGCAACACCGACATCAGCGCGGCCGTCTGCTCCGGGGGAAAGACATCCTTCATGCGTTTGCCCAGAAGCTCGGAGCGGGAGCGCACCAGATGGGCCTCTTCGTGAGTGAGCATCTCCAGGTAGCGCCCCTCGTCATTGAGCACAAACAGGAGATCCGGCATGGCATGGACCACCGCCTTGAGCTGTCGTTGGCTGCGGGCCAGGGCCAGCTCGGTGCGCCGTCGCTGGCGGGCATCTTGCAGCAGACTGCCCAGCAGCGCCGTAGCCAAGGCAAACACCAGCAAGAATTCCAGGCTAAACAGGCTGTGGATGAGCTGTGCCGCCTCGCTGGGCAAGAAGGTAAAGAGGTAGAGCACCAAGAGATGCAGAACCAGACCGAACAGCACCAGGGGAAGAAACCTCAAGGAGAGCCAGTTGCGCTGGCAGGCAACGCGGTAGAGCAAGCCCGTCAGCACACTCAGCAGTATGACCGACACCCCGACGGGTGCCCCACCGCCCCCCAGCCACAGTCGGAACAGCGCCGCCATGCTACCCGCCACCGCCGCCACCAGGGGCCCGCCAAACAGGCCGGCCATGCTAAGGATCACGGAGCGGGCATCGAAGATGACCCCACTGCCTGCCAGCGTGATGGGGGTGGACATGCCCACGATGCACAGACTGCCGAACAGCAAGCCGGTGAGCAGCTGACGGCCGGTGCGCCCCAGCCAGGGCAGCCGAGTGCGCAACAAGATGCCGTACAGCAGACACAGGGATAGCAGCAGGGCCACGCCCTTGA
The DNA here is from genome assembly GCF_039540575.1 of Pseudaeromonas paramecii. Lineage (NCBI taxonomy): Bacteria > Pseudomonadati > Pseudomonadota > Gammaproteobacteria > Aeromonadales > Aeromonadaceae > Pseudaeromonas > Pseudaeromonas paramecii. The sequence continues at coordinate 456,286 of NZ_BAABFC010000001.1, forward strand.
TCAGATCCAACAACATAGCGGCACCCCCTGCCCCAGACCGATTCGCATCCCTCTTGCTAGATGGTGTAGCACTATATCCCACGGGCAGACAGTACGATATCCGGCCAGTGAGGGCACCACCGGTATGAAAAAGGGGGCCTGAGCCCCCTAAGGTAAACAAATCAGCCCATCATTCCTGTTTGGTCTTGAGCAGATCGCGGATCTCCGCCAGCAGTTCCTGGTCCTTGGTGGGCGCAGGGGGCGCACTGGGGGCCGCCTCTTCCTTGCGCTTCAGGCTGGTGATGGCCTTGAGCCCCATGAAGATGGCAAAGGCGATGATCAGGAAGTCGATCACCGTCTGGATAAACTTGCCGTAGGCGATGACCACCGCCGGCGTCTCCCCTTGGGCCGCCTGCAGGGTAATGGCCAGATCGCTAAAATCCACGCCGCCCAGCAAGAGGCCGATGGGCGGCATTATGATGTCCCCCACAAACGAGGAGACTATCTTGCCGAAGGCCGCCCCTATGATGATGCCCACCGCCATGTCGATGACGTTGCCGCGGGCGGCAAAGGCTTTGAACTCTTGAATCAGGCTCATCGAATTCCCTCCAGTCAGTGATTGAGTCTGCCGAGACAGAGTGTCACACGGATCAGGCCGTCTGACAGCCCTGTCGACCTAAAAAAAGAGGCGCAAGCGCCTCTTTGTTCGGTTTTCCTCCACCTCAGACGGTGGCCTCCGCCGGCTGACGGCCATAGAAGGCCGCCTCATACAGTGCCTGCACATCCGCCACCGTGGGCTGCCCCGGGTTGGTCCAGGTGCAGGGATCGGCATGGGCATTCTGGCTCATGCGTGCCAGCACCTGGCTGAAGTGCGATTCGTCAAAGGGCACCTCCTGACACAGGCGGAAGGTATGGGGGATATCCAGCTGCCGGTTGAGCATCTCCACCGCTTCGGCCAGATCCGGGATCTCCAGCTGTTTCTCCACCAGGGCGTACTTGTCGCTGAACTGACGGTTGAAGCGGATGATATAGGGCAACAGGATCGCATTAGCCAGGCCGTGGGTGACCCCGAACTCGCCGCCGATCTTGTGGGCCAGGGAGTGCACCAGGCCCAATGAGGCGTTGGTGAAGGCCATGCCCGCCAGCGCCGAGGCGTTGTGCATGTTGAGGCGGGCGGCGGCGTTATGGGGTTCCCGGTAGGCCAGCTCCAGGTTTGCCAGCACCAGGCGGATGGCTTCGATGGCATAGGGATCGGTAAAGGAGGTGGCGGCGGTACTGGCCACCGCCTCAATGGCATGGGCCAGCACATCCATACCGGTGTTGGCGGTAATGTGGGGCGGCATGGTTTCCGGCAGGGCCGGATCCAGGATAGCGATGTCCGGCACCATATCCGCCGCGACGATCGGGTACTTGATGTGGTTGTCGGTGTCCGTGATCACGGAAAAGGCGGTGATCTCCGAGGCAGTGCCGCTGGTGGACGGAATGGCCACGAAGCGCGCCTTGTTGCGCAACGGCGGCATGGAGCCCGGTGTGAGTATGTCCTCGAACTTTAGCTCGGGATGCTCGTAGAAACACCACATCACCTTGGCGGCATCCAGGGCCGAACCGCCCCCGATGGCGACGATCCACTCGGGCTCAAACTCCTGCATCGCCTTGGCCCCGCGCCAGACGGTGGCCACCGACGGGTTGGGCTCCACCCCATCGACGATCAGGGTCTGCATGCCGGCCTGCTGCAGCAACTGCTCGGCCCGGTCCAGAAAGCCGAACCGCTTCATGGAGCTGCCGCCGGTGACCAGCACCGCCTTGCGCCCTTTAAGGGTACTCAGATGGTTGAGGGCCGCCGGCCCGGAGATGATGTGACGAGGGACAGAGAAGTGCATAAGCGCCATGGTGACTCCTTGCAGTAACTAGGGTGGGATGGGATGCCCAAGGGCAGAAAATTGTCCCCACCATAGCCAAATGCATCCAAATGCTGCGTGCGGCAGTTAACATAACCACGATTAAAGCATGGTCTTTTACACCCACTCGCCCCTCGGTACCCCTGGCCCTGACACAAAAAAGCCCGGTCGCAGAGCGACCGGGCTTGATCTAGCAATTCAAACAGTGGTCAGACTGAGCTTAGCGCTTCACATCGAAGCGATCGGCGTCCATCACCTTGCACCAGGCCTTGACGAAGTCCTGGACGAACTTCTGTTTGGCATCGTCCTGGGCATACAGCTCGGCATAGGCCCGCAGCACAGAGTTAGAACCAAACACCAGATCCACCCGGGTGGCGGTCCACTTCACCGCGCCGCTGGCACGATCACAGATCTGGTAGAGGTTCTCCCCGGCAGGCAGCCAGCGATAGGCCATGTCGGTCAGGTTGACGAAGAAGTCATTGGACAGCACGCCAACCCTGTCGGTGAAGACCCCGTGGGCCGCCCCGCCGTGGTTGGTGCCCAGCACCCGCATGCCGCCGATGAGTACCGTCATCTCGGGGGCGGTCAAGCCTAGGAGCTGGCTGCGATCCAGCAGCATCTCTTCTGGCGTCACCCCATAGGCCTGCTTCTGCCAGTTGCGGAAACCATCATGCAGCGGCTCCAGCACGGCGAAGGAGTCCACGTCGGTCTGGGCCTGGCTGGCATCGCCCCGGCCCGGCGTGAAGGGCACCAGAACCTCGACACCGGCGGCCTTGGCGGCCTGCTCCACGGCGGCACAGCCCCCCAGCACGATGAGATCCGCCAGGCTAACCGGTACGCTTTGTTCGGCCTGGATGGCGCTGAGCACATCCAGCACCTTCTGCAGACGCGCCGGCTCATTGCCAGCCCAGTCCTTTTGCGGGGCCAGCCGGATGCGCGCCCCGTTGGCGCCACCACGGTAATCCGAGCCACGGAAGGTCCGGGCGCTGTCCCAGGCGGTGGCCACCAGCTCACCCACCGACAGGCCGGAGGCGAGGATCTTGGTCTTGAGGGCGGCGATCTGGCCCGCATCCAGCTGAGCATTGCCGGCCGGAATGGGGTCCTGCCAGATCAGATCTTCGGCCGGCACTTCCGCGCCCAGGTAACGGCTCTTGGGTCCCATGTCCCTGTGGGTCAGCTTGAACCAGGCCCGGGCGAAGGCCTCGGCGAAGGCCGCCGGATCCTGGTGGAAGCGGCGGGAGATGGGCTCATAGATGGGATCGAAGCGCAAGGAGAGATCCGCCGTGGTCATCATGGGCGGGTACTTCTTGGCCGGATCATGGGCATCGGGGATCAGGTGCTCGGGCTTCACATTCACCGGCGTCCACTGATGAGCCCCCGACGGGCTCTTGGTCAGCTGCCACTCGTAACCGAACAGCATGTCAAAGTAGCCGTTGTCCCACTGGGTGGGGTTGGGCTTCCAGGCCCCTTCGATGCCACTGGAGGTGGTGTGCACGCCAAGGCCGGAACCCAGGCGGTTGTGCCAGCCCAGCCCCTGCTCCTCGATGCCGGCCGCTTCCGGCTCCGCCCCCACCAGGGTCGGATCGCCGGCGCCGTGGGCCTTGCCGAAGGTGTGGCCGCCGGCCACCAGAGCCACGGTTTCCTCGTCGTTCATCGCCATGCGGGCAAAGGTTTCCCGCACGTCCCGGCCCGAGGCCACCGGATCCGGATTGCCATCCGGCCCCTCGGGGTTCACATAGATGAGGCCCATCTGCACCGCCGCCAGCGGGTTCTCCAACTGGCGCTCACCCGAGTAACGGCTACCGGGCTTGTCGCTGGTAGCCAGCCACTCGCGCTCCGAGCCCCAGTAGATGTCCTTCTCCGGATGCCAGATATCCTCGCGGCCCCCGGCAAAGCCGAAGGTCTTGAAGCCCATGGACTCCAGCGCCACGTTGCCCGCCAGTATCATGAGATCCGCCCAGGAGAGCTGGTTGCCATACTTGCGCTTGATGGGCCACAGCAGACGGCGCGCCTTGTCCAGGTTGACGTTGTCCGGCCAACTGTTGAGAGGTGCAAAGCGCTGGCTGCCGGTGCCGCCACCGCCGCGACCATCGGCGGTTCTGTAGGTACCGGCACTGTGCCAGGCCATGCGGATCATCAGGCCGCCATAGTGACCCCAGTCCGCCGGCCACCAGGCCTGGCTGTCGGTCATCAGCTGCTGCAGATCGGCTTTCACCGCCGCCAGGTCCAGCTGGGCAAAGGCGTCGGCGTAGTTGAAATCCTCCCCCAGCGGATCTGTCTTGCGGTCGTGCTGGTGCAATATGTCCAGGTTCAGGGCCTTGGGCCACCAGTCATGGTTGCTGGTGCTGGTGCCGGTCTGGGTCAGGGCACCGTGCATGAAGGGACATTTACCGGCGGGGCGGTTGTCGGGGCTGCTCATCGAGTCGTCTCCTTGGGTGAGAGTGGGCGAACATCACTGCGGGGTGAGAGGATCGCCGTGAACCGATCCACACATGAACCATAGTGTTTCCCCCATAGTTGGCAACTTGATGACCTTTTGCCAGTCGATTAAAAAGATTCAAATAATCGGATATTCAGATTGTATGACGCCAGCACATCCCAGGCAGGCGACCTGTGGCATAGTGCCCCCGTCTGCCATGTGCCCAAGGTGCCAACCCCATGCCCCTGACCAGCCTCACCACACTGATCTCCGGTGGCCAAACCGGTGTCGACCGCGCCGCCCTGGACTTTGCCCGGCGCCAGGGGCTGGCGCACGGAGGCTGGTGCCCCAAGGGGCGCCTGGCGGCAGATGGGCCGCTGCCGGACGACTACCGGCTGCAGGAGACCGACTCCCCCGGCTATCGCCAGCGCACCAAGGCCAACGTGCGCGACAGCGACGCCACCCTGATCCTCATCCGGGGAGAGCTGTCCGGCGGCAGCCGTCTCACCCAGGAATTCATCCGCAAACTGGGCAAACCTGGCTTTATTTGGCAGTTGGACGACCCCTACCCGCCCCAGCACACCGCCCTCCTTTGCTGGTTGAGCCAGCACCCCATCCGAGTGCTCAATCTCGCCGGCCCCAGCGAGGCCCGCAGCCCCGGCATCTACCAAACCAGCCTGGCGCTGTTGCAGCGCCTGTGGGATGAGCAAGTCACATGAATACGACACAACTCGACCAGGCATGCAGCCAATACTTGCACTTCAGGGAGCTATTCCACTGCGGCGAGACCTGGCAGCAAACACGCTGCGACAATACGCCACAGCAACCGGCCAGTTGGGAGGCCTATGCCACATTGGCCCAAGGGTTACTGGATCCACTCTGGGAGCAGTTCGGCCGGCCTGAGCTGACATTCGGTTTCTGTGGCGCGCGACTGCGGCAACTGATCTTGGCCAACACCTCCCCCCGTATCGCCCCTAAGCTGGATCAACACGCCGCGCATGAGCTGACCCGTCAGGGCCAGCTCGTCTGCCCCCGAGGTGGTGCCGCCATAGATTTTTATTATCCCGGGCAAAACAGTCATCGCATTGCGCAGTGGCTAGCTCAGCATCTGCCCTTTGATCGACTCTATCTCTACGGCCCACAAAGACCGTTGCACCTGAGCTTTTCTTCCAGCCCCGCAGGCCAGCTGATTTTGCTGACAGAGCATCAGGGGCGCCGCATTCCCCGTCGGCTAACGAGATCCCAACTAGATGCCATGGCCAGCCAGGAGCCACTATGTTGACGGCCGCAGAGTTCGCCCAGCGGGTGGCCACCCTGCCCTTTGGTAAGCGGCTACCGGAGGCCATCTACTTGCACCGTGAGACCTTGTCCCGGACAGATCCCGGATTATCCCGGTTTGTTGAGGCCGTCGGTCAGGCCCTCAAAGTGGCACCCGATGAGTGGAATCTAGTAAAGCTAGGCCGCGAGCAATTCCGCCTCTCTTTGCTCCACTATCCTGACTTTTTTTCAGACGCCTATCCGACATTGCGGCAGAGCGTCACCGTGGATCTGAGCCGACTGCAGCACCGCGTGGTTATATATGACGCGCAAGACAATCCGCCAATACTCCACCGCAAAGAACAGATGTTGTGGCCGGAGCATCCCAGCGTGCCAGATTTTTATCTTATCACTCAGGAAGGCGAGGCCGCCGGCCTCTATGCAGAACCGCGCAAGATTGGGTTTAAACAAAGCTGGGAGCGACTAATTGCCCAACACGGCTATGCCCTAGTGGATGGCCGGCTGTTTCGTCAGTCCATGCTGCCTCAAACCGATACCGCCACCACCATAGATCGCCATAAGACGGCCCTGGTGCGCTACCAGCTCTCCGCCCCCATGAAGCTGCTGGCTAAACACGGCTATCTAAATGGTGAATTCTCAGTGTTCGATTACGGTTGTGGCCGGGGTGATGATCTGCGGGAATTGCAGGCTCACGGTATCGATGCCTTAGGTTGGGACCCCAACTTTCGCCCCGAGGCCGGCAAGCATGCCTCGGCACTCGTCAACCTGGGGTACGTCATCAATGTCATAGAGGATCCCATAGAACGGGTGGAAGCCCTACTAGGGGCCTGGGCACTATGTCAGACGCTGTTAGTCGTGTCGGCCATGCTGGCCAGCGACGACTTTATTGCTCAGTTCAAGCCCTATGGCGACGGCATCATCACCTCCCGCAACACCTTTCAGAAGTACTACAACCAGAGCGAGCTAAGGGGCTTCTTGGAGCGCACTCTGGATGAAGTCCCCATCGCCGTCGCCCCCGGCATCTTCTACCTCTTCAAGGACAAACAAGCGGAGCAAGCCTTTTTAAGCGGTCGGCTACGCCGGCAGCACGGCTGGCACCAATTAACGCAGCCCAACCAGCATAAATTGAGCAAGTTACAACAGGCTCAGCAACAAACCCCCGAGTTATTTGAAGCCTTCTGGCAACGCTGTCTTGATCTTGGCCGGCTCCCCATTGAAGAGGAGTTCCCCGATTATCCTCGGCTCAAAGAATTAGCCGGCAGCCCGGCTCGGGTACTGCATCTGTTGGAACGACAAGAAGGCACAGACTGGCTTGAGCAAGCCAGACAAGCACGCAGCGAAGATCTATCCGTCTACTTGGCACTGACCTTGTTTGACAAGCGGCGGCCATACCGTCAACTCACCGAAGCGCTAAAGCGCGACATCAAGGCCTTCTTCGGCGATTACCCTAGCGCCATGGCCCACGCCCGCGAGCTGTTGTTTGCCATCGCCTCACCAGAGCAAATCGAGGACGCCTGCCACAGTGCCCACGAACAACTCCCCGCCTCGCTTTACTATCCGGGGCACTCACTGCTACTGCACAAGCAGTACCTGTCGCAGCTACCGCCCTTGCTACGGGTCTATGTCGGCGCCGCCTGTCAGCTGTATGGTGAACTGGATGAGATAGAGGTCATCAAGGTGCATAGCCAATCCGGCAAGGTCAGCCTGTTGGGCTATGACGACTTTACTCAGCCCATCCCCTATCTGGTGGAGCGCATCAAGATCCGCATGGCCGAGCAGGAGGTGGACTTCTTCGACTATGTCGATGCACCCCGCCGCCCGCCGCTACTGAATAAAAGCTATCTGCTGCCCACGGATCACCCGGACTTTGCCAAGCAGCGCGCGCTTGAGCAGCACCTGGGCAAGCTGTTCGGACTAGACCTGCAACAGGATCTGAATCTAAGCCGAGGGGAGTTTGAGGCAGTGCTAAGTCGAGAGGGAAAAATGATAAAGTGCTTCCGAATACACGTAACCAACAAGTAGAATTTCCGGTTAAAGATAACGCAGAGCTCGTTTATACACCATATTCCACACTTTTATAACGTCATTATTATTATGAAAAACAAATCTTACGTACATTTTAACGCAGTGCGTCATATTTAACGCAGGTTGGCGAGTAGGAGACACATCATGAGTCACTTTGATTCCGACTACTGTTACTCTTTTCCTGCAGTCAGGGGCATTCAGGCCGGCAGGCCCTTCTACATTGCTACCTGCCCAATGCGGATCATCCCGAAGATTTTCAGTTTTGATGAGAGTGAAGTACCGCCAGAGCTGCGCGCTCAGCGCACCTTGAACAAGTCGCGCATTCCGGAAATGGTGCGTTACCTGCTGGAAAACCCTAAGGACTACGTCTTTTCTGCGCTCACGGCCTCTATTGCCGTCGATGTCGAGTTTGAAGAGCATCCCGGCTCGAACAATTTGGGCACCCTGCGTGTGCCTATGGATGCCCAGATCCTGATCAACGACGGTCAGCACAGACGCAAGGCGATCGAAGAGGCCATTGCCGAACGCCCCGAACTGGGCCAGGACAATATCCCGGTACTGTTCTTCGTTGACGAAGGCTTGCACCGCAGTCAGCAGATGTTTGCCGACCTGAACAAGTACGCGGTCAAGCCCAGCCCATCCTTGGCGACACTCTATGATCACCGCGATCAGGCTTCCGATCTGGCCCGTCTGCTGGCCACCACGATCGAGCCCTTTGTCGGCCTGACCGAGATGGAGAAATCCAGCATCTCTGCCCTCTCCAGCAAGCTGTTCACATTAAGCAGCATTAAGCAGGCGACGCGCGCCTTGTTAGGAAAGGGCTCCAAAGAAGGCTGCAGCGAAGAGGAAGCCGCCATCGCCCGCGATTACTGGCTAGCCGTCTATGCCCAGATGCCCGACTGGCAGATGGCCTGTCGCAAAGAGGTCTCCCCTGCTCAGCTGCGGCAGGACTATGTTCATGCCCACGGTGTCGGCCTACATGCGCTCGGCCTGTTGGGTCGCAGCCTGATCAGTGAGCACCCCGAGAGTTGGAAACAAGATCTGACCCTTCTCAGAACCATCGACTGGCGCAAGACCAATCCAGAATGGCTGCGTCGGACCATGTTGCATGGCAAGTTGAGCAAGTCTATCTCTGCGATTCAACTGACCTGCAATGCATTGAAAATTGCCCTGAACCTTTCCCTCACTCCTGAGGAAAAGGTGCTCGAAGAACAGGTTGTACAGCAATGAGCACCTTGCAAATGGCCCATGATTTGGGCGACTACGAAGACTTTATCAATCTTGAACAATTCGCCGGTCACCCACTGGCACATTATGTCGCCGAGGTGCAACGCATCTACTGCGCCGACAAACGCCCCTGGGTCATCGGTTACAGCGGTGGTAAAGACTCCTCCGCCGTCATCACGCTGGTGTATCTGGCGCTGTTGGGTCTGACACCGAAGCTGCGTAGCAAGCCGATTTTCGTCGTCTCATCCGATACCCTGGTCGAAACCCCCGTGGTGGTCGATCTGATCATTCGTACCATGAAGCAGATTGAGCGTGGTGCTCAGCGCGACAAGCTGCCCATCACGGTTCACCCTGTGGTCCCCAAAACCAGCGAGACCTTTTGGGTCAACTTGCTGGGTAAAGGCTATCCGGCGCCAACCCGCAACTTCCGCTGGTGTACCGAGCGGATGAAGATCAATCCCGTCAGCGATTTCATCAAGGATAAGGTCAGCCAATTCGAGGAAGTGATTGTGGTGTTGGGCTCGCGCAGTAGCGAGAGCGCCTCCCGGGCCCAGGTTATCGCCAAGCACAAGATCGATGGCACTCGTCTGGCTCGCCACACCACATTGGCCAATGCCTTTATTTACACGCCCATCGATACCTGGGATGTGGAGGATGTGTGGAAGCTGCTACGCGGCGCCTTCCGCTATGCGGAAGAGGACGAGATCGAGGAGTGGGAAAACCCATGGGGCGGCAATAACCGTCCGCTGTGGACCTTGTATATGGACTCGTCCGGTCAGGGGGAATGCCCGCTGGTGATCGACGACAGCACCCCTTCCTGCGGCAACTCCCGTTTTGGCTGCTGGACCTGCACCGTCGTCACCAAAGACAGAGCCATGGAAAGTCTGATCCAGAACGGCGAAGACTGGATGCTGCCGCTGTTGCAATTCCGCGACCAACTGGCCAGGACCACAGATCCTGAGCAGAAGGATATCTACCGTAACTACAAGCGGCGTACAGGCAAGGTCAGCTACCAGTACGCCAAGGATGGTGAAGATATTGCCGCCGAGCGCAAGCACGTTCCCGGCCCCTACTGGCTTAAATACCGTCAGCTATGGCTGCAGGAGCTGCTGCAGCTAGAAAAAAATCTGAACGCCCAAGGCCACACCATCACCCTGATCACCGAGCCCGAGCTACATGCCATCCGCCAGCATTGGCTCAAAGATCCTAACGAGCCAGACTGGAACGACAGCCTGCCGCGGCTCTACCGCGAGGTGTATGGCCGCGATCTGGCGTGGGTCGTCGATGATCAGTCGCGGTTCGATGCCAGTGATGCCGAGCTGCTGGACCAGTTGGCCCAGCACCACGATGTCGAACCCGAGATGGTCAAAAAGCTGATTGAACTGGAGATCTCCTTAGAAGGACTCAGCAAACGCCAAGGGGTCTTCGACAAGATCGGCAGCATTCTCAAGCAGGATTGGGGATCGCTAGAGGCGATACAGCTCAAGCAGTCTGCCCTGCAAAAACGCAATGAACGGGATATGCATGAGGAAGCCATTGATAAGATAGAAGCGCAGATCCGGGATGTTCAGACGTTGCTGGCCCATGCGGATCAGATCAGCGGCCTGCTAAGCGAGGTAACCACAGATGATCATTAAGAGCCTGACGCTGCATAACTTTCGCGTGTTCCGCGGCAGCCATAAGATCGACCTGGCGCCGCGGGAGGATAGGACCATCAGCGGTGAGACCATTCAACAGCGCCCAATAGTGCTGTTTGGCGGTCTCAATGGTGCCGGCAAGACCTCGATTCTGACCGCCATCCGCCTTGCACTCTATGGCCGGTTGGCGTTCGACCAGTTCTATACCCAGCAGGACTACATCCAGCATCTGGCAGCCTTGGTGCATAACGGTGTCAGCGCCGTCCAGCGCCCCGAGGAGGCCAGTGTCGAGCTGTGCTTTACCTACAACAAGGATGGCGTCGAATCAGAATTTACCGTCATCCGCAGCTGGAAGCGCGGCAAGAAAGATCGCCTGATGCTGCTGCAAGACGGCGTCGCCAAAGAGGAGCTGAATTACGATCAGTGCCAGGGCTTTTTGAATGAGCTGATCCCCCACGGCATTGCCGATCTCTTCTTCTTCGATGGGGAAAAGATTGCTGAGCTAGCCGAAGATGAATCGGGCAAGGTGCTGCAAACTGCAGTGCGCCGCCTGCTGGGGCTGGATCTGGTTAGCAAGCTGCGCAGCGATCTGATCATCTACCTCAAGCGCATGGAGGCCAACTCACTGAGCCGACAGCAACAAAAGCGGCTGGAAACTTTGGAAAAGGAAAGTGCCGAATACGCCAAGCAGGCTGAACACTTCCGCTTTGAAGCTGATGTGCGTGCCGCCGCGATTGAACTGCTCACTGCCGATATCAAGAAATATGAAACTCAGCTGGCGGCTGAAGGCGGTGCCTTTGCCTTAACCAAGGCCCAAGAGCAACAAAGAGTCGATGCCCTGTTAAAAGAAAAAGAACTGCTAGAAAAGCAGATCCGCCACGAGATGGAAACCAGTCTGCCATTGGCACTAGCGCCAACCACCTTGGCCGGTCTGCTCGAGCAACTGAGCATCGAAGCCAGCTTGAAACAGACCCGGCACTTTACCAATGAGCTGACGCAGTTCCTGCAGGCACTGCAAGGGCAGATGGCCTTCCAATCCAAGGAGGCTGGCAAGATTGCCGCCGAAGCCATTAAAGATAAGCTCGATGCCTATCTGGCGGACAAGCCCCAAGGCGATATCAAGCTCGATATCTCGGAGCGGGAATATGGTGTCATTGAGCAGCTAATCACCCATGACAGCCAGCATGCCCGCTCCCGTTTTGACACGGCCAGGGCGCGACTGCAAGAGGTCGAGCAGGCTCTGGATCAAGCCGCAGCCAATATAGCCCGCGCCCCGGAAGATGATCAGCTGATCGGGCTATTTGAGACATTGCGGGCTCTGGATAAGAAGCGGCAGGGGGAAATCCAGCAATATAAGGCCCTGCTGGAAGAGGCACGGCAAGCACTGAATAAACAGCTTAACGCCGCGCGGGATATTCAAAAGTTGCATGATAAGGAGCGCGATCAATTTACCGATAACAGTGCCCAGAAAAATGCCCGGGAAGCCATCAAGCTGCTGGAAGAGTATTCAGAAGTCTTGACGCTGGCGCGGGTGAAAAAGCTGGAGCAGGCCTTTGCTCAGGCTTATCACAAATTGGCGCGTAAAGAAGATCTGCAAATCCAGGCGCGGATTAATCCTGAGAGCTTTGATGTTGAACTCATTGATGAGCATGGTAGTGCCATCAGCCGGAAATTACTCTCGGCGGGTGAAAAGCAGATTTATGCCATTGCCATTCTCGAAGCCTTGGCGAAAACCTCGGGCCGTCAATTACCGGTGATCATCGATACGCCGTTGGGGCGCCTGGATTCGCATCACAGAGATAAACTGATCGAACACTACTTCCCCTTCGCCAGCCATCAGGTGGTCTTACTCTCCACCGACACCGAAGTGGACCAGCGTTATTTTGCCGGCGCATTGCAGGATGATATTTCCCATGCCTATCAGATCCATTTTGATAGTCTGACCAAATGCTCGTTCCTCAAAGATGGTTACTTCTGGCAGCAAAAGGAGGCCAGCTGATGTTACCGAACCGCATGCAATTAACACAGCAGACCGAAGAGCAACTCAAGCGTCTCAAGGCCTATACCGGTGTGACCCCCAATATCGCTGCCCGTATCGCTTTTTTCCGCTCAATGGAATCCGGATTTCGTTATCACGGCGATCAACGCAAACTCGATGGCGCTTTGGTTTTGGATAAAAACACCTGGCTGGGTGAAACCAGCCAAGTCACCGAATTGCTATTGACGCTGCACTATCCTGAGCTGGATCAAAAAGAGCTGACAAAGGCCTGGGCGGCACATGTCGAGGATGGTATAGCTGCATTACGCAACCATCGAAGTCTCAATGATTTAGCACAGGCCTTATGAGTGAGAACAACCGCAAAAATATTCCGTGGACCGAAGAAGAGTATCTGCTAGCCCTGATTGTCTATCAGGATATCAAGCGATGTGGTGAAGCCATCAGCGCCAGCAATCCCAAGATCATCGCTCTAAGCCAGTTATTACAAACACTGGATATCCACCCCCAATCCGAACGCGGAGATCATTTCCGGGAGCCTGACGGAGTCAGGTCCCGGATTTCTTATTTTAAGCGGATGGATGAAGGAATGGAATTTGGTGATAGAAATTTACAATATTTAGTCTGGAATAAATGGAGGGGAATAAATGAATCTAAGTTATGAACAGGCTGAATAACCTTTTAAATAGTCATCAATATTAATATGTGCAAACTAAACATTATTAACATTTAGCATACTCATTTCTTTGATTGTCTTTAAGAAATAATCTTTTATAACCAGCACCATGCTCTCATATTCATCAATAAGCAAGCACTTGCTTAACTCTAATTCAAGATGCTGGAATGTGACTCTATTTTGCATAAGCTCTTGCTCTAGAAAATTAATCTGATTTATCACTACACTTTCAAAGCCAACAACCGTATCTTTTCTAACCTTTAAATCACCATGCGTATAATGAAACTTATTCCTCATAGAGATATAATCATCCATTTTAATATAATCATTATTGTTTGCAATATTGGGTGCAGCTTGGGCCAACTCTTTATAAACCGTATAAAATCCCAAGCAATGTTTATTGTTGACCAAATAACAATCTGAGTGTACCATCCCTTTCTTATTTGCATTTCCAAACATTGCTTTCCCTCTGGAAATAAGAGTTCCAGATGTGTAATACTCATAGGTTCTGAATAAGTGCATGAATGCTTTATTATACAACTTTTTCTTCATTGAGGTTTTATATGCAAGATAATTAATAACCGAATTTATTTTATATAAGGAAGGATATGAATCCTGAACATACTGACTATTAACTGAATGCATCAATTGCGCTGAATTATTTGGGACACATAACATGTAATACCTGAAACATTGAATGGCAACATCAATATAATTACTTAACGTGCCATAGTGTCCACATATATTTACTAGATGATTCAGAAATTCATTTAGTTCAGATAGTTTAATGTTATCAAAATCAGAGCTGTTGATTTTAGCCATGATTATTGAGTCAGAAAAATAGCTCTCACCAATTAAAAACCTTCCAACCTCTTCTTGAAAGTTAATAAGCTCATTTACTGTTTTCTTTATAAAAAAAACTAAATTAGGGTCTAAACACTCTAGAGTTGAATTGATCACCCCCATGTTCAGCCTATTTATTTCACTAAAGCAACGACAATCAAGCTGTTCTATTTTTTGAGCGGCACTGTTAATGTTTTCCAGATCTATCAAATAGTAATCAGCATCACCACAAAGCACACCCATTAAGTTTTTAATAGGGCCCAAAATTTTTGGGCCCGAAAAATAGAAAAAGCTAACATTGCTAAGTTGACAATCAAGACTAGATATAAATTCATTGCATATCTGTTCATTAATAGCAACCATTATAAACCTTTCATATTCCATGCTGCATATTTTTACTATTTCAGATGCGTCCTCTGAAAATTCATGAGCAAAAGAAAAGTACACATTCATTAGAAATCGTCTTCCTGAATATCATCTACAGATAACACAAAATTACTAAAAGCAACTGTATTTGATAGATCACTGTATGAGTTTTTTAAGTCATTAGAGATCAGCTCAGAAATGATTTGGTCAAACTCAGACATAAATGAACCTACATCAGGCACTGTTTTTCTAATGTTATTAGACTTACTTTGTTCTGCGTGAATTAATCTTTCCCTATCATACAAAGAGATAGAAAAATTTGTTTTATATGAACTTTCAAATGCCTTCCGCTTATCATTTTCCATCTGGGAAATGAACCCTCCAACTTCAGACTCGGCTATTGTGCCTAAAACATTTTTTTCATTATCGCTCAAAAAATCCAACAAATTTACTCTGACGCAATTCGACAAAATCAACCTCGAAATTTGTCGTCTAGATGACCTCGTAACCTTTATTCTTGAACCAGAGTAAATTGTATCTTGGAGATATAAATGTTGTTCATTAAAAACATCCACTCTCGAATCAAAGGCATTATCTATACAAAAAGTCAGAATTGATGGGATATTTACTAAACTTATCTTATTTGCAAGAAACTTAGAGCATAAGATGGTCCAAGCTTCAATCACTGCTTTTTGAAAAATTGACTTCCTAGCAAAAGAAGGTACCGCGTCATTAATTAAAGCTTGAATCTCCAATCGCACATTACCGAAAGTCACACGGCCACTTTCACTAAATGGTTTATTATATAGATAGTA
This sequence comes from Pseudaeromonas paramecii, assembly GCF_039540575.1. Lineage (NCBI taxonomy): Bacteria > Pseudomonadati > Pseudomonadota > Gammaproteobacteria > Aeromonadales > Aeromonadaceae > Pseudaeromonas > Pseudaeromonas paramecii. Next base: position 471,445 of record NZ_BAABFC010000001.1, read on the forward strand.
GTTTTTAACCTCTGCAAAATAATTTGCTTCATTAGAACGTTCAACTCTCAGCTCTTGTTCCCTAACCGTAAAATAATTCTTAATTTTATTATAATATTTTTTGAAATATGATGTTTCAAAAAATACACTCATAAGAACCGGTGTAATTACATTATTTACCAATTGAGACAACTGCTCTTTATGTATGGATTGATAATCTCTCCACGGAAAATACTCTGGAACTGGAAGTGACTCATCATATTCATCTTTACCAAAATCGAAATTGACATCCTGATTAGAAATACCAAGTATGTCAGTCAGTAAACGCACCCCATTTTTTGTCTTAAACACATCATCAAATGCACTATTTATAACGCCAATGCTTGTTATTGTATGCTCTCTTGATATCTCCAAAGATTCCTTATGCTTTTTAGTGTTCCATTCGACAAGACCAAGCCCTTCAACTCCCTTTTCTCGAAGGACAGTCTTACAAAACTCTCTACAAATAATAGATCCCAATGTTTGTTCAGAAAGTAACGTAAGAAAATGACCGCTAACTCTTTCAACTGTTGAGTTAACATCGACGAACAAACTTCTTAATACCTGAGGAACACTTGGTTGGGAGGAAATATTATCATTTGTTAAATATGACCCTGATGGGTACACAATACAAACAGGCACAATAAGGTCTTCAACCAGTTCTCGCATGTTATTCCTTAAATAGGAAAGCGCATATAACCGATGCTGACCATCTATGACTACTAATCTGGCCCCCTTAACACCATTTGGAGTAATATTTAAAGATATTTTTGCAGATTCAATATCAACAGGAACATTTTTATACCCATTGTTTGTGGAAAAACCAATAATCCGGCCATCATTCTTATGATAGTTTTCAATTTTAAAAACTCTAGTCCACTCCCGCTCATATATTTCACCAAAATTATCAGCCTTAGGATTAAAATCACAAGATGGATAGAAACTATCCAGGTTATTCATATCATCAACACTGACCACAGCTGCCAACAATGGGGGAAGAAATATTACATCTTTCTGAATTTTTTCTGGAGAAGATGCTATATATTGACTGATTTCTGCAAGCGCTCGTTCCTCATCAATGTCTCGTTGAATCAAATAATCAAAATTCAACTCTGTATTGACATCTCTTGCGAAAGAAAGGCGAACAATCTCATTTATATCAAATGTGGTCATGATGTATTCAATGGGTATAGAGCCATTCGACCTAAATACGCCAAAAGCACCTCTTTTTTCGAAGTCGTATCTACATCCGCTATCTGCAACTCTTCTCATACTTAATTGATCTCCCAAAACGCTCTATCCCGCATCTTGCTGACTTGCTTTTCGCCATCGATATAGAGACTAAAATGCTTGTCCAGCTTGCGGATGGTTTCCATTAATTGATCCTGTTCGCTCTTATCATCTTTATTAAAGATGGCCTTGATATCGGCATTCTTGATTTCGGCGACGCGATGCACCACCCAAGTCAGAATATAGGAGCCGTAATTGTTTTCCCCGGTCTTGAAGTGGCTGAGATCCTGGGTCGAGAGAATGACCCCGACCCCGTATTCCCGCCCTTCTTTTAAAATCTTGCGCAGGCTGGGGAAGTCCTGCGACATAAAGTTGTCGGCCTCATCCACCAAGATCATCTTGGTGATTTGGCGGTAATCGCCCTGCACCTGCGGCTTGCCGCGCTTTTGCATCTGCGAGTAGAAGAGATCCAGCGTCAGGGCCACCACCAGGTTTTGGATCTGTGGCGAGTAACCCGCCAGCTCGATCACGGTCACACCATCGAGCAGGTCATACAGGGAGCAGACGGCATCCGGCTGGGTCTCGAAGATCTCATAGGTCACCAGTGAGTCGAGGGCCGCGTAGAGCGAATCCTCTTCCACCTTCTCCTGCTCCAAAAACAGATCCCACACCTGGGTCAAGGTTGGCGCCGGTCTGCTCCAGGTGCTGGCATCCGACTTACTGATCCCCGCCAGTTCATAGGCATCCAGGATCAGCTTGCGCAGTTTGAGCTGTTGCTTGGGCCCCAAGCCAAATGCCTTGGTCAGGGTTTCGGCAAAGCCGGTGGCGGTATGCACCGGCAACATCGGCATATCACCGTAGAGGCTCAAGGGGTTATAGGGCAGCCGATGCAGTTTGAATTTCTTGCTCTGGTTGGCATCGGTAAAGGCGTCATCCACATAGTCGGACTTGTAATCGAAGATCAGCATGCCGATGGGAGCACCATTGACGTTATTGCCCTGCTGACGCATCAGCTGAGTGATCAACGACTTGGTAAATTGCGTCTTGCCGGTACCCATGGTGCCTATGATGCCGGTATTGGTATTCATAAACTTGGCGGTATTGGTCGGCTCCCAATACAGCGGGCGTTGGCGCAGCGCATCATGGCCAAATAGCACCTGCAGCGGGCCAGCGGGCTCGCTTGTCGCTGTCGGTTCGCTCGTTACTACGGGCAACGCCGACTCATCGGTTGCCTCTGAAGGTGCATAGACAGCTGGCGACTCTGCGGCCAGCGGTACCGGGCTCGCAGCGGTGGTCGTTGTGGTTGTTGCCGCGCCAGCCGATCCAGTTACTTCAATCGACGCACTCACCGCCGGTTGCAGCGGCTGCAACCGGTAGTGCGCGGCGCCCTTACACCATGCAACAAACTGCGCCAACTCGGCGTCGCCTTCAGCTGACATCAGTTGGGGGAGCAGCGCATAGGGCAATTCAATCTGCAGCAGGTTCTGCGCTGTGGTCTGCAACTGGGGTTCAAAGCAGCTGTCGTTGTCGATATGCGCCAAGACGATGCCGTCCACATAGCCGGGCACAGCACTGACCTGATATTCACCCTTGAGCCACCATTCGCGGCGGGCCAGCAGTTCACTCAACCGCTCGGCGCTGAGTACGCCGTAGAGCCGCAACTTCTCGACCTGCTGCAGCACTTGGCGCACAAACAGGCCGCGATAGAGGCGATTGGCCAAGCGTTGTGGCCCCAGCACCTCATCCCGCAGGTAGCGCAGCAGCTCTTGAGCTTGCTCACCGGCATGTTTGAAGTCCGGTCGCGCACCGGTTTTGACTTCCAACGGCAGCAGATAGAGGGTGTCATCCTTGAAACCGACAAACAGCACGTCATCGGAGATGGCGCCCTTGCGGTAACCGTGCACATGGCGAGAAAACTCGCTGTCGCTCATCTTGAGGCCCACATTGCCGGAGACACGAATCATCTCGGCCACCGACAGCGGCACCCAGCTGATATCCGACTCGAGCAGCAAGCCACTAACAAACTTGTAGGCCCCTATGATGCCGTTCTTCTCTTTGCGCTGGGTGGCATTCGCCGTCAGCATCTGCAGCAGCCACTCGCCATTGAAGGCATTAAATTCCGAGAGCAGATTGCGCCCCAGGGTCTGGCTCTCCTTACGCAGCAGGCCCTCAAACAGATCGACCCGCCGTGTCACGGTAATGGCATCGTAGCCAGCCGCACTGGTGTATTGATCCGAATAGTGGATCAACACCACATCCTTCTGGCTGGTAAAGAAATCGAGAGTCACCTTGGGGTCTATGATGGTGGTCCACAAGGCGCTGTTATAGGAGTGAGTCAGCAACTGCTTGAAATCGGCGCTGACGGCCAGCCCGATGCCCAGGCCAAGATGGCTATCGTTACTCTTGCGCGCCGGTTGCCAAAGCTGGCCCAGCAGCCGAGCCACGCGCAGGCTGGGATGGGGTTCAACCTCGACATGCCGCAGACCAAAGGCGGTAAAATAGGCGCTGTCTTTGGTCTCGGCGGCCTCGCCGGCGATCAAACCATCGCACAAGACACCACTGAGCGCCTGAGCGGGGTCCATTAGGTGGCACTCTACCGGCGCGTTATTGCTGAAAAACGCCAAATGGGCATAGGTAAAGGCACCGTCTGCCGTCGGTGTGACAAACTTGCTGTAGGTTAGCCGGCTGCGTAATAGGTCGATCAGCAGATCGGCCTCTTCACGCCAGCTGCCATTATTCAAGCCCAGCCAGGTTTTGAGCGCGTCATAGGAAGGTGTCTCGGCGAAGCGGTCAAACTCATTAAACTGCAGCCTGGCATCGTAGAAATTCACATGGATGGCAAAGGCCGCGTCGCCATGCAGCTTAAAGTGCTCCACTAGCCCCAAAAACAGCTCGGCCGCCTCGCCCTGATTGATGGCATTGACGATCAGCGTGCTATTGGGGCCGGCCCGGAACAATCGAGCATAGGCCTTTGTAAACTCAGCCAGTTTGTCGCGTACCAGACGTTTGACGAAGCTGTGGCTCACCAGCTGGCGCGGTACTAGCTCCAGCCAACCGTTGTTCTCTTTGACCGGCTGCAGGTGGGCGTAACCGGCCGCCTCGTCGTAGGCGAACGGCATCAGGCCCGACGCCACCATGCGCTCACGGGTGATCTCCGGCAGCTCATCAAAACTGCTGTGACCATCGGTATCGCGATCGCTGCGGATTGCCGCCACCAGCTGGCTGTAATAGGCCAGCACCAGAGGGTGCAGCGGGCTAAAGCGCTCCTTGTCCTCAAGCTTGCACAGACCGACGCGCAGCAGCCGCTTCTCTTCGAGGTTCAACACACTGTGCAGGCGAATGCCCTGGAGCGCGCGTTCGTAAGCGGCCACCACGGCCTCCACGAGCCGGCAATAGCCTTCGCCCCAGCTGACCAGGCTGGGCAAGCTCTTGTGGCGAGCCAGATAGTCGAACAAGGCCGCATAGGCATCGTGTAGCGCCGGATGGCTTGCCTGCAGGCTGCCTAACCGTACTGGATCACCACAGCTGCCGATATAGATCAACCGTTCATCGACAAAACGCGCTTCCAGCGTCAACAGCTGCTGGCGCACGCCGACCACGGCGTGCTCGGCATTATCGAGGACTATCTTATTCTTGGCGCGGTTATATTCACCGTTGTAGTCATCGCGCAGCAGGCGGCCGAATCGCTCTTTATCAAAGAGCAGCGGCAACATCAGCCCCTCTTCGGCGGCCGGTCCTTCAATGTTGATTGGGAGGCGCGATTCACCGCTGCACAAGGTGAACTGGATGCGCTCGATCTGGTTTGCCTGCTCGGAAAAATCGACCTCGCCGTAGCCGCGGCAATCCACCTCTTCCTCATCCGCGCCCAGATGCAGACATGGGCCTGGCTCCGCGCGCAACCGCAGCAGGTCCTCATCCATCAGCAGTGTCAACCAGCCTTTATGCGGCTCGACGCGGAAACAGTTCTGTAGCGGCTCCAGATAGAAATCGCCCTCGCGCAGCAACAGACAACGTAGCTTGTAGTCTTCGGAGCGATTTTCGCGCTTAAGCTCCAGGCTGAAAAAGGTCGGCTCGCCATTAAAAGGGAGCGTCAAATCTGCCCAGCAACGCTTACCACCGCCACGGCGTACCTGCTTGTGCAGCACCTTGTCCAAGCCTTTGTTATGCATCAGCCGCAGCTGATCACTCTCCAGATCGTTACCGGTAAAGGTCAGCGTTAGCGCCAAGGTGTCCACTTCGGCCGGCAACGCAATCAGCAGGCTCTTCTCTTTTTGCCCTGCCTTGGTCTGGCTCTTGTCGCGTTGCAGCAGGGTGGCCCCCGCCATGCCAGCCCCCAGCTCGATAGCATCCAGGATCAGCTTTTGTGCCTTGTTAGCATCCATTTCATCCAGATAGATCTGGAACGCCAGCTGTTTCCAGTCCGCCGACTCCTTGAGGAAGTGCTGTTGAATAAACTTGGGACTGAACTCCTTGAGCTGGCTTTCAAGCTGATCGGCATAGTGCTCGACACAGAACTCGATATGGCGGCGCAAAGTTCGGTTGGCGTCCAGACGCCGACGGATCTGCGCGCTTTGCCCACTCATCTGGCGGATCAACGGATCATCAAACAGCCCGAGCTCGCTGAACTCGAGACGGCCATCCTCCAAAGAGCGGTACAGCGAAGCGAAACCAAAGACGGTCGCACCCTCTTCGGTGACGATTGCCAGCTGATCCTGCAGCAAACACTGTGATAACTCGCGCATGTCGTTGTAGGGATCAATCAGCCCGGCGAGTTTGCTTTGTAATGTATGGGGATGCCAAATCGCCCCAGGTGCTGCCAGATCGCTTGCGCTATTGATCAGGGTGTCGAGCATACTGTTATGAATTATCAGCAGCCCGGCCTGCGCCAGATCACCACTTCGGCTGGCTACTGCATCACGCAGGTGAGAGATGTAATTCTCGGTACAGCCTTCTGGCGCATCACCATGTAGCACAGGCAACAGGGCGATGCCGTTACACATCACCTTGGGTAAGGCCATATGCCCCAGAGACAACGTTTGTCCACCCGACAGGGTGACAAATGCCTGATACAGACGCTTGGCATTCTCCGCATCCGGAGACTTGAACTGATAACGTGTGCCGGCCTGAATGTCCTGGCCAATCCAATCAATACACTGCTCTGCCAAAAACTGCTCATAGGGTTTTGCGGACATATACGGCATCTCCACTGTCACTCATTCTTTCCACGTTACCCATGCGCTCATAGAAGCTAACCAATACCTGTTGCGACTGGCTATCCAGATAGAAACCGCGTTGTTCAAAGCCTTTGATCAGCTCATGCAATCGCAACTTGTCGCGCTGTCCAATCGCCAGATTGGTCAACAACAGCAGCTGATCCTGGTTGAGAACCAGCACGCGGCCAGCACGGCCACGCGACTGGATAAAGTTGGCGCCGACCTGTTTCTCCAACTCTTTGACGTACTTATTGTTGATTTCGCTGCGGGTGTCCTTTTCCGATTCGAATTGCCGAATAGCCAGTTCCCGCAAAAGATCAAAGGCCTGCTCAGTATTCTGGGCCTCGCACCAATAAGGCTGCAATGTACGCGATTCGGCAAAGTCATGCAGATAGCGATTGAGTTCAGCTAGCAGGCGCGGTTGGTCGTGATAGGCCAGTGCATCCCGGTAGACCTGCCACAGCGGACGCTTAGGCGACTGGATTTGCAACACTTCCAGCGCCGACAGCATCGGGAATAGGCGCTTACTGGATTCCGAGAACAACTTATGACCGTAATACTGCACGGCAACCCGCTCTTTACTGGCTTTCTCGTTATCCAAAATGAAATAAAGTGGCTTGCTGGCCGGTATGCCGGCCTTCCAATCCGTGACATGCAGTGCCAACTGAGCGCAATAACTGAATGCATACAACTGCAGCATGTTGGTCAATTCTTGCAGCATGTACTGCGGATGGCAGGCCAAAAAGGTAATGTCGTCCTGAAAGTGTGCCGCCAGATAAGGCAGGTAAGGCTGCTCTTGCGATTGAAGTACCGAACCAGCTTTCAGCTCACTACGCAATACATTGAGCATCTCCTGCTCAATAAAGTTGAGGTTGTCTGGAATATCGTCAAACAGGAAGGTGTTGCCCAGCAGACCGGCGAATAATTCAGCCATGCGCAGGTTTTCTGCACCCAGCTCACTCTTGCCACTGCCTTTTTGCTGCGACTTGAACAGCAAGAACAGCGGTGAAATATGAAACACCGCTTCCGTAGCAAAATACATGCGATCCAAAACTGGCCAGAAGCCAGGCTCATCCAACTTGGCGATAAACCGGGCCTGACACGCTTCACGAAACTGATCGAGCGAGTAGTTCTTCACCACCTTTTTCAGGACATGGCCTAACACCAGCCCGGTGATGGTATCCCACTTAAACTCATTCCCCTTGTTACGGATCGGCAGAAAACTGTTGATCTTATTCTTGTCGGATGGGGTCAGCCCCTCGGGTATTGGAAATAACATGGCTTAGCTCACCCCACTAACGGCAATCATGCCGTCATCCTGACTGGCGCTATAACAGCGGTCACCCTCATAAAATCTCAGCGCCGGACTGTGCCGCGCGACCTCACTGATCTGCTCGACCATCTCGTCGAGCAAGACGATGGCATTTTTATCGTATTTATTTGGCCGATAGCCGCGATTAAGACGCCATAGCAACGCAAACAGATTCAAATTGATGGTGATGGGTTTGAGATCCCGCTCGAGCGCATGTTTGTCTGCAACTTTGAGAAACGCCTGAAACTGCGAGCTCTTCTCGACATGTTCACGTTGAATGCGGGCGAAATCGGCTTTGATCGTGATAGGTGCGGCCAGCTTAACGGTGCCAAATTGGCCTAAGAACCACTCGCCTTTCTCCAGCTCAGGGGCATTACGATTGGCGTAGCGAAAAACGGCTGGGATCAGCTCATTGATATAGAAAGGCCTCAGCGCCAATTTGTGCTCATTGCTGCCATCAAACTCGCTATGCTGCAGCCAGACGTCGGCATAATTGCGCAACAGCTCTTCATCAAATTCACTGGCAAACGCAAGATGATAATCGTTGCCAAGCGACTGATGACGCAACAGATAGAACAGCCGAATCAACGAGGCCGCCTCACCAGCCGTCTCCCGCTCAGGGTTGAACACAATGCCAAGCTCGCCGAGGGTCAGCAAAAACGTATCCAAATCCGGATCCGGAAGGTCCAGCTCATAGCGCAGCACAAATTGATCCAGTGCGCGGGTGTGAATCAGCGCCGGATCAAACTCGCCAAGCCGAGCAATTAACTCGTTATCTGAACCGGCAAACAGATTGTCGAATAGGTATCCCGGACCGAGCAGCAGATGGTGCAGCAAATCGAGCAGCGCCCGTGTTGTGATGAATTGATCCTTGTACAGCCGTGTCTTGAACAGGTTGGTGATCACCTCCTCCTGCACCGACGGCATAGCCAACAGGCGGAAATTAGCCATCAGTTGCCGATCGTCGCCCGACGCCAGCTGCGGCTTGGCCAGCAGATAGAAGAGATTGCGGTCATCCTGGCAGGTCAGCCGTTGCAGCAGCTGACGCACAAAGTCCGAATAGCCGCGTTCCCCCGTCTGAAACTGAAACTTGGGGTATTGCTCGAAATCGAGAAAATGAAACCGTTCGAACGGAGCCGCATCACTTTCACTGTGATAGGTGCGATCTCCCTGTTGCAGGAACCGCTCTATCACCTCACGAATGATATGGTGACGTTCTGCCCCTTCTTTGGCGTAGTTGGCCAACATGCCAATATTGATCCCCAGCACCAAAGGGCGTTGTTCGGTGCTGGATCGGTCAAACAGCTCATCCAGCGCCTCAATAGCCGACTGATGAGGCTGAAAGCTGTGAGTGGCATCGAGGTGAAAGTGAAACTGGTGGCGGTAGGTATCATAAGCGCGAGTCAGGATCTCGGACTTTCCATCTCCACTGCTACCGCAGAGGAATATCACCTCTTTGCCACGCAGTGACGTCAGCAACTTCTTGAAGTCCTTCTCGATGTCCTGTTCGACATAGAGGTAAGCCTTCAGCTCGTCATAGAGATCCCTGGGACGCTCGCTGACCGTTGAAACAGAAAAAGGAGAAGACTTGGCAAGAACACCCAGTGCCTGTCGAAGTGTGATCGTGCTCATATCATCATGTTTTATTTGAATTTTCTGGATTCTATTACAGTTAACAAGCAAAGAGCCATACAAAACCCAGTCATAAAATCACGTTTTTTAGTTTTTTTTTGGATGAAAGCTCTAATTCCGAAACAAGCCAATAACAAAACCGATGCGAGATGTAAAATGCCATATCAGACCGAGATAAAGGGGCGCATGAATCCAGCACCTATTCCGGGAGAGCCGTCAGATCTTTTCAGGCCGAATTGAGGCAAAGCCACTGTTCTTTTCTGGCTGCAGAAACAAACAACCCGGCGCAAAGGCCGGGTTGTTTGTTCAATCATGGTGCGGAAGGTGGGACTTGAACCCACACGCCAAAGGCGCCAGAACCTAAATCTGGTGCGTCTACCAATTTCGCCACTTCCGCAAAAGGGCTGGTTGCCGTTGACGACGACAACCTAAAAGATGGGGTGGCTGATGGGGCTCGAACCCACGACAACAGGAATCACAATCCTGGACTCTACCAACTGAGCTACAGCCACCACTGACTGGTTGTAACGACCTGCCGGTTAACCTGCCGACACTGCGGTGCCCTGCCATCGGAAGATGGCGCGCCCTGCAGGATTCGAACCTGCGACCCACGGCTTAGAAGGCCGTTGCTCTATCCAACTGAGCTAAGGGCGCACGGGTGGTCGGTGATGTAGGATTCGAACCTACGACCCTCTGGTCCCAAACCAGATGCGCTACCGGGCTGCGCTAATCACCGACTGGAGGTTACCCACACTGGCCGCCTGAGGAGAGACGTCTCGCCTCCCCCTACAACGGGCACGCATCATACCCAAGGCCCCTCGTCAGCGTCAACGAAATTCCCCCCCTGTGCATTCAACTGGTTACTTCTACAACGGCGGCTTGTCTTGTGTCGGCAGACAATAAAAGAAAGGCCCCGCCGAGGCGGGGCCAAAATCCACAAAGGAATACGCTGTGCCAGCTTGCCAGAGCCAAAACAGGATTCAACTGCCGCGCATCCTTGCAAAGCGTTTCAGGCACACTGACTGTCATATCCAACAGGTGGATCCGGGGTTGTCCTCCCCGTATCGGCGCCCTCGGGCTTTGGCTATGATAGGCGCCGTCGTTGCCTGGCTGTTACGCCTAACAGCCCATCCACAAGGAGTCATTATCCATGAGAAGCGAGTTGATGTTTGCCGCCCTGGCGGGTTTGAGCGCCGTTGCCATGGGGGCCTTTGCCGCCCATGGGCTCAAGGCGAGCCTGCCGGCAGAGAGCCTGGCGGTGCTCCAGACAGCGGTGCAGTATCAGCTCTGGCATGCCCTGGCGCTGCTATGGGTCTGCCAGCGGCAGGTGACGCATCCTGGCCGCAGCCTGCGAGTGGCTGCCGCCTGTTTTGTCGGCGGGATCCTGTGCTTTAGTGGCAGCCTCTATCTGCTGATCCTGGCTCACTGGCCCATGGGGATAATCACCCCGATTGGCGGCCTGCTATTGATCGCCGGCTGGGCTGCCCTCCTCTATCACGGCGCCACCAGCCTGAATGCCAGCAAGCCGGCCCCCCGCCCCTAGCCCGAGGGCAGGCCTCCATAAACAAAAAAGGCGCCCGCGGCGCCTTCACAGAACAGGCATGGTCTTATGATCACGCCATTTAACAAAATATCGTCGATGACGCCATCAGGCCGTAGCGGCAACCGCTTGGCGATCGTCCTGGGCCTGGGACAGGGTCTCGTCCACGTCCTTGACCCAGAGGGTCAGCAGGGCCGCCAACAGCATGGATCCCCCGCCCAGCGCCAGGGCCAGCATGGCATCGCCACCGAAGAAGGTCTTGGTGAAGTAGCCGAGGATGCCGGCCGCCAACACCTGGGGCAGCACGATGAAGAAGTTGAACACCCCCATGTAGAAGCCCATGCGACGCGCCGGCAGGGAGCCCGCCAGGATGGCATAAGGCATGCACAGGATGGAGGCCCAGGCAAAGCCCACCCCCATCATGTTCACCAGCAGGAACTGGGGATCCTTGACCCAGCTCATGCCCAGCAGGCTGATGCCCCCCAGCACCAGGCAGACGGCGTGGACGCCCTTGCGGCCAATGCGCTGCGCCAGCCAGGGCAGCACGAAGGCGGCCAGGGCAGACACCCCGTTGTAGGTGGCAAAGCAGATCCCCACCCAGTCCGCCCCTTGGTTATACAGGGCAGAGCTGGAGTCCGTGGTGCCGTACAGATGGCTGGTGACCGCCGAGGTGGTGTAGATCCACATGGCAAACAGGGCAAACCAGCTGAAGAACTGCACCAGGGCCAGCTGGCGCATGGTGGCGGGCATCCGCAGCAGATCCCCCAGGGCCGCCTTGACGCCGGAGGACTCCTCCTCTTGCGCCACGTCAGCCCCATCAAACTGGGCCAGCTGCGCCGGGCTATATTCCCGGGTGCGCCACACGGTCCAGAGAATGGCCAGCAGGAACACCAGGCCACCGGCATAGAAGGAGTACTTCACCGACGGGGGTATCATGCCCTCCGGCGCCGTGTTGGCGATGCCAAACACATTGGTCAGCAGGTAGGGCATGGCCGACGCCACCACAGAGCCCACGCCGATGAAGAAGGTCTGCACCGCAAAGCCCCCGGTGCGCTGCTCGGAAGGCAGGTTATCCGCCACCAGGGCACGGAACGGCTCCATGGAGACGTTGATGGAGGCATCCAGGATCCACAGCATGCCCGCCGCCACCCAGAGGGCCGGACTGTTGGGCATCACAAACAGCGCCAGGGAGGAGAGAATGGCGCCAGCCAGGAAGTAGGGTCGGCGACGGCCCAGGCCGCACCAGGTGCGATCGCTGAAATAGCCGATGATGGGCTGTACCAGCAGGCCGGTCAGGGGCGCCGCGATCCACAGGATGGGGATCTGATCGATGCTGGCGCCCAGGGTTTCGAAGATACGGCTGACGTTAGCATTTTGCAGGCCAAAGCCAAACTGAATGCCGAGAAAGCCAAAACTCATGTTCCAGATTTGCCAAAAAGATAGACGTGGTTTCTTCATTTATTATGTCTCGCTGTCTGTGGTGCGTATTACCTTAAAAAAAACGCGGCCACTGTAACGGTTTCAAGCTCGGCAGACACGTGATCCGGCTCACAGCCATGGCAGCAGGATTGTCTGTTTTGCCTCTCAGTCAAGCTGGCAACGCTTTCAAATTTGTGACCTGATGCAGATTTGTGCAACGTCAGGTTTCAGCGGGTGAGCCGCCGCCAGATTGCCGTTGCGGTTTTCCCGCAAGCGGCGGCACACTGTCCGACCCGAGTGAGGCTAATCCATCTCAAGGAGATCAAGATGGGCTGTATTTTTTGCGACATGGTGGCCGGCCGCGCGCCCTGCCACCGCATCTGGGAAGATGAGGAACACCTGGCCTTCTTGTCCATCTACCCCAATACCGAGGGCTTCAGCGTGGTGATCCCCAAGGCCCATCATGGCAGTTATGCCTTTGAGCAGGACGATGCCGTGCTGGCCAAGCTGGTGCTGGCCACTAAGCGGGTGGCCCGCCTGCTGGACGCCGCCTTCGACGATGTGGGCCGCACCGGCATGTTCTTTGAGGGCTTTGGCGTGGACCATCTGCACAGCAAGCTGTTTCCCATGCACGGCACCGGTGAAGGCAGCCACTTTCGGCCCATCGAATCCCGTCAGCGGCACTTCTTTACCCACTATCAGGGGTATCTCTCCTCCCACGATGCCGACCGCGCTGACGATGCCGCCCTGGCAGCGCTGGCGCAGCGGATCCGGCAAAGCCAGCCAGACTAGCCGGTTTGCCGAGGGCGAACCGGCGCTCCAAAAGTCACGGCAGTCTCATCGCCGTCGCCACAACAAAACGCCCGGCTTCGACCGGGCGTTTCCATCATCACGCCACTCGCCTTACTTCTTGATGGTGGGCTTGCACTTTTCCTTGATCTTCTTGGTCTCCACGGCACCACCGCTGTAGACACACACCTTCATCACCCCGGAGATCTTCTCACTCTTGAGCAGCACCTGGGTCTTTTCGTCCTCCCCGTAGGCGGACAGGGACAGGCTGGCACACAGCAGGCACAACATCAGTTTGTTCATCGTCGGCTCCCTTCTTGTACGTATTGCTGAACAGTTGGCGCTCAATCGGCGCTCCTCCACCGTCAGACCATACCTCAATGGAGGTAAATTTGAACTGAATCAGATTAATTTCATTTGAGCCCATCCCTTGGGCGAAGCCTGGTGGCGGCGTTATCATGGCGCCCACCTTGACCCCACGCGGAATGCTTATGATCCCCTCTTTGTTGCCCCTGACAGATATCCCCCAGCCCCTGGATCCAGTGCCGCTGGACAAAGCCTATCGCCTGCTCAATCACGGCCCCACGGTACTGGTTTCCTGCCGTCACGCCGGCGTGGATAACGTGATGGCGGCAGCCTGGGTCTGCGTGCTGGACTTCCTGCCGCCCAAGCTCACGCTAGTGCTGGACAAGGCCAGCCACACCCGCGCCATGATCGAACAGGCCGGGCAGTTTGTGGTGCAGATCCCGACTGTGGCGCAGCGGGATCTGACCCTGGCGGTGGGCAGCGTCAGCCTGGCCGAGGATGCCGACAAGCTGCGCCACGCCGGCGTGCAACTGTTGGCTGTACCGGCGGTGGATCAGCCTTTGGTGGCCGGCTGCAGCGCCTACCTGCTGTGTCGCCTGATTGCCGAGCCCCATAACCAGCAAACCTATGATCTGTTTATCGGCGAGGTGACCGCCGCCTGGGCCGATCCGGCGGTGTTTCGGGACGGCCACTGGCAGTTTGAGAACGCCGATCCCGCCCTGCGCAGCCTGCACCACGTGGCGGGGGGCCACTTCTACGCCATCGGGGAGTCGGTTGGCGAGGCGTAATGGCGGCCATTTAACAGACCCCTTCAAGCCCCAGCCACCCCCTGATATCCAGAGAGGCTGGCAAATTACATTCAAAAAATTTGAATTACATCGTCAAACCGCATCGCCCTCATAGCGATCAATCAAGGCTAAGATGGTCACATCGAGAACAGGGGGTAAACATGCTGCAACTTCGCAAATCTAATGAGCGCGGCTATGCCAATCATGGTTGGCTCAAGAGCTATCATTCCTTCTCTTTTGCTGGCTATTACGATCCGGCACACAGTGGCTGGGGCAATCTGCTCGTCATCAATGAAGATCAGATAGCCCCCGGCACGGGTTTCGGGCGCCACGGCCACCGCAACATGGAAATCATCAGCTATGTGCTCAGTGGTGAACTGGCCCATCAGGACAACATGGGCAATGTCACGACCATTCCACCGGGCGATATTCAGCGAATGAGTGCCGGCTCGGGAGTCACCCACAGTGAGCTAAATCATGCTGTCGGTCAGACCACGCATTTTCTGCAGATCTGGATTGAACCCAATCAGCTGGACATCCCTCCCAGCTATGCCCAAACGACCATTCCAGCAGCCGAAAAACGGGGGGCTTTGCGCCTGATCGCCTCACCGGATGGCGCCCACGGATCTGTGCTGATCCATGCGGATGCATCCCTCTACGCTGGGCTATTTGATGGGGATGAACAGGCTAGGCTGGCGCTGAACCCGGAGCGCAAGGCGTATGTTCATCTGATCCGCGGAAACTTGACCGTGAATGGCGAACGCCTATCGGCAGGCGACGCCATCAAACTTGAGGGTGAGGCACAGATTGTTTTAAGCGACGGCAACGATGCCGAAGTCCTGGTCTTTGATTTGACGGCCTGATGTTTAATTAAAAAAGGAGATTCCCATGCCTAATGCCCAATCAAATACGTTTCACCAACTCTTGATGGTCGCCGGTCGCCTGTTATTGGCCTCGTTGTTTCTGCCGGCCGGCATCAGCAAATTAACCGGATTTGCCGGCACCGTCGGTTATATTGCCTCCGCCGGGTTGCCCTTTCCCACCCTCGGCGCCCTCATCGCCATTGTGGTGGAAATCGGTGCCGGCCTGGCCGTGATCCTCGGATTCCAAACCCGAATTGCCGCCCTCATCCTGGCGCTGTTCACACTGGTTGCCTCCTTCTTCTTTCACCCTTACTGGGCGGTGCCGGCCGATCAGCAGTACGTCACTCAGTTGTTGTTTTTCAAGAACATTGCCGTGGTCGGTGGCCTGTTGACGCTAACCGCCTGGGGCGCAGGCGCCTGGAGCCTGGACGCTCGTCGCAAGGGATAAGGGATAAGGGATAAGGGATAAGGGATAAGGGATCATGCGGTGGCAGCTCGACAAGCTGCCGCCTTTGTCGGCATGATTCAGGCTCTCAAGATTCGGGACGCTCCTGATGCCAACGCCTCGTGATGTTCTAACGCCAAGTGCCCTCGCCATGCTGCAACTGATAGCTGACGCGGGCAGTTTTGCCGCCGCGGCACGGGCCTGCAACATGGTGCCCAGCGCCCTCACCTACCGTGTTCGACAGTTGGAGGAGGCCCTGGATGTATTGCTGTTCGACCGCAGCACCAGACAGGCCAAGCTCACCGCCGCCGGGGCTGAATTGTTGCGTGAAGGAACCCGGCTGCTGACCGAGATTGACGCCATTGCCAATCGGGTCAAGCGGGTGGCCACCGGCTGGGAGTCCCAGTTCACCATCGCCGTCGACAGCATTATTGACCGTTCGGCGATGATGGAACTCTGTGATGCTTTCTTGCACCTGGATCCACCGACCCGACTGAGACTGCGCACTGAGACACTATCCGGCACCCTGGAAGCGCTGACCTCAGGACAGGCCGATCTGGCTCTGGGGGTGGTCATGGACGACAACACCAAACCAGGACTGCTGCGCGAACCACTGGGCACCCTCAGCTTTGTGTTTGCGGTGGCACCACATCATGCCCTAGCCTGCCTGCCCGAGCCCTTGACCGATGCCGTGATCCGTCAGCACAGGGCAGTCGCCATTGCCGATTCTGTGCGACAGGGTTCAACACTCAGCATCGGCCTGCTGGCCGGTCAGGATGTTTTCACCGTCGCCGACATGTCCAGCAAACTCGACGCTCAGATCCGTGGCCTCGGCGCCGGTTTTTTGCCCAGCCATCTCGCCCAGCCCTATATCGACAGTGGCCGACTGGTCGCTAAGACGGTCGAGCGAGCCACACAGCAAATTCAACCCAGTTACGCCTGGCAAAGAGGTAGCAAGCTCGGCCAAGGAAAGGCACTGCAATGGTGGCTGACCCAACTCCAGACAGTGAAGACACGACACGCATTATTGGGGAAAGACCGCCACGTTATCTCAATGCCGCACACAGACATCTCTGTTTAAGCGAAATGGGTAACCAAGACTGATCCGGCGGTGGGCGTTATCTTGTGGCGATTCGCCGGATCTGGGCCACCCCTCTAGCTTCCTCGAAGAGACGCCCAAAACGTCTCTTGCCCTCGGATGGGCATAAACAGGCGAACAAACCCGTATCTTCTGCCTGGCGACGAACTCGTCTCTTGTTCTGAGTGTCTTCTTGATTTCTTTGCGTCTGCCACAAGGTAGCGTGGTGACCTTGCGGAAGTACCAGATACCGTGGGGACTTAAGCCAGAGATTCATAGAGAGTACCTTAAGTTCGTCCACACAAAGTGGATGACCAAGCGTGCTCAGCTGGCTAACTTATTGATTTAGCAGAAATGGTGGAGGCTCTGCCAGCCACATCCCGGCACTCGGAAGACTCCCCTTGGCTGCTACCTTCCGGTCCTGACCAGGTCGAAGAGATTCCGATGCGGGAGGACCAACAGAGCCCCCATAACAACGGGCTGGAGTCTACCCAGCCGACAGCCTGAATGCAACGCTTTTGCCCCGCGAGCGCACCAAGTGCGCCAAAAACGAACAATCAGCTGAAGATCAGAAACTTGCAGGCGATGCCCAGCTGCAACAGGGCGAAGGCGCGGCGCAGCACCAAGGGCGGTAAGCGGTGGGCCAGCCAGACCCCCAGCTTGCTGGTGAAGGCGCTGGTGCTGATCACACCCAGCAGGGCCGGCCAGTAGACATAACCCAGGCTGTGGGCCGGCAGGCTCGCCTCCCCCCAGCCGTTGAGCATGTAGCTGGCGGCGCCAAACAGGGCGATGGGGATACTGGTGGCCGACGAGGTGGCCACCGCCTTGGCCATACGCAGCCCCCGCCAGGCCAGATAGGGCACGGTGATGGAGCCACCACCGATGCCAAACAGGGCGGAGAGCAGGCCGATGCCGCTCCCCACCAGGCCCCGCTCCAGCGGCGCCCGCGCCACCGTCTCACCGGCTTCCTTCCCCCCGCCCGGGCTCAGGTTGAACCACATCTGCACCGCGATGGCTAGGGCAAACAGTCCGATGAGCCGTTGCAGCATCCAGCCGGGGATATCGGCGGCCAGCATGCCGCCCAGGAAGGCGCCCATGGCCATGCCCACGGCCATCTGCAGCACCAGGATCCAATCCAGCTGGGTTCGCTTAAGGTGCGCCCGCACCGAACTCAAGGACGTGAAGACGATGGTGGCCAGGGAGGTGCCCACCGCCAGATGGGTGATCACCGCCTCGGGCAGGCCTTGCAGATGGAAGGCCACCAGCAACAGGGGCACGACGATGAGCCCGCCCCCGATGCCAAACAGACCCGCCAGCACCCCGGAGCAGGCGCCGGCCAGCAGATACATGATGAGGGCGTTAAGCAGCATGGTTCCTCCTTGAAGGGGGCATATTACCTGCCGGATGCCGGCGGCGAAACCCTAGCCCAGCAGCCCCTGTGCCCAGCGCCAGGCACTCCAGGCCGCCAGACACACGAGGATCAGTCCCCCCAGTGCCTCGGCGCGTCCCCAGGTCTGGCCACGTTGCCGGCGGGCCAGGTGCAGGATCAGCAGGCCCGGCACATACAGCAGGGTGGCCAGCAGCAGGTACTCCACCCCGGCGGCATATACCAGCCACAGGCCATAGCCGCTGGCCAGGGCCCCCAGCAGCAGATCCTGCGCCGAGGCCTGGGCACGGGCCCTATCCTGCCAGGCCAGCTTCAGGCCGTAGGCCGCGGAGAAGAAATAGGGCACCAGGGCGGCGGAGGTGGTGATGTTGACGAGGGCCAGATAGGTGCTCTCCTGCAACAGGATCACCAGCAGGAACAGCTGAACCAGCAGGGTGGTGGCCCAGAGGCCGTGCTTGGGCGTGCCGTGCTGATTCAGGCGGCTGAACCAACGGGGGAACAGGCCGCTTTGGGCGGCGATGAAAGGCACCTCGCTGGCCAGCAGGGTCCAGCTCAAAAAGGCGCCCAGCACGGAGATCACCATGCCGATGTTGATGAGCCAGGCGCCCCAGGGCCCAACGATCTGCGCCAGTATGGCGGCGGTGGACGGGTTCTTCAGCGCCGCCACCTCCGGCTGACTCATGACCCCCAGGGCGAACAGGCTCACCATCACATACAGGGCCAGGGCCCCCAGCAGGGCGATCAGGGTGGCGCGACCCACGTCCTGCCGACGGCGAGCCCGGGCGGAGACCACCACGGCCCCCTCGATGCCGATGAACACCCAGAGGGTCACCTTCATGGTGGAGGTCACCTGCTCCAGCACGCCGCCCAGGGCTTGCTCGCCCCAGACATCCAGGCGGAAGGTCTCCAGGTGGAAGGCCAGCAAGAGGGCCACGCACAGCACCAGCAGGGGGATGAGTTTGGCCAGGGTGGCCACCAGGTTAACCAGGGCGGCGCGGCGTACCCCCTTCAAGATCAGCAGGTGCACGCCCCACACCAGCACGGAACCCAGGCCAATGGCCAGCGGGGTGTTACCCTCACCCAGTAAGGTGTGTCCGGGCCGGTCGGTGAAGTAGCTCAGGGCGCTGAACAGCACCACCACATAGGAGACGTTGGCCAGCAGCTGGCAGACCCAGTAGCCCCAGGCGGCGTTGAAGCCGATGAAGTCACCGAAGCCCGCCCGGGCATAGGTGAAGATGCCGCCGTCCAGATCCGGACGGCGCAGCGCCAGGCGCTGATAGACGCAGGCCAGGGCCAGCATGCCGACCCCGGTGATGAGCCAGCCCAGGGCGATGGCACCCACCTGGGCCTGTTGGGCCATGTTCTGGGGCAGGCTGAAGATCCCCGCCCCCACCATGGAGCTGAACACCAGGGCGATGAGCGCCCCCAACCCCAGATCCTGTCGCATAGTGCCCACTCCCGCGCGATAAAAAAGAGGCGGCACTATAGTGAGTAGTTATGCTGATATCAACGCCTAATTAGCAGATTAAGTCGGTAATCTGGCTAGCTATCAGCATAAAACAACAGTAGGTGACAAACGAGACAGGATCGGCAGTGGCTGTCAGTGGACGGCGCGCAGATCCGAGCCGCTCTCGGGCGGATTCAAGACCCCCAACTGCTCGCATTCGCTGATCAGCTGCTGGGTGGCGGCCAGGGTGCGCTGCACAAACAGGGTGAGCTGTTCGGGCGTCATGCCGGCCTCGATATAGGCGCTGGCGCACACCATCAGCCGCGGCAGGTTGTCATCCACCACGTCAACGAAGATCTTCAGCGCCGGGTAGTTCATGTTGAGCCGCCCCAGCTCGGAGACCAGCAGCAGCAGGCCGCTGGGCCGCACCTCCAGCTCGGTGCTGAGCAGCAGGCCTTCACTCTCCACGAACAGGCGACTCTCCAGCACCCCCTCCATGGACTGCACATCCACCATGTGGATGCCATGGCACTGATCGCACATGTAATGCGGGATCTGGCCCTGCTGCAACCAACGGATGATGATGTCGAAATTGGGGATATGGAGCATAAGGTGACCGTCTGATGGAGTGGATAAACAGCCGCGCATTCTAAACCAAAGCCCCGCCCAGCCCAAGGCAATTCCCGCCGCCGGCCTGCCGAGCCCGTCGGCGGTCTGGGTTTGCTCCGCCCGCCCCCCTTGGCCCACACTCAAGAGACCCCCTCTGCCGGAGACTCTTCATGGCGCCCGAACTGCCCCAACAACTGGCCCTCGCGTGCGCCACAGTGCAGGAACAGGCCCTGTTTGATGCCCTGACCGGCTGCCTGGCCCGCCAACTGGCCATCGACCATGTGGCCCTCTCCCACCTGGCGCCCCGCAAGGACGGCTTGCTGGTGGCCTATGGCCTGGCCCAGTGGCAGCAGGGTCAGGCTTGTGCGCCGGAAAACTACCTGCTGGAGAAGGGGCCGGGCCAGTGGACCCTGGAATGGGAACACTGCCGGCTGGATGGCCCCCTGTATCGGGAGTTCCCCCGGGACAGGCGCCTGGGCCAGCACAGCCACGCCAGCTACCAAGGTTGGCTGCTGCGGGATGATCAGCAGACGCCCATCGGCATCCTGTGCCTGTTGCACCATGCCCCCCTGCCCCCGGCCGGATTGCTCGATGGCTGGCTGGCGCCCTATTTGCCCCGACTCAGTGCCGAATTGCAGCGGCTGCGCCAGCAACAGGCCAGGGCCGCCCAGGGGCGCCGTCAGCAGCTGTTGCTGGAACACAGTCTCACCCTGCTGGCCCTGCTGGATGGCGAGGGCCACCTGCTGAGCATCAGTCCGGCCCTGTGCCAGGCGTTGGGCAGCCCAGAGTCCGGCCTCTTGGGCCGCCCCCTGTGGAGTCTACCGCCGCTGGCCCAGGATCCCCAGCTGGCCGGCGAGATCAAGCACAGTGTCAAGCTGGCGCAACGTCAGGGGCAGCGGCTGCGCCGTCTGCTGACGCTGCCCAGTCAGGATGAGACTCCCCGCCAGCTGGATCTGCTGATCCACCCTTTGCCGGCCACGCCGGAGGGCGCCAGCCGGGTGCTGCTGGAGGCACGGGATATCAGCCACTGGTTGCGTAACAGCCAGCAGCAGCGGCAGGAGCACCACCAACTGGCCCGCGCCCTTGAGCAAACCGGTGCCCTGGCCTGGCGCTGGGAGGTGCAGGCAGATCTGTGGCACTGGCTCACCCCCGCCCAGGAGGCCTTTGCGGCGGTACAGGACAGCGCCGGCCTGCTGGCCCACTTTCCTCCGGCCGAGGCGCAGCGGCTGCGCCAACGGCTGGAGCTCAGCTGGCAGCAGGGGGAAGCCTGGCAATTTGAAGGCCCCTGGCATCTGCCAGCGGGCGGCAGTCTGTGGGTGCGCCTGCAGGGGGCGGCGGAGGGCAGCCAGCTACCGGCGGCCAGCCTGTGGGGCCTGCTGGAGAACCGGGATCCGGCTCATCGCCTGCAACAGCAGCAACACAGGCGCGAGGCACGGCTGTCCCAGGAGCTGACCTTGCTGGGGCGCTGCCTGCAGCTCAGCCAGCAGCCCCTGGGGGATCGGCTGCGGCAGCTGTGCCAGGACTGTTGCCAACTGCTGGAGCTGGACCGGGTCGGCATCTGGCGTTACCAGACCGACACCCTTGAGAACCTGCTCACCTATCACGGCCCCAGTGCCCGGGAGTTCAAGGAGCCGGCGCTGCCCCGGGGGCAGTTTGCCGCCCTGTTTGACTACCTGCCGGCCCACCCCTTCCTGGATGCCCATCACGCCAGGGCGGATCTGCGCAGCCGAGAGGCCGACACCAGCTTCCTCGCCCCCAGGCACATCCAGTCACTGCTGGCCCAGCGCATCGGCCCCGCCCATGCCGCCAAGGGGGTCTTGCTGCTGACCCAGGAGCAGCGGGCCCGAGAATGGCAGGATGACGAGATAGAACTGGCTCAGCGGCTGGCCGCCTTGCTGGATCAGTGGCTCTAGAGCCACCCGCCACGGCGCTCAGGGAATGCGGACCTGATAGAGCCGCGCCAGCAGGATGCGTTGCTTGCGCAGCAGGGCCGCATGGTGACGGTGCTGCTCGTAATAGCGCGGGCGAGTGACCATGGCCGCCAGATAGGCCGCCTGGCTGGCGGAGAGACTGCGGGCACTACGACCGAAGTAGTGGCGTGCCGCCGCCTCGGCGCCGAACACTCCCTGCCCCCATTCGATGACATTCAGATAGATCTCCAGGATGCGCTGCTTGCTGAGCACAGCCTCCAGCATCAGGGTGATCAGGGTCTCGTTGAGCTTGCGCCAGGGGGTACGAGCCGAGGAGAGGAACAGGTTTTTCGCCAGTTGCTGGGAGATGGTGGAGCCCCCCGCCACGATGCGCCCCTTGGCCAGGTTCTTGCGCCAGGCGACCTGGATCCCTTCCCAGTCGAAGCCATGGTGATCCATGAAGCCGGAGTCTTCGGCCACCAGCAAGGCGCGCTTAAGATCCCGGTCGATCTGCCCATAGGGCAGCCACTGCTGCCGCAGACGCGCCTTGGGCTGGGTCTCCTGCAGGACGCTTAACTGCTCCTGCATGAAGGCGGTGCTGCCTGGGGCATGGCTGCGATACCAGCACAGCTGCACAAACACCCAGCTCAACCACAACAACCACAGCAGCAACAGGCCCAGCAGCACACGCCGCAAGCGCACCGGCCAACTGGCCCGCCGCCAGGCCCGCGGCAGCTCGTGCAACAGATAATGGAGAAAACGCACCTTGGATCCACAGACAAGCTCAGGGAGCGCCAGTCTACTACGCCGCGCGGATCACATAAACGGCCGACACGGTCGCCCACTCCCCACCCTGGGGTGCCACACTCCTTAGTGAGACCTCAAGGAGGTGCCATGAAACGCCTATTGTTGCTCGGCCTGCCCCTGTTCGCCTTGCTGCTGTTCGGCCTGTGGTGGCTAGGCCGCCCCAGTCTCCCTCAGGTCAGCCTGACCCGGCTCGGCCGCGGCGAACTCACCGTCAGCCTGGTCAATAGCCGGGCCGGGACCCTGGAGTCCTGCCAGCGCGCCGGTTTGAGCCTGCCCCAAGGCGGCGTGGTGACGGACATCTACGTCAAGGAAGGGGACAGGGTTGCCCGAGGTACCCCGCTGCTGCGTCTGTGGCAGGAGGATCTAGACCAGAGTCAACGGCGCCTGGCGCAGGCCCTGGCCCGGGATGCCCTGCTGGTGCGCCAGCAGTGCCTGCAGGCCGAGCTGGCCCAGCGCCAGGCCGAACGGCTGGCCAAGCTGGCCCGGGCCGATCTGGCGGCCCAATCCCTCCTGGATGAGCTGCGCACCCAGGCGCAAAGTCAGCAGCTGGGCTGCCGGGTGGCCCGGGCCCAGGTGGCGGTGGATGATGCCAGCCTGGGCGAGGTGGTGGCCCAGCAGAGCCAGCGGCAACTGCGGGCGCCCTTTGCCGGCGTGGTGGCCAAGATCAACAGCAAGCTTGGGGAATACATGACCCCCTCGCCCCCCGGGATCAGCATGCCCCCGGTGGTGGATCTCATCGATGACGGCTGCCTCTATGTCTCCGCGCCCATGGACGAGGTGGACGCCGCCCGCCTCAAGGTGGGGCAGCGAGCCTGGATACAACTGGATGCCCTGCCGGATCGCCGCTTCGCCGCCCAGGTTCGGCGCATCGCCCCCTATGTGCTGGCCGAAGAGAAGCAGGCCCGCACCGTGGCGGTGGAGGCCGACTTTACCCCTCTGCCCGCCGATGTGCCCCTGCTGGTGGGCTACAGCGCCGATCTGGAGGTGATCACGGATGAGGCCGCCGCAGTGCTGCGGCTGCCCCTGGAGGCGCTGGACACAGATCAGAGCGTACTGCGCTACCAGCAGGGCCGCCTGACGCGGGTGCAGCCTGAGCTGGGGCTACGTAACTGGCACTGGGTGGCGGTGCTGGGCGGACTGGAAGAAGGGGATCAGCTGGTACTGCAACCGGGTCAGCTATCGTACCGGGCCGGCATGTCGGTGGAGATCCGCCATGAGTGAGACCCCGCTTGTCGAGCTGACCGAGGCGAGCCGCCGCTTCGTGCTGGGCGGTCAGACCGTCATGGGGCTCGACCGGGTGGATCTGCGTATCAGGCAGGGCGAATACCTGGCGGTGATGGGCCCCTCCGGCTCGGGCAAGTCTACCCTGCTCAACCTGCTGGGACTGCTGGACCGACCCGACAGCGGCAGCTATCGGCTGGACGGCCAGCTCATCAATCCACTGGGCGAGCAGACCCTGGCGCGGCTGCGGGCAGAAAAGATCGGCTTCGTGTTCCAGTCCTTTCACCTGATCCCGCGCTTGAGTGCCGCCGAAAACCTGGCCCTGCCCCTGGTGCTGGCGGGCTGGTCGCCCAAGGCGCGGGCGGCCCGCTGCGCCAGCTTGCTGGATCAATTGAACCTGAGCGAACGCGCCCACCACCTGCCCCACCAGCTCTCCGGCGGCCAGCGACAGCGGGTGGCCATCGGCCGGGCCCTGGCCCTCTCCCCACCCCTGCTGCTGGCAGATGAACCCACCGGCAACCTGGACAGCCAGTCCGGCCAGGAGGTGATGCACCTGCTGGAGTCCTTGCACCAGCAGGCCGGGATCACCCTCATACTGGTGACCCATGATGGGGCGCTGGGGGCGCGGGCGGCCCGTCAGCTGCGCATGGCCGACGGGCGACTGGTGAGCGATAGCGGTGCAGCGGAGGGAGCAGTGCCCCGAGGGGAGGCCCCATGCGCCTAAGCGACTGCCTGGCGTTTGCCCACCAGGCCCTGACACGGCATCGCGGCCGCTCGTCCCTGCAACTGCTGGCCGTGGCCGCCGCCGTCTGCTCCGTGCTGCTGCTCACCGCCCTGGGGGAAGGCGCCCGCCGCTATGTGGCGGCCGAATTTGCCTTCTTGGGCAAGGACTTGCTGGTGATGCTGCCGGGACGCAAGCAGACCACTGGCGGCCTGCCGCCCCTGGGGGCCAGCCTGCGGGACATCACCCTGGAGGACATGGCCTTCCTGGCGCGCCAGCTGCCCCGCGTCCGCCTGGCCCCCCTGGTGGTGGGCAACAGCCAGATCCGGCAGGGCGCCCGCAGCCGCCACAGACCCGTGCTGGGCACCACCATGACCTTCTTTACCACCCACAAGCTGCGCCTGGTGGCCGGCAGCCCCTTGCCGGATGTGCCGGCGACCCAGGCCACCCCAGTCTGTGTGCTGGGGGCCGGCCTGGCCCAGGAGCTGTTTGCCGCACGCTCCCCCCTGGGACAATGGATCCGCATCGACGACCGACGCTTTCGGGTGCTGGGGGTGTTTCATAGCGCCAGCAGCAACCTGGGCTGGCAGCTGGACGACAGCCTGCTGATCCCGGTGGGCAGTGCCCTGGCGCTCTACGATACCCAGGCGCTGTTCCGCTTGTTTATTCAGGCCCGTGATGGTCAGCCGCTCTCCCCATTGGCCCAGCGGCTGGAGCAACTGATGCGTCAGCGCCACCAGGGCAACCTGGATGTGACCCTGCTGCAGCCGGACGCCATGCTGGCCACCTTCAGCGACATCATGGCCACCCTCACCCTGGCGGTGGTGGGCATAGGCGCCATCAGCCTGCTGGTAGCGGGTATCCTGCTGATGAACCTGAGCCTGGTCAGCGCCCGGCAGCGCACCGCCGAGATAGGCCTGTTGAAGGCCCTGGGGGCGCCGGCCCGGCTCATACTGCAGCTGCTGCTCACCGAGGCCCTGCTGCTGACGGGGTTGGGCGGTCTGTTGGGGCTGGCCGTGGGCTACGGGCTGGTGACCTTAAGCGGCTGGGTCTACCCCGGCTTCCCGCTGGCCATTCCCCCCTGGGCAGCCCTGGCGGCCCTGGCCTGCGCCCTGGGCACAGGCCTGCTGTTTGCCTGGCTGCCGGCGGCCCGCGCCGCTCGCCTGCCGGCGGTGGCCAGCCTGCGGGGGCGCCTGTGATGCGCCCGCAAGATGGCCTGGCCTGGGTGCTCAAGGCATTGAGTCGCAGCGGCAGCCGAACCCTGCTCAGTGCCCTGGGCATCGCCATCGGCATCGCCGCCGTGGTCACCCTCACCGGCATAGGCGAAGGGCTACGGGGCTATCTGCTGGAGAGCTTCTCCCAATTCGGCAGCCGGGTCATCGCCATCACCCCGGGGGTGAGCGACAACCCCGCCAGCCCCAATGGCCTGCTGGCCAGCAGCCGCCCCCTGCGCCTGGAGGATGGTGACTGGCTGCGTCGCCTGCCTCATGTTCAGGCGGTGATCCCGGTGATCTCCGGCACAGGCCAGGTGAAGGCCGGGCGGCTGAGCCGGGACACCAGCATACTGGGCACCAACCATGAAGCCGCCGCAGGGTGGCGTTTCACCCTGGCCCAGGGCCACTTTCTGCCCGACGAGCCGGCACAACAGGCCCGCCCCTTGGCGGTGCTGGGCCACACCCTGGCCCAGGAGCTGTTTGCCGGCCAGCCGGCCCTGGGTGCCCAGGTGCGCATCGGCTCCTGGCGCTTTCGGGTGGTGGGGGTCATGGCCCCCAAGGGGCAGTTTCTGGGCTTCGATCTGGACGACATGATCTTCATCCCCGCCGGCCTGGCCCAGAACCTGTTCAACCGGGAAGGCCTGATGGAGCTGGATGTCATCTACGACGCCCAGATCCCCACCCAGGTCCTGCTGGGACAGATAGACCAGCGGCTGACCCAGCGCCACGGCCGCCGCGACTTCACCCTCTACTCCCAGGAGGACATGCTGGGTTCGCTGGACAAGATACTGGGCATCCTCAGTCTGGCCATCGGCAGCCTGGGCACGGTTTCCCTGCTCATCGGTGCCGTGGGTATCTTCACCATCATGACCATAGCCCAGCAGGAACGCCTCACCGAGATAGGCCTGCTGCGGGCATTGGGGGCCTCGCCGGGCCTGATCTTGTCGCTGTTTCTGGCGGAGGCCAGCCTGCTGGCCCTGCTGGGCGGTCTGCTGGGCCTGCTGCTGTGGGGCCTGCTGGCCCTGATCCTGCATGGGCTTTGGCCAGGCTTGCCGCTGGACTGGCAGCTGCACTACCTGCTGGCCGCCCTGGGCTTTAGCGCCCTGGTGGGACTGACCGCCGGCCTGCTGCCGGCGGTGCGGGCCATGGCGCTGGATCCCGTGGCGGCCCTGCGGGATGAGTGAGTCATAAACCGCTAGACAGGCCGGCTAAAAAGGCTTAGGAATCGGGGTGTTGGATTTTGCTTTGGCCGTCACTCGACTAGGCTTGATCAAGGACCCACAGGGCCAGATCAGTCTGAGCCAACCGAGCTGGGCAGTGGTAACACGACGTCTTTGGGGGTGGTACATGGGCATTTTCGAGCATTATCAACAACGCTACGAGGCATCCCGCCAGGAAGTCTACAGCCTGCAGGAATTCCTCGAACTCTGTAAAGAGGACAAGAGCTGCTACGCCTCGGCCGCCGAGCGCCTGCTGATGGCCATCGGCACCCCAGAGCAGGTGGACACGGCACAGGATCCGCGCTTAAGCCGCATCTTCTCCAACCGCATCATCAACCGCTATCCCGCCTTCAAGGATTTCTACGGCATGGAAGAGGCCATCGAGCAGATCGTGGCCTACCTCAAGCATGCCGCCCAGGGCCTCGAGGAGCGCAAACAGATCCTCTACCTGCTGGGCCCGGTGGGGGGCGGTAAGTCCTCCCTGGCCGAGAAGCTCAAGGCGCTGATGCAGAAGGTACCCATCTACCGGCTGCAAGGCTCGCCGGTGAACGATCACCCCTTCTGCCTGTTCGACATACTCGAGGATGGCAAGCTGCTGGAGCAGGAGTACGGCATCCCGACCCGCTGCCTGCGCAGCATAATGTCACCCTGGGCCGCCAAGCGGCTGCACGAGTTCGGCGGCGACATCAGCCAGTTCAAGGTGGAGAAGGTCTACCCCTCCATCCTGGATCAGATCGCCATCGCCAAGACGGAGCCCGGTGACGAGAACAATCAGGACATCTCTTCGCTGGTGGGCAAGGTGGACATCCGCCAGCTGGAGCACTTCGCCCAGAACGACGCCGACGCCTATGCCTATTCCGGCTCCCTGTGCCGGGCCAACCAGGGCATGATGGAGTTCGTCGAGATGTTCAAGGCGCCCATCAAGGTGCTGCACCCCCTGCTCACCGCCACCCAGGAAGGCAACTACAACGGCACCGAAGGGCTCTCGGCCCTGCCGTTTGAGGGCATCATACTGGCCCACTCCAACGAGTCGGAATGGCAGCACTTCAAGCACAACAAGAACAACGAGGCCTTCCTCGACCGGGTCTACATCGTCAAGGTGCCCTACTGCCTGCGGGTCTCCGAGGAGATCCACATCTATGAGAAGCTGCTGCAAAACAGCGAGCTGGCCAATGCCAAGTGTGCCCCCGGCACCCTGAGCTACCTGGCCCAGTTCAGCGTGCTCTCCCGCATCAAGGATCCGGAAAACTCCAGCATCTATTCCAAGATGCGGGTCTATGACGGCGAGAGCCTCAAGGACACGGATCCCAAGGCCAAGTCCTATCAGGAATACCGGGACTATGCCGGGGTAGACGAAGGCATGACAGGGCTCTCCACCCGCTTTGCCTTCAAGATCCTCTCCCGGGTGTTCAACTTCGACCATAGCGAGGTGGCCGCCAACCCGGTGCACCTCTTCTATGTGCTGGAGCAACAGATAGAGCGGGAGCAATTCCAGCAGGAGATCCACGACAAGTACCTGGAATTCATCAAGGGTTACCTGGTGCCCCGCTACATCGACTTCATCGGCAAGGAGATCCAGACCGCCTACCTGGAGTCCTACTCCGAGTACGGTCAGAACATCTTCGACCGCTACGTCACCTATGCCGACTTCTGGATCCAGGATCAGGAGTACCGGGATCCGGAAACCGGCCAGCTGTTTGACCGCGGCGCCCTCAACAGTGAGCTGGAGAAGATCGAAAAGCCCGCCGGCATCAGCAACCCCAAGGATTTTCGCAACGAGATCGTCAACTTCGTGCTGCGGGCCCGGGCCAACAACGGCGGTCGCAACCCCAACTGGACCAGCTACGAGAAGCTGCGCAGCGTCATCGAGAAGAAGATGTTTTCCAATACCGAAGATCTGCTGCCGGTCATCTCCTTCAATGCCAAGACCTCGGCCGACGAGATGAAGAAACACGAGAACTTTGTCGAACGCATGATGGAGAAGGGCTACACCCGCAAGCAGGTGCGCCTGCTGTCCGAGTGGTACCTGCGGGTGCGCAAGTCCGCCTAAGGTCGTATGCAGTATGAGGAGTAGCTATGGCCCATTTCATCGATCGGCGGCTTAACGGCAAGAACAAGAGTGCGGTGAACCGGCAACGGTTCATCCGCCGTTACAAGCAGCAGATCAAGAAAGCCGTCTCCGACGCTGTCTCCCGGCGCAGCATCCAGGATATCGAGCAGGGCGAGAGCGTCAGCATCCCGGCCAAGGATATCCTGGAGCCCCAGTTTCATCTGGGCAAGGGCGGGCACCGGGATCTGGTGCACCCGGGTAACGATCGCTTCGTCACCGGCGAGCAGGTGGAGCGGCCCAGCGGGGGGGGCCAGGGCGCCGGCCAGGGGGACGCCAGCAATCAGGGGGAAGGCCAGGACGATTTCGTCTTCGAACTCTCCCGGGACGAGTACCTGGATATCTTGTTCGACGATCTGGAACTGCCCAACCTGCAATCCACCCAGGCCAGCAAGCTGGTGGAGATGAAGACCTTTCGCGCCGGCTATACCGCCGATGGCGTGCCCAGCAACATCAACATAGTGCGCTCGCTGCAAAATTCCCTGGCCCGCCGGGTGGCCATGCAGGCCGGCAAGAAACGCGAGCTGGCCCGGCTGGAGCAGGAGCGCCACCAGGCCCTGATGGCCCCCGAGCCCGATGCAGTGCAGCTGGCCTGGCTAGATCAGCAGATCCAGAGCCTGAAAACCAAGATAGGCCAGGTGCCCTTCATCGACACCTTCGATCTGCGCTACAACAACTTCGTCAAGCGGGCCGTGCCCACCAGCCAAGCGGTGATGTTCTGCCTGATGGACGTCTCCGGCTCCATGGATCAGGCCACCAAGGAGATGGCCAAGCGCTTCTATATCCTGCTGTACCTGTTTTTGGCCCGCAGTTACCAGAACGTGGAGGTGGTGTTTATCCGCCACCATACCCAGGCCAAGGAGGTGGACGAGCAGGAGTTCTTTTACTCCCAGGAGACAGGCGGCACCATAGTCTCCAGCGCCATCAAGCTGATGAAGGAGATCTTGCAGGCCCGCTACCCGGCGGATCAGTGGAACATCTATGCCGCCCAGGCCTCCGATGGCGATAACTGGGCCGATGACTCCCCCCTGTGCCGGCAACTGCTGGAGGAGCAAATCCTGCCGCTGGTGCGTTACTACGCCTACATAGAGATCAGCCAGCGGGCCCACCAGAGCCTCTGGTACCAGTACGAGCACCTGGCCCAGCGCTTCCCCGGATTCGCCATGGAGAACATCCGCAAGGCCGACGACATACTGCCGGTGTTTCGTCAGCTGTTTAAGAAACAGGCCGCCTAGGAGGTGTTATGGAGACCAAGCGCCCCCCCCTGCCCGACGGGCCAGACTGGACCTTCGCCCTGCTGGATCGCTATCAGGCCGAGATAGAGCGGGTGGCCCAGCATTATCGCCTCACCACCTATCCCAATCAGATCGAGGTGATCACCGCCGAACAGATGATGGACGCCTATTCCAGTGTCGGCATGCCCATCGGCTACCACCACTGGTCGTTCGGCAAACGCTTCATCAGCACAGAGCAGCACTACAAGCGCGGCCAGATGGGGCTGGCTTACGAGATCGTCATCAACTCCAATCCCTGCATCGCCTATCTGATGGAGGAAAACACCCTGCCGATGCAGGCTCTGGTGATGGCCCATGCCTGTTATGGCCACAACTCCTTCTTCAAGAACAACTACCTGTTCAAGGCCTGGACCGATGCCGACTCCATCATCGATTACCTGGTATTTGCCCGCCATTACATCAGCGAGTGCGAGGAGAAGTTCGGCATCGACGAGGTGGAATCCCTGCTGGACTCCTGCCATGCCCTGATGAACCAGGGGGTGGATCGCTACAAGCGGCCGCAGAAGCTCTCCCTGGCCCAGGAGAAGCGGCGGCAAAAGCGCCGGGAAGAGTACCTACAATCCCAGGTCAACGAGCTATGGCGCACCCTGCCCAGCGCCCGGAAAAACCAGCAGACCCAACACCGCTTCCCCGCCGAGCCCCAGGAGAACCTGCTCTATTTTGTGGAGAAGAACGCCCCGCTGCTGGAACCCTGGCAGCGGGAGATCATCCGCATCGTGCGCAAGCTCAGCCAGTACTTCTACCCCCAGCGGCAGACCCAGGTGATGAACGAAGGCTGGGCCACCTTCTGGCACTACACCATCCTCAATCATCTCTACGATGAGGGGCTGGTGACGGATCGCTTCATCCTGGAGTTTTTGCACAGCCACACCAATGTGGTGGCCCAGCCGGCCTACAACAGCCCCCACTATTCCGGCATCAACCCCTATGCCTTGGGCTTTGCCATGTTCCGGGATCTGCGACGGATCTGCGAGACCCCCACCGAGGAGGACAGACACTGGTTCCCCGACTATGCCGGTACCCCCTGGCTCGACACCCTGCACTTTGCCATGGAGAACTTCAAGGACGAGAGCTTCATCAGCCAGTTCCTGAGCCCCAAGGTGATGCGGGACTTCCGCCTGTTTGCCATCGAGGACGACGATCAGCGCAACTACCTGAAGATTGGCGCCATCCATAACGAGGATGGCTACCGGCAGCTGCGGCAAAACCTGGCGGCCCAGTACAACCTGAGCAACCAGGATCCCAACATTCAGGTATTCGATGTGGATCTGAAGGGTGACAGAACCCTGCGGCTGCGCTACGTGCCCCACCAGCGGGTGCCGCTGGATGAGAGCCACCCTGAGGTGCTCAAACACCTGCACCGCTTATGGGGCTTTGCCGTCACCTTGGAAGAAGAAGGCGCAGAGGGGGATCTGCGCCTGTTGGGTCGCTGCCCGACGCCAGTGGAGGCATCCCACGGGCTGGCGTGAGGAAAGCTGCTGGCTCAAACCTCCTCGAGATTGACCGACATCTTCTGCTTCAAGCGCGCCCAGAGCACACCGGACTGGGCGCCATATTGCCGCACCAGGTAGACCACCGCATCGGCGTCACGCTGCTGCGCCAGCTCCCCCAGCTTCTGGTAGAAACCATAGGCCAGCTCCCGCGCCTGCACCTCGGCAAAATAGATGCGTCCCACCCGGCTGTACAGACTCTTAAAACCGTTGAGGATCAGGGCATAGATGGGGTTGCCGGAGGCAAAGGCCAGTTGGTGATACAGGCGGTAATCGAAGTCGGCAAACTCGTCGGGCTGCTCGGTCAGATCCGGCGCGCCGGTGACCAGACTCTGCACCATGTCCGGATTGTTCTTCACCGCACCGCGCAAGAAGATGGCACTGATGTTGGTGCGGGCGGAGAGCAGTTGATCGATCAGCGCCGGAAACTTCTCCTGATCCAATCGACCTATGGTCTCCAGGATGTTGAGCCCCGAGGTCTCCCAGAAGTTATTCACCCGGGTCGGCTTACCATGCTGAATGGTCAGCCAGCCATCCCGCGCCAGGCGCTGCAGCACCTCCCGCAAGGTGGTGCGGGTCACGCCAATCAACTCTGAAAGCTCACGTTCGGCAGGCAATATGGTGCCGGGGGCGAAGCGGTTATTCCAGATGGATTCGATGATGTACTCTTCGGCAAATCCAGCCGGGCTTTGGGCTTTGATGACCATGTCATTGCTCGTTGGTGTAAAAACAGCGGCGATGATAACAAAGGCGCCATAAATGTAACAAGCACAGGTGCGACCAGTTGGACTCAGCTGACTGTAACTGTTTGAGCCAGCTCAAATCTGGCTCATTTCTCGGCTATTGTGTTAGGGCATGACAGCCAATTTGTTTACACTCCCTAGCTTGGCGCCCCACCACGTACCGCGCGCCATAAGGGAAATAACAACTAATCGTGGCCAATTTAGAGAAAACGCAATGAATATAAGTTTGAGCAGGGCTTTTGCCCTCAATTTCCTTGGCAGTGCGCCCAAGTGGTACAAGATGAGCATTCTGGCCTTCTTGTTGGTTAATCCCCTGTTGTTCAGCCTGGATCCCTTCGTGGCCGGTTGGGTCTTGGTGGCTGAATTCATCTTCACCCTGGCCATGGCCCTCAAGTGTTATCCGCTGCAACCCGGTGGTCTGCTGGCCTTGGAGGCCATCGCCATCGGCATGACCAGTACCGCGCAGGTCAAGCACGAGGTGGCGGCCAACCTGGAGGTCATACTGCTGTTGATGTTCATGGTGGCCGGTATCTACTTCGTGCGGCAACTGCTGCTCTACGTCTTCACCAAGCTGCTGGTGCGGTTGCGTTCCAAGGTGGCACTCTCCTTGGCCTTCAGCCTGATGGCCGCCTTCCTGTCTGCCTTCCTGGATGCCCTGACCGTGCTGGCGGTGGTGATCAGCATCTCGGTGGGCTTCTACGGCATCTACCACAAGGTGGCCTCAGAGCACCCGGCGGATCACGACATGAGCAACGATGATACCGTCAAGGATCATCACAAGAACGATCTGGATCAGTTCCGCGCCTTCCTGCGCAGCCTGCTGATGCACGCCGGGGTGGGGACCGCCCTGGGGGGCGTCTGTACCCTGGTGGGCGAACCGCAGAACCTCATCATAGGTGAGCAGGCCAGCTGGCACTTCGCCGAATTCGCCATCCGGGTGGCCCCTGTCTCTGTGCCCGTGTTCATCTGCGGTCTGCTGGTGTGCATCCTGGTGGAGAAATTCCGCTGGTTTGGCTACGGCGCCCTGATCCCGGACTCCGTCTATCGCATCCTCAAGGAATACGATGAGCATGAAGATGCCAATCTGACCACCCGGGACAAGGTCAAGCTGGCGGTGCAGGCGGTGATCTGTGTCTGGCTGGTGCTGGGCCTGGCGCTGCACCTGGCGGCGGTGGGTCTCATCGGCCTGTCGGTGATCGTGCTGGCCACTGCCTTCACCGGCGTGACCGAGGAGCATGCCATCGGCAAGGCCTTCACCGAGTCCCTACCCTTCACCGCCCTCTTGTGTGTCTTCTTCACCATAGTGGCGGTGATCGTGGATCAGCACCTGTTCGTGCCTGTGATCCAGTGGGTGCTCAATGCCCCGGCCGAAACCCAGTTGCCGCTGTTCTACCTGGCCAACGGCCTGCTCTCCATGGTCAGTGACAACGTGTTCGTCGGCACCGTCTACATCACAGAGGTGAAACAGGCCTGGATGAACGGCACCATCAGCCGGGATCAGTTCGACATGCTGGCCATCGCCATCAACACCGGCACCAACCTGCCGTCGGTGGCCACCCCCAACGGCCAGGCCGCCTTCTTGTTCCTGCTGACCTCCACCCTGGCGCCCCTGGTTCGCCTCTCCTACGGTCGCATGGTCTGGATGGCCCTGCCCTACACCATAGTGCTGACCCTGGTGGGTCTGGCCGGCATCATGTTCCTGCTACCGGATCTGACCCAGAGCTTCTATGACATGGGCTGGATCAGCCACCACGTGGCGACGGCTAGCCCCGCCGCCGCACCGGCAGGCCATTGATCAGTCACGCAATTAACCGATAAAGGACCCGCTGGGTCCTTTATTTTTAGCGGTTTTTATTTTCTAATCAGCCACTCGTCTCTCATCAGGAATCACCATGTTCGCCACCCTTCAAGCCTTTAGCGCCAGACGTACCGGCTGGGCGCTGCTCGCGCTCTCTATCCTGGCCTTTGAGCTGTGCGGCCTCTATTTCCAGCACGTGCTGGATCTGCAGCCTTGTGTGCTGTGCATCGACGAACGGATTGCCTTTTTGGGAATATTGGCGGCGGCCCTGCTGGCCCTCATCAACCCGCGCTGGTTCATCCTGCGCTGGGGCGCCCTGCTGCTGTGGGGCTTGAGTGCCCTGCGGGGTCTGCAGCTGGCGTTGAAGCACACGGATCTGCAGCTGCATCCCTCCCCCTTCAAGTCCTGCCCCCTGTTCCCCACCTTCCCGGCTGACCTGCCGCTGGACAGCTGGATGCCCTGGATGTTTCAGGCCACTGGCGACTGCTCCGAACGGCAATGGTCCTTCTTGAGCTGGGAGATGCCCCAATGGCTGATCCTGATCTTCGGCGCCTACCTCTTGGTGGCCCTGGTCATCGCCCTGGTGAACCTGCGCCGTGGCGGCTGCTGCAACTAAACCTTAATCTGCAGCGGTAGTCATCGCCTGGCAAATATCCCAGAGCGCCTGCCGCTGCCCCAACAAGCGCACCTGGCGCAGCCAGGATGCCGCCGCCACCTCACGGCGCAAGCGGTGACTGCCTTGCCCCTTGAGCCACTGGGCCAAGCCCGTCAGATCCGAGATCTCCCCCAATGCCGTCTGCCAGTGGCGCAAGGGCGCCAGCTGGTCCGGCGTCGCCCCCAGCAGCCACCTCAGATAACGCAGCCGCTTGATGGCCAGTCGCAAGCCATGGTAACGCGCCGGTTTTCCTGCCTGGAGCCGTTCATAACTGGCCATGACCCGTTCCACCGCCTGGGCCTGATAGCGGGCGAGCCAGGCGTCCCACGGCAGGCTCAGGGCCTGAGCCAGATCCTGACGGTGGGCACTCAAACCGGCCAGCAGGCGACGGCTCGCCTCGGCATCGGGCCGCCCGGCGCTCTGCGGTCGCTGGGCCAACAACCGCTGCTGCCAGCGGGTGGCCTCGGGCCAGCGGGCCAGCCAGCCAAGGCGCACCTCCCAGTCACGCTGGGCATTGCTGGCCTGGATCAGCGCCTTCAGCCGCGGCGCCAGGCTGGGTCGCCAGGGATTGGCCAGCACCAGTAAGGGACACGCACTGAGCAGGGTACGGACGCAGACCCGAAAATCGTGACAGTCGTCGGCCTGCCAGTCGGGCTGCGCCAGCAGACGAGTCAGCTGGCTGATCTGTTGCTCCAGCGCCTGCTGCAGCTGCTCAATGGGCGAAGAAGCCGTCATAGTCCCGATCCAGCTCGGCCAGCTCCTCCAACTGCACACGCTCGACGCTGGCGGTGCGCGGACCGCTGTGCAGCCAGCTAAGCAGACTTGCCACCTGCTCGGCCTCCCCGGCCGCCAACACCTCGACGGAACCATCGGCCAGGTTGCTGGCACGGCCCACCAGGCCCAACCGGCTGGCCTCGCGCTGGGTGAAGTAGCGAAACCCCACCCCCTGTACCAGGCCAAACACCCGAGCACGCACACACCGTTGAGACATTTTGTGATCCCCCCATACTGCGGTTATTCCGCCAGATCGCTAGAATGAAAGGGTTTTCTTTCTTCCTTTCATACGAGATGCCAAGAATGATAAAAAAACCCAAGATGAAATGGCTTCATCCCTTGCTCACCCGCCTCACCATCGCCGAAAAATTCTGGCTCATCTTCTGGCTGCCCCTGCTGGTGCTGGTGCTGGTGATGGGTGTGACCCTGGCCAACAACCAACAGCTGCGTGACGCGGACGATTATGCCGCCTTGGTGGGTCAGGTTGAGCTGGCCGCCAAGCTCATCGGTACCGAGGGCGAGCTGGCGGGCAAGCTGCCCGCCAATCTGAGTCTGAGCAAGACAGGCGCTCCGGGCAAGCTTGAAGAGGGTGACCTCCTCCGCTACACGGCCCAAAGCCCCAGTGGCCAGTATGTCACCGGCACCCTGGATCTGAGCCAATCCAGCCTGTGGGCGCATCAGGGCAGCACCCTCTTCGTCCTGCTGCTGGCCGTGCTCATCATGGGCCCCATCACACTGCTGCTGGGCCAATACATGCGCCACAGCCTCTATGATCTCATCTCGGCCCTGCAGCGCTTGTCCGAGGGCGACATGCGGGTACGCATGGCCCTGCCGGCGGCCCGGGATGAATTCACCGTGGTGGCCGGCTACCTGGATCAGGTGGCCGAGCGGCAGCAGCGCACCCTGCACCGGGTGAACGACAGCGCCGAGGCCCTGGAGATGTTTGCCGACGAATTCCGCGATGCCGCCGCCGAGGGTCAGGGCATCGCCCAGTCCCAGCGCCAGTATCTGGACTCGCTTGCCACCGCCATGGAGCAGATGACCGCCGCCATCCGCGAGGTGGCGCGCAATGCCAACGACACCTCCACCCAGACCCGCCTCTCCAGCGAGGAGGCCACCCAGGGAGCCAGCCGCGTCAACCTGACCATAGACTCCATCCAGACCCTGGCCGACGAGATCAGCCACGCCTCCAGTGCCGTGGAGCAGCTCACCAGCCGGGCCAACAAGATCAACGAGGTGGTGACCGTGATCAACGCCATCTCAGGCCAGACCAACCTGCTGGCGCTCAATGCCGCCATCGAGGCGGCGCGGGCCGGTGAGCAGGGCCGCGGCTTTGCTGTGGTGGCGGACGAGGTGCGCACCCTGGCGGGCCGCACCCAGCAGGCCACGGTGGAGATACAGCAGATGATCGAGGAGCTGCAATCGGGCACCAGCGATCTCAACAACATCATGGAGAAAACCGTGGTGAAGGCTGCCGAGAGTCGGGAGCTCATCAGCACCGTGGGCCACGACATAGAGCGCATCGCCAGCTACAGCGAGTCGGTGTTCGAGATGAGCGCCCAGATCGCCACCTCCTCCGAGCAGCAGAGCTCGGTGGCGGCGGACATCGCCCAGAACCTGGAAGAGGTACGCAGCCAGTCCATGCAGGTGGAGGAGTCCACCGCCAGCACGGTGGCCGGCACCCAGAACCTGATGGTGACGGCGCGGGAGCTGACCCAGCTGCTGCACGGCCTCAAGCTCTAGCGCCAGACCCCTTGCTTCACCTTCCCAGCAGACGCCCCGGTTTCCCGGGGCGTTTTTTTGTGCCAGCTAGCCCCAGTGCCGCAGGCAGAAGAAGGCCAGCAGGCTGCCCAGCACGGTCACCAGGGTGTGGCGCTGCCCCAGGGCCAGCCCCATGGCCACCAGGGCCGCCAGCAGGTAGGGGTTGGTCAGCCGGGTGTCCAGCGCCCCGTCTCGCACCCATACCAGGGGCACCCAGATGGCGGTGAGCACCGCCGGCGAGGCGAAGCTCAAGAAGCGCAGGGTGCGGGGGCCCAGCCGCAGCGGCAGACGCCGCACCAAAAACAGGTAACGGCTGCCAAACACCAGGGCCGCCATGGCCAAAATAAGACCCAGACTCATCCTCTGCTCTCCCTGGCATCAGCCCGCCGACTCAGGCCATAACCTACCGCCATGCCCCCCAGGCTCGCCACCAGCAGCCCTACCTGGGGAAAGTACAGCGCCCCCACCACCGACAAGCCGGCGGCGCTGAGCACACAGCCCCACACCGCCCGGCTGCGGCAGCCGGGCAGCACCAGGGCGATGAAGGTGGCCACCACCGCAAAGTCCAGCCCCCAGTGGGTGAGATCCGGCAGGCTGTGACCCGCCACCACCCCCACCAGGGTGGCCAGATTCCAGCCCAGATAAAAGCTCAAGCCCGCCCCCAGGGCAAACCAGGGGTCGAAGGCCTTCAGCCGGTCGACGGTATGCAGGGCGAACAGCTCGTCGGTGAGCAGGAAGCCCAGCCCCAGCCGCCAGGGCCGGGAGAGCGGCAGCAAGGTAAGGCGCCAGGCCATGCCGTAAAGCAGGTGGCGGGCCGTGATGAGGGCCGTGGTGGCCAGGATGGGCAGCCAGCCCAGCTGGGACTGCACCATGCCGATGGCCACCAGCTGGGCGGCGCCGGCAAACACCAGCACCGACAGGACCTGGCCCTGCCAGGGCGCCAGGCCCGCGTCCATGGCCAGGGCACCGGCCAGTATCCCCCAGGGGGTGACCGCCAGGGTGAGGGGCAGCATGCTGCGGGCCCCCCGCCAGGCAGATAGCCAGCGGGAGTGAACGGGGTGCGCCTGGGGCGCGGGATCGGAAAGCGACTGGGACATGACAAGGACTCGATAAGGGAAACGGGCAAGGCGCGATGGCGACAAGCGACAAGCCAGCAAAACGCCGAGCTTAGCGCGCTGACGCGCCGCAGACTTGTATCTTCTTGCCTTGTACCGCGGCGGCGAACTGGCCCGGGGTCAGCCCCATGGCCCGCTTGAAGTGCCGGTGCAGATGGCTCTGATCGTGAAAGCCGCAGGCCGGCGCCACCTCCAGCAGCGGCATGCCCTGGCGGATCAGCGCCCGGCTTAGGCGCAGGCGGGCCTGGATCTGGTAGGCATGGGGTGGCAGGCCATAGCGGCGACCAAATTGGCGCAGCAGATGAAAGGGGCTCATGGCCGCCAGATCCGCCAACTGCGTCAGGCTCAGATCCGCCTGGGGCGTCTCATCCAGCCAGGCCTTGACCCGGGCCAGCCGGTCCCGGGCCGGTGCGGACTCGGCCAGGGCGGCGGGACGGCGACCGTGGCGGCACATCAGATCCAGCAACACGGGATAGAGCAGGCTCTCGGCCTGCAAGCGGCTGTGGGGGCCGGCCAGCAGGGCAAACAGCTGCCGCAGCCGCAGCGCCAGATCGGCATCGGCCACCACGGCGGACGGGAAATAGGGGGCGCCGGCCAGCCCCGCCTGGCGGGCCAGGGCGGCAAACTGTTGCGGCGTGGGATAGCAGGCGCGGTAGCTCCAGCCCTCGGCGGTGGCCGATTGGCCGTTATGCACCTCGTCGGCGTTGACCAGAATGATGCTGTGGCGCGGCGCCACATGGTTGGCCCCGGTGCGAAAGAAACGCTGGGCACCTGTCTCTATGACCCCTAGCGTGTAGCCCTCATGGGTATGGCGAGAAAAGTTCTGCCTGTGGTAGCTGGCGTCCAGCAGCTCCAGTCCGCCCAGCACCTGTGCCTGTCGATAACAGGCCTGCTCCTGCGATGGCTTCTGCATACTGCCCTCCTGTGTGCCGGCCCATCATAGCCCAAGGCCGGCACGGGAGCTTTGTATAAAATTGCCGGACTGATCAGCGCCGCAGGTGGGCGTACTGGGGCAGGTAGGCGGCATTGCTCGCCAGCAGATCATCCAGTACCTGCCGGGTCACAGGTCCCTTGCGCACCATGGGGTTCAGGGTCAAGGCCTGCAAGGCGGTGCCGTAATCCCCGGTGACGGCCGCCGCTACCGTCAGCTCCTCGAAGGCCTTCATCAGCCGCAGCAGGCCGACGATGGCCGGATTGGCGAAGGGCTCGACGTTGAGCGGCACAGGGCCGTTGCCTGTGATGACGCAGCTCACCTCCACCGCACAGTCCGCCGGCAGCTCCTTGATGGCGCCGTTGTTGCGCACGTTGACGTGCATTATGGTGCGCTTGTCGTTATGGATGGCGCTGATGAGCTCGCAGGCGGCATCCGAGTAGTAGGCCCCACCCCGCTGGGCCAGCTCCGGCGGCTTGATGTCCAGCTTGGGATCCCGGTAGCGCGCCAGCAGCTGCTCCTCCAGCCGGGCCACCACCTCGCCCCGGGTGCCTTCGCGTTTCTCATGCTCCAGCTCGTGCTGCATGATCTCATCGGGCAGGTAGTAGTAGCGGTGATAGCAGCAGGGGATCACCCCCAGGTTCTTGAGCTGATCTGGATCCCACTTGAACGGCGGTATGTTCTTGGGCCGCAGGGCATCGGGATCCTCGGCCACCCGCGCCAGCAGCTCCGGCAGCTTGTCCTGACCGTTGAGCCAGGCGTGACGTATGTAGATGAAGTGATTGAGCCCGGCCACCTGGATCTGGCACTGACCCGGCGCCACCTGCAGCATCTGCTCCACCCCCTTCTCGGTGAGCACAGGCACGTTGCACAGCCCCACCACCTTGATGTTGCTGTGCTTGAGCACAGCTTCTGTGACCATGCCGGAGGGATTGGTGAAGTTGATGAGCCAGGCCTCCGGGCACAGGGCCTCCATCTGGCGGCAGATATCCAGGATCACGGGTATGGTGCGCTGCGCCTTGGCAAAGCCCCCCACCCCGTTGGTCTCCTGACCAATCATGTCGTACTTGAGGGCCGTGCGCTCGTCGTTGATCCGCGCCGGAATAAGCCCCACCCGAAACTGGGTACAGACATAATCGGCCCCCCGCAGCGCCGCGGCCCGGTCCAGGGCCAGGGTCAGGCTGAAGGGATCGCCGGCCCGCCGGATCATGCGCCGGGCCAGATCCGCCACCACCTGGGCCTTCTCCCAGCCCGCCTCGCAGTCCACCAGCCACAGCTCCTTGATGGGCAGTTGGTCCAGCCGGTTCAGGAACCCCTCGATGATCTCGGGTGTGTAGGTGGAACCGCCGCCTATGATGGCGATCTTCAATGCGTCTTTCATGGCCTTGCTCCTCTTAATCGCAATAGCGTCAGTCTAGTCGCCCTAAAAAATTCATGGCAGCGCACAATATTTGCCACAGGCATGAGTAAAATTCATACCACTACTCCCCCGAGGCCTCCCCATGACCGACACCCCCTTAGCCGTGGGCAAGACGGCCCAACTGCTGCGCCGCGCCAGCCTGTCGGCCCTGCAATGCTTCGAGTGCGCCGCCCGCCACCTGAACTTCACCCGCGCCGCCGACGAGCTGATGCTGACCCAGAGCGCCATCAGCCACCGCATCCGCAGCCTCGAAGAGCAGTTGGGCTACGCCCTGTTCCTGCGCACCCCGCGCCAGCTGAGCCTCACCGACGAGGGGCGCCGGCTGTTCGAGGTGATCCACGCCGGCCTCGGTCGCCTGTATGACGAGCTGGACAGCATCGACAAGGGCAGCGCCACCGGCCTGCTGGTGGTGGGGGTGGTGCCCACCTTCGCCCGCCACTTTCTGGTGCCGCGGCTGGCGGACTTTCACCGCCAGTACCCCCATATCCAGCTGCGGGTCCGGGTGCGGGCCAGCCTGCTGGACTTCAACCGCGATCCGGTGGACGCCGCCATCTATTACGACGAGCATCCCCAGCCCGGGGTGCAGTGCCTGCCGCTGTTTGGCGAGACCTTGAGCCCGGTGTGCG
Organism: Pseudaeromonas paramecii; assembly: GCF_039540575.1. Classification (NCBI taxonomy): domain Bacteria; kingdom Pseudomonadati; phylum Pseudomonadota; class Gammaproteobacteria; order Aeromonadales; family Aeromonadaceae; genus Pseudaeromonas; species Pseudaeromonas paramecii. The sequence continues at coordinate 513,329 of NZ_BAABFC010000001.1, forward strand.
CCCGCCGCTACGCCGACGAGCACGGCCTGTGGGACAACCCGGCCGCCCTGGCCGGCTGCCGCTTCCTGCACGATGTGGAGGCCCTGCACCCGGACGCCGTGTACGACGAATGGCAGCAGTGGCTCAGTGCCGCCGGGTTGGCGCTGGACATCCAGCAGCGCTGTGACATCTTCAACCACTTCGATCTCACCCTGGCGGCGGCCATGAACCAGGTGGGCGTGGCCATGGGCCGCGGCCTGCTGGCCGCCCCCCGGCTTAATCGCGGCGAGCTGGTGCAACCCTTCGCCCTGCAGATCCCCTCCCGCCGGCGCTACTTCTTCCTGTGCGGCAAGGAGAACGCCGAACGCCCGCGGATCCGCGCCTTCCGCCAGTGGCTGCTGGAGCAGGTGGCCCAGATGCCCGAGGGGCCCTGGAGCCTGGCGGCAGGGAGCTAGCTGCCTGGCGGCAGATAGGTCTTGAGGGTGGGGTCGCTTGGCCGTTGTGATCCGGCGGCTCAGATTGGGCTTTATCCGTTCCGCCCTTGTCAGCCACAACGCCTTTCCAACCTCCCGCTGCACGGGGGCGTGCCAAGGGGGCTCATGCCGGCATCGCCTTCCTTGGCAACGCATCCCTGACTAACGACCCGCTCCGGGCTCCTGCCCTACGCGCCAAACCGGGACCGGGATTGTCAATCCCGTCCCGGATCCGGTTTGGCCCCGGCACTCCCTGCTGTCTGGGCCTGCGGCTTCCCTCGTCATCTCCGGGGGATAACGGCCCGCCATCGACGCCGCTTCGCCCTCCCTGGCTCCGCATCCCGCTCGGGCTATCCCTGCCCTCGCGCCAAACCGGGCCGGGATACTCAATCCCGTCCCATCTCGGTTTGGCCCATGCATGATGATGACTGGTGCGGCCTCCCTGCCGCACCGCCCGACCATCGCAGTCGACTCGGCCAGACAGAGGGGAGACGGATCCCGTAAGCAGCCCAGACGTCGAATGTTGGTGATGGATTTACTCCAAAAAGCAAAGACGCTGACTAAACACGGTTCCGTACTAAGGGCGGCAGGCTTGGCATTGATTTGGTTGGTCTGGTTGAATAACTACCGCTATGAACAAGTAACAGCCACATTTTTGGCAAGAAGAGGATCGTATGGACAATCTCTGCAAGGGCTATAACCCCGACTATTCCGAAGATGCGCCCAGCTTGGAGCAGGTCAGTGGGCAGCCGGGGGCGCTGCTGCTGGAATTTGGCGCGCCCTGGTGCATGCACTGCCAGGCCGGTGCGCGGGCGGTGCAGGCCGCCATGGCCGATTATCCCCAGCTGCCCCATCTCAAGCTCTATGACGGCAAGGGCAAGCCCCTCGGCCGCGCCTTCAAGGTCAAGCTGTGGCCGACGCTGATCCTGCTAAAAGACGGTCAGGAAGTGGCACGGCGAGTGCGGCCTGTGATGGCCGAGGAAATGAGGGAGCTGCTGGCGCAGCTGGACAGCCGGGGGCAATAGCCGCCGGATGCGGGATTGAACACTGGCTCCCTCCCCTGCCAAGGGGAGGGTTGGGGTGGGGTCAGCATTGGGCTGGCTCACCTTCGTTGAGGTTATTTATCCAGAAAAGCTTTGCCCGTTGCGCCCTGTCGGGCAGCGAGACTTTGCCGATACCGCTGGTGCGGGACTGATGTAGCGGTTGGGCCGTTCCGCCCTTTGTCAGCAATGGTTCCTTTACCTTCTCCGCAGGCACGGGGGCGTGCCAAGGGGGCTCGTGCCGCCCCCTTGGCGAACCCGGCACTCCCCGCTGTCCGGGCCTGCGGCTTCCCTCGGCGTCATCGGGGAATCACGGCCCGCCATCGACGTGTTCCAGACACGGCGATGGCTGACTCGGCCTCCTGCCTCGTCGCCTATCCCCCGCTGCCACCTCGGCCAGACAGAGGGGAGCCAGATCCCGTTAGCCAGCCCCTGAGACGCCGCCGATTAATCAATTTGCTCAAGCCCCGTAGGGCGCAATAGCAAAGCGTATTGCGCCGGATACCGAACGCCCAAGCAGCCAAGGCGGAACGGACTTCACACGTAGGTTGGCACTGAGCAGAAGCGAAGCCCAACATTGCCCCCAGCCAGCCACTTTGACAGATTGCCAAATGTGACCTACTCGCATGTCAAAGTTCGCAAAGGCAGGTTAGGATAGAGACTCACAAGGATGTGGTGCAAGCAGCAGTGTGAGGGCTGAGACTCAGGGGCGGTAGCGTCTGCATCGGGTCAGAAACCAAGCCAAAAACCACAGGGAAACCACTGTGTAAATGATCAATAAGAACACGATCAGGTCCCACTGCGGGATAGGTGGCCAATTTGCCGCCTATCCACAGACGCAAAAAAATCGTCGAAATTTCCACTGTCAAGACAATGGGTTGCATAGAAAATAAAGCTTACTAAATGGAACTAGGCGGCTGGCTACCCGTGGATAGGTGGCAAAATGCCGCAGAATAAATTGTTGCACTCGCCGAGGCAGGCCTCGGAGAGGTCCGATTTAGACGACGGCGAACACATTAATACT